>JBLIOL010000179.1:0-11197 GCA_047639615.1 Planctomycetota bacterium | reverse complement strand
GCATGGTGCGTTCCAAGATGAGAAGGGCCTGTCCATCCGCTCCGCCAACTTGCTTGCCCGGCACCAGTGGAGCCGACGCAGCGGCGAGCACCTCGCCCGTGACCTTCATCAGGACGATCGCTCCTACGGGATTCTCGGTCCAGGCATCGTCCGGCTTTTCGTCCCCCTCCGGCGCCGCCTTAGGGCGATTGATGACCTTTTCCGCCCACCTCTGCAGCTCCAGGTCGAGGGTCAACTCCACGTCCAGCCCATCCACAGGCGGGTGGTACAGAGCCGGACGACCCTGGCCGTTTTGCTCCTCCAGCCCCACCACCTCGCGGTAGCCGTTGCGGCCGGTCAGCTCGCGATCCAAGTAGCCTTCGATGCCCGTGCTGCCCACCGACTGGTCCGGGTGGTAACGAGCCTCGACGATTTGGTAGATGGTGTCCTGTTCCTGGTCCTGAAGCTCGAGCTTACGCTGCAAGCGGCGCAACTCGCGCAGGCCAGCCTCTTGCGCCAAGAGGCTCTCCAATTGTGGCGCGCGAACCTTGCCTACCAGATCGGAACCCACCAATCGCTTAACAGCCGTGCCGCCCCGGACCTCGTCTTCAGCCCATGAGGAAAGCGCTACGGGCACGCGGTCGGTGACGCTGCGCACGCTGAAGCCAGAGTAGTGCTCGCGGTGGCGCTCGACCATGTGCACCAACTCCAAGCTTGGCTTGCGCGAGAAGCTGCGCGAGCGCGCATCCATGTCCTTGACCACGTGATCGCGCGCTTCCAAGGCAGCGCGTAAGCGCCCGGACGAGAAACTCACGGGCTGGGGCAGCTCCTGCAGCAAGCCGCCCAGACGCATCTGCAAGAGATCGTCCCAGGCCATGAGCACGCCCTCGAGAGGCTCTAGCTCGCCCGCCTGCCAATCGCTGCCAGGCTGCTCGGCCAGGTCCAGCAAGTGCTCCGCCTGTTCGGCTTGTGGCAAGCCGCGCAAGGCGGCGGCGACCAGCTGGGCTCCTTTCAGGTCGCTGCTACGCAGCTTGAATTCTTCCAGTGGCAGCACCTGGCGCAGGTCGGCCGGCCGCAGCTCATCCCCGTGCTCCAAGGCATAGGGCAACTCAGCCAGCACCTCGAGCTTGCGGAACTCATCCCAGAAGCTGTCGTGCTCCGTTCCCGAGATCGGCCGTTCACTGGGATCCACAAAGAAGTACGCCAGGGCGTCCAAGACGCGATCCGCCGTCGAGCGGTTCTCGCCCGAGTCCAGGCGCATGCGCGCGAACACATGACCGGCTAAGACGCGCTCCACCTCGCGCTCCCAACCCTTGCCACGACCCTCGATCCACTCATGCAAGCGCGCCGTGTCCCAGTACACGCACTGACGCAGCCAGTCCAAGTCCAAGCGCTGCAGGTTGCTCTCAGACAGACGCCCGGGCCGAAAACCAGCCGCAGTTGAGAACAAGCGATCCGCGGCAGCGTCCTCCGCCTTGGTACGCACGTCCTCCAGCACCTGCAGCAGCATCGCAAGCGGCGCCGGCAGAACCGGACCGGACCAATCGCCGGGCATGTCGGCCCAGTCGATGGCTTTCGCCAAACTCGTCAGCCTGTCCAGGGATTCGTCGGTACGTTCGCGCAGGCGCCGGCGCTCGCGCTGTAGTGCCTCGCCCAAGCTCTCGCCCGATCCGCGCCGCACCATCGCAACCAAGGTCAGGTACGGCAGCTCGCGACCTTCATCCTTGCGCAGATCGCGCAGGGCGCTGGACTCGCGGTTGCTCACGCCCAGTAGGCGCTGCAGGTAAAAGTGCATGGCCGCGGCGCGCGCGCCGCGGCGCTCCGCGCGTGCCAAGTCGCGGCGCTCCTCGTCGGGCTGCAAGGCTGCCACAGAAAGGCCCGAACCACCTTCGATGCGCTCGCCCTTGGCGAAGTCGCTGATGCCCTGGGGCGTGAGCGCCACCAGAGCCTCGGCCCAGATGCCCGGATCCTGCACAGCCTCCTGCAAGCTCACGGGCTTGCAGGCCAGCAAGGAGCGCAGCTGAGCCAGGTTCCCCAGGGGATGGCCGCGGCGGAAGTCGCGCCAGACGAACTCCAGCTCGTAACGCACCTCATCGCGCACCCAGGAGCGGCCCTTGCGGTCGTAAATACCTCCGCGCCGGAACGGGAGCGTGGTCTCCGAACGCTGCAGAGCGGCTGCTTCCGTTGCCCACACCTCATGCTCGCGCACCTGCACGTCGTACAGGCGCGCGAGCACCAAGACGAGCACCAGCACCACCAGCAACATGGGAAGTCCGAGTCTGCGCATGCTTAGAAAATCTGCCTGCGATCGATGGCTGAGAGTCCGGGTAGGCGCACGAGTACGGCGCCCAGAACGATGCCTAGCAGTCCACTGGCCATAGCGCGCGGCAGGGTGTAGCCGAGAGCTTCGCCTAGCAGCGCCGCATCGGGCATGGCGTTGGCCGCAAAGACCTGCCGCTGGGCGCGCACGAGGGTCAGCCACATGCCATCGATCCAGACGACTACGAAGCAGAACCAGCCGCGCACGAGCGGGCCGTTCACGTCGACGCCCGAACGCAGAGCGCGGATCAAGAGCGCCGCGCCCATGTACATGGCGAAGATCGCCGGGGGCGGATCGATCGTGAAAGCGATGCGCGCCAGGGCCAGCACGAAGGCCGCCGTAACGACCACATCGCGATGCAAGCGCGCCGCGATCAGCACCACCAAGCACAGCACAGGATCCGGCAGGAAGGCGCCCTTGGCACCCAAGCCCATGGCCAGCGCCAGCCCGGCCGAGAAGAGACCTCCCCAGACAGCCAACATGAGATAGCCCACAGCGCGACGCTTCATCGGGCCAGCTCCCAGTTAGGGGCCGGCTTGGCCAGGCGCTCGGCGAGGCGCACGTTCAAATATTCGGGTTCGACGCCACCGAAGGGCGGCTCGATCAGAAGTTCATGGGGCCCCGACCCAACCGGCAGGAGGGTGTCCCCCAGCAGGAGCCCGCGCGGTAGCCCGGCTTCGCCGGACCCGCTCCAGACCCGTGCTTGAATATCCTCGGTGCCCTCTAGGGGCACGCTCGCCTCCCAAAGAAAGCGCAACTGACCATCGCTGTTGCGACCCAGGGCCACCAGTTGGCCGAGCACGTGTAGGCGCGCATCAGCCTCACCCTCCAGCACCGCTAGGGCCGGCAGGCTGAGCCCAGGGTCACCCAGACCGCGCACATCACTGGTCCAGAGCCCAGAGCTCTCCACGCGGCCGTAGAGGCGCACACCGGAAGCGAGAGCCGCCCCGGGCAGTACACCGCCGCTACGCCCGCGCAAGAGCTTGCGTCCCTCACGCCCGAGCCCAGCGCCGGCACGCAGGGCCAGGCGAGCCGGGGCCCAGATGTCCTCCTCCTCGGCGTCGGGGGCCTCGCTATCGCGCGGCTTCGTGAGGATCAGGACCTGGTAGAGCCCCGTGGCGTAGTCCAGCTCGGTCTCCACACCCAGCAGACGCTCACGAGTGCGTTCATCGGGATTAACCGAGACGGTCACGAGTCCTAGGCGGAATCCGTTGGCCAGGTAGCCCAAGTCCTCGGAACCGGGCGTGCCCCCGGGCGGCTCATCCACCAGGATCAGACCGCTGCGCAAGCTGCGCCGCGAAGGGAAATGCATGCAGAGCACCTGACGCGAGTCCGGCAAGCCGAACTCCGGCGAGGGCAAGAGCCCGCCCACCACCGCGCGGGCTAGCTCCTCGCCGCTTACGGAGTCGACCACCCGCGCACCGATTCGCGCGCGACGGCCGGTGACCATGGAGACTTCCACATCCTCCACGCGCACGCCGTTGCGCAGCTTGAGAGTTACGCGCGATACGCGCCCCACGTAGTTCTCGCCAGCGATCACGGGCTGTCCGATCTCCACCAAACCCACGCGATCCACGCGCACCTCAAGCACATCCAAGGCACCGCGCGAACGGCCCACAACCTCCGCATGCACGGGATGAGTGTCGGACTCGTAGTCCTCGACCGGCTCGGCTGAGCGGCGCACGGCCAGCTCCAGTGCGACGCGCTCGTCCAGCTCCTGGCGGGCCAAGAGTTCCGCCTCCCGGTCATCGCCAGCGTGCACGATGCCAGCACCGGAAAGCGGCCAGGCCAAGGCCGCAATCGGTCTCGAACTCAGCAGTACGCGATCCAAGAGGAGCTCCAGCTCCGGTACCGGACGCAAGGCCAGGCCTGCAAAGATGATGCAGGCGAGAACTTGGATAGTTTGAAGACGAGAGGCGCGCACGGAGTATCAGGTGTCGCCCCGGCCCGACCGGGACGCAGGGCCTCTTGGATTTAGTGGCGTTCGTCTTGGTCGGTCGCGAGGACCTTGCTGAACACGTCGAGCTTGTCGAGGAAGATGCCGGTGCCGCGGGCCACGGCGGTCAGCGGGTCGTCCGCTATTTGGGCGGGCACGCCCAGGTGGTCAGCGATGGCGTCGCTCATGCCGTAGAGCAGGGAGCCACCACCGACAAGCGTGATGCCGGAGTCGTACAGGTCCGCCGAGATCTCGGGCGGGGCTTCCTCGAGGATGCCGCGGATGGCTTCACAGATCAGCCGCACCGGGTGCGAGAGGGCCTCGCGAATTTCGATCGAGGTGACGGTAGTACGCCGCGGCAAGCCTTGGATCGAGTCGCGACCCTTAACCTCCATGGACAACTCCTGGTCCATGGGTGCGGCGGAGCCGATGGTGAGCTTGACGCGCTCGGCGCTCAACTCGCCGATGAGCAGGTTATGGTGCCGGCGCAGGTGCGCGATGATGGCTTCGTCCATCTCGTCGCCCGCGATGCGCAGGGAGGTGGAGACCACGGCGCCAGCCAAGGACAGCACGGCGATCTCGGTGGTACCGCCACCGATGTCGACCACCAGGGAGCCCCGGGCTTCGGTCACGGGCATGTCGCAGCCGATGCCAGCCGCCATGGGCTCGTCGATCAGGAACACGCGGCGCGCGCCGGCGCGCTCCGCAGAGTGGATCACGGCACGGCGTTCCACGGCGGTGATGCCCACGGGCACGGCGATCACGACCTGCGGCTTGACCCACTGCCGGCCCTCGTGGACCTTCGTGATGAAGTAGCGCAGCATCTTCTCGGTCACGTCGAAGTCGGCGATAACCCCGTGTTTCAGGGGCCGAATGGCCTCGATCGAGCCGGGTGTCTTACCCAGCATGGCCTTGGCGGTGTTACCCACAGCCATGCCGTCCAGCAGCACTTCGTTGGTGCCACGCTTGACCGCTACCACGCTCGGTTCGTTGAGGATGATTCCTCGACCGCGTGCGCAAACCAGGGTATTGGCGGTCCCCAAGTCGATGCCCATATCGACTGAGAGATGGCCAAAGGCCCATTCCATCGGCTTGAAGAGGTTCAGCATTTCCGTGGCCGGCAGGCCGTTTGTACGGGGTTGGCTAGGTGTCTGCGCCCCTCGCAGACTTCCCACAAAGGAATTCTCAGCAATGCACAGGCCCCATTCAAGGACGGCGCTGCGACCTTGCCCGGAAATCCGCGCGGGAGTGCACTTTCTGCCGCGGATCGCAGGGATGGGAGAGTCCCCCCATCCATAAACGCCGATCGGCCCCCACGCTTGCGCGCAGGGGCCGATCGTAGGCCTATGGTCAGCACGCTCGAGGAGCGTCCTTTCCGAGGCGGTTGCCGAAGCAGCCTATTTGAAGAACATGCCTTCGCCATAGGCGCCGCGTGCCATGTCGACCATGACGAAAGCGACGATCATCACGATGCTGGTGATGAAGATGACGCCTTCTTCGAAGCCGAAACCGCCTTCTTCCTCGACGACTTCAACCTCAGCGGGGCGCGTCTTGCGCGAGGTGCTGCGGGCGGCCGGACGGCCTGATTGTTTACGTGCGCGTGCCATAGTGGATTCCTCCTAGCAGGTAGTGAAAGGGGGAGGGAACTAGAGCTGCGTGGATGCTTGGTCGCCCTGAGACATCTGAGCACCGTTGTAGGTGTTCACGATGGAGGCGGTGCACATGTTCTCTTGGACGGTCTCGACGCGAGCCCGGCCCTTGTAGACGCCCTGGCTGAAGACGTGGAAGGTGTATCCACGCTTAACGCTGTCGGCGGTGCCCTTGTTGATGGCGATGAGTGCCGGGGTGACCGAAAGGTCAACCTGCAGCAGAACACCGTCGATCTGGGGCTGAGTCAGGAGGCTGGCCACGTTGACGCCGGTGGCGTTGGACAGAATCGTGATCTCGGTCTGAGCGTTGGCGAGTTGCTTGCCGAGAGCTGTGCTCTCGGTGCGCAGGCCAGCGATGGTGCGGTTGGCTTCGTCCAGGCCAGTCTGAGCGACGGTCTGGGCGGCGAGGGCGTCTTCTTGACCGCCCTCAGCGTCACGGCGACCTTCGACGGCTGCTGCGAGGTCCGACTGGGACTGCTCGTAACGGCTCTGAAGGTTGTCGTTGGTGCTGGCGTAGTTGCCGAGGGTGGAGTCGATCGAGTCGAGACGAGCACGCAGGGTGCTGGCCTCGGAGCGGGACCCTTCCAAATCGGAAGCGTTGCGGTCGCGCATGGCGACAGCTTGGTTCTTCTCGCTGCGAACGGTGTCGCGGGAGGCCTCGAGGTCGCTGACGTTGCCACGCAGGGTGGCAATTTCGGCGTCCTTGGACTCTTCCATGGTGGCGGCGTCAGACTCGGCTGTTGCCAGCTGGGTCTTGTAGTTCTCCGCAACACCGAGGTGAGTGGAGGCCCAGCCGAGCGTCAGCGCCGAGAGGAGCAGGTTGACGACGATGAAGATCTTGGCGATCGAGCTCATGGGTAAGGTGAGTCCTAGAAGTGGACGTCCGCAATGACAGCCTCAAGGACTATCTGGGGGGGGCGGAAGGTTTGAACTGGGGGGGGAGATAACGCGTCAAAGCTGACCGTGGTCTTTCCGGATCGCTTCGAAGTTCGAAGCTTGGATCAACCGAGCGGGCAACCGGTACGAGGCGCGTGGGGAAGTCTAGCGCTAGCCCCGCACGCCGGTCAAGAGTCGTCGGAGCCCACATGGGACCCCTTCGAGGCGCCTCTAGCCCCCTCCCCCCCGCCGGTTACCCGGCGCCTGGAGAAGACGAAGGCCAGTCCGGCAAGAATCCACCACAGGGCGAGTTGGATTGGCTCAAACCGCACGTAAGGGGTCTTAGAGGCCGATTCGCCGACCACAGGAACGGCCACGCGCTCCAGCAAAGTGCCCCGAACTTGCTTGCGTCGGCCCTCCACAGTGAGCTCTGCCTGGATTCTGCCGCGCCCATCAAAAACCACGCTGGCGCCAGAATTTGTTGCTCGAACCAGGCTCCGGCCGGTCATCGCGGCCCGCAGCCGAGCAAAAGCGACCATGTGATCCATCTCCAAAGTGCGCCCGTACCAGGCCTCGTTGCTGGCCACCAAGTGGAAATCCACCGGCCCCTGACGCAGCGGCGTGGTGAAGGGATCGTCGAAGACCTGGTCGTAGCAGACCGAGCCCCCCACCCTATATGTGCGCCCGCTGCGGTCCGCGAACTCGAGCACCCGGGGCAAGTCGCGCACTACGTAGTCGGGCAGGTAGCCCCCGATGGCCTCGATGATCCTGGCCAGGAAAGGCACGTAAACGGCCGGATAAGGGTCTTCCGAGCCCGGTACGAGGTGCTGTTTGCTGACGAGCGCACCCGGAACACCATCCTGCCAGACCCGTATGCCGTTGAGACGACGCAGGTTGGCGCCCTCCACCACCGCGGCGTTCACGCCGGAGATGAAGGCCGTGCCGGGGGGCAAAACGGGCTTTCCAGCTCTCCAGGCATCACCGCAGGGCCCAGGATAGGTCATCAGGTAGCTGGATAACTCGGGCGAAACGAGCTCGCGCTTCCCGTAGAGCACCCCGGAAACCAGCTCCTGCACGAAGCGATCGGAAGCCGCGAGACCCGCGCGCGTCCAGGGGGAGTGCCCGATGGCGAAGTCCAGTTGGCGCATACCCTGGTCGAAAGCCAGGAGGACATCCTTCGGCACCTCCATTCCCGGCAGCATGCCTTCGCCCCAGGCCACCAGATCGACCTCACGGCCTTCAGCCGCAGCGGAAGCGAGCCCCTGCACAGTCAGGTCGGCGGAGGGCAGGAAGCGCTCGAAGAATGGATCCTTGTCCTGAGCTTTGATCTCCGCATCAACCCCAGGCGTCACCACGAGCACCTCCGGCCCAGGCTCCATTTCGCCCAGGGGGAAGGCCACGCTGAGCACACTGGCGAGGGCCACCGGCACGAGCCCGAAGAGGTGCACCGAGAGCGGCAATTTGGCCATGGATTCGTCCCGACGCCAGGCGCGCACGAGATCGGCGACCCAACCGGAGAAGGCCGCGAATACGTAGCTTATTCCCCAAACTCCCCAGATGCGCGCGGAGCCCGCAAGCCAGATCGAGTCCGCGGACATGCTGCCCAAGCGGAACCAACCGAAGGAGAATGGGAAGGGAATGAACCAGCGCAGGAGCTCGAACACCATCCAAGCTAGGGGCGTGGCCAAGGCCAGGGGCACGCGCCCCGCCAGGCCGCGCAGCACGCTGCTGCCCACGATGAAGTAGACCGAGGGGAAGAGCACCATGGGCACCATGGGCGGCACCACCAGCGCGCTCATCCAGAAGAACCACGCGAGGAGTCCGAGAGAACAAGCCCCCCACTCCGCCAGGGCGGCGCGAGGTCCCGGCCGACTGGCGCTCAGCGCCCAGGGTGTCAGGGCCAAGAAAGCCAGGTGACCGAAGCCATCCCCGCGCAGCAAACCCGGCTGCGCCGCGGCCAACAGAGCCCAAGTGGCCAAGGCTCCGAGGAAGCGCTGGCGCGGACCCAAAATGGTCTCGGACGGGGCCGTTACAGGATTTTTTCCACCCTCATGCAGAGGCTCGGCTCCCTTATCGCCATCCTTCATGCTGGCACTTCCTCCACTCGACTGACCGGACGCCCACCGGGCCTCAGAATCTTCCGCCTAGAAAGCGGTGAAGAAAGCCCTGACTCGGTGGGAATGCATCGTCCGAAGGTTCGCATCGGCGCAGTGTAGCGACGATCCGCGCAGCTCCCCTAGGTCTCCCCACCTTCTCCATGACTCGATTCCACACTCTGTCCGCCCTCGCCCTCTTGCTCGCTGCTTGTGACTACAGCGGTAGCACCGAGCAAACCCAAGCCGCTGACGAGCAGCCCGAGGCCATCAAGGGAGAGATCAAGCGCCAGGATGCGCCGCGTGTGCGCGTCTCCCCCGTGGTCCTGAAGGAAATGGTGCGCCGCATCTCCACCACCACGGCGATCCAGTCCGTGCGCGAGATCCAACTGCAGCCGCGCATGTCCGGAGTCGCCACCGAGATCCTGGCCGAGGAAGGCATGCGCGTGGAGCTGGGCCAGGTGCTGGCACGGCTCGACTCGCGCGATGCGCAAGCTGCCTTGCGGGACGCGGAAGTCGCGTTGCTCGAGACCAAGAACCAGGGGCCGAAGCTGGGCCTGGCTGTGGACGAGGCCGCCGAGCGCATCGAGAGTTCGAAGCTGGCTCTCAAGCAAGCTGAGCGCAACGTGGATGCGAACGCCCAGGCCGGCCTGATCAGCAAGAACGAGCTCGAGAAGCTTGAGCTCGCCCGCGACCAAGCCCAACGGGACCTAAAGACTACCGAGCTCACCTTGCAGCAAGCCAAGGCAGATCGCGACGCCCACACGGCCTCGATCCAGCGCGCCGAGCTCAAGGTCGAGCGCGAGCAGCTCAACCTCTCCTACACCGAGATCACCGCTCCCTTCGCCGGCGTGATCGCCGAACGCATGATCGAAGTTGGCGGCGCGGTCGCCACCGGCACGGGCGCCTTCCGTCTGACCGACCCGGACAACGTGCGCGCCTTCGTCTATCGCCCGCAGCGCGAGCTGGGCTTCTTCGCCAGCATGGCGCAAGGCGGCGACGGCAAGACGATCGGCATCGACGTGCAGCCGGACGCCCTGCCCGGCGAGGTCTACTCCGGACATATTCAAATCGTCAGCCCCACCATCGATGCCAGCTCCGGTTCCTTCAAGCTGACCATCGACCTAGAGCAGCCCAGCATCGAGTCCGGCCGCCCGCGCCTCTTGCCCGGCATGCTGGTGCGCGTGGGTATCGTCACCGAACGCCGCCCCGGCAGCCTAGTCGTGCCCAAGCGCGCCCTGCGCCGTGAGGGCGAGCGCCGCTTCCTCTTCCTATTGCGCGGCAAGGACGCCGTACGAGTCGATGTCGAGGAGGGCCTAGCCGACGATGACGAGGTTCAGGTACTCCTGTTGGCTGAAGCCAGCCTCAAGCCAGGCGACCGTGTGATCGTCGTGGGCAACCGCGACCTCGAAGACGGGCAAGAGGTTCAGGCTGAAGCTTGGGAGTTCGCACCGGAGGGCTTCGAGCTAGAGACTGAGGAAGAGACCGAGCAAGAGCCTGAATTGATTGTCACTGAGGAGGAAAGCGCCGAGACCGACGCTCCCGCAGTCGACACCGAAGCAGCTCCCGCGGACGACGAGCAAGGCGAGGGCTGATCCCTTGACCGAATCCCAAACAGCCGGAGCCGCTGGTAAGCCCACCTCCTGGCTCAGTTTCGTGGCCACGCGCCCCGTGGCCATCACCATGTTCTTCCTGGCCCTGGCTGTCTTCGGAGGCGTCTCCGCCCTGAATCTGCCCGTGGACCTGCTTCCAGAGATCAGCTATCCGACCCTGACCGTGCGCACCTCGCACCCCGGGGCGGCTCCTGAGGACGTAGAGGACCGCATTTCGGAGCGGATCCAGGAAGCGCTCTCCACCCTGCCCGACCTGGTGCGCAACACCTCCATCAGCCGAGCGGGTTACTCCGACGTACTGCTGGAATTTGGCTGGGGCACCAACATGACCTTCGCCGTGCAGGAGGTGCGTGATCGTCTCGACGGCGTGTTCCTGCCGAACGACGCGGACCGCCCGCTGATCCTGCGCTACGACCCCAACCTGGATCCCATCCTGCGCGTAGGTATCGGCCCTGTTGGGGAACAGGAGGAAGGCTTTGACGCAGACACATTGATTCGCTTGCGCTGGTTGGCGGAGAACCGCCTTGAGCGGGAGTTGGAGGGCATCGAAGGCGTCGCCGCCGTGCAGGTGCGCGGCGGGCTCACGGAGGAGGTGCTCATCAGCGTCGACCCGAACCGCCTGGCCGCCCAGAACATCGAGCTATCGGCTATCGGCACACGTTTGGCCGCCGAGAACTTGAACGCCTCCAGCGGCCAGATCCGCGAGGGTTCCACCGACTATCTCGTGCGCA
>JBLIOL010000178.1:0-11218 GCA_047639615.1 Planctomycetota bacterium | reverse complement strand
CATAAAGGGCTGCTAGGGCCTCGTCTTCTGCGGAATCCCCAGTCCATTCCAAGGAGAGCTCGCCGCCCGGTTCGACGAGTTGCGCGAAGGCGGCGCCGGGGAGGCTCCAACGTTTGCTGCCAGCCTCTTCGGGGAAGGCCCAGCTGCGGAACTCGAGGTCCCAGGAGAGCTCCTCCAGATTGGCTTTGGACTGCTCATCCGACTCTTCCAGACTGGCGCTCCAGGTGCCCCCATCGTTAGCAAAGCGCACGCTCTTGCCGAGTAGCGCGCTGCTGCCCTTGCGCGACTCATCGGTGCTGGTGACGGATCCTTGCTGGTCCAATTCCGTATTGGATTCGTCCAGGAAGTCCGTCATTTCAAAGCTGCGCACCAGTACAGCTACCGCATCGTCCGCGGTGCGCTCGTAGCGATCGGTCACGTGCACCTCATTCTCGGTGAGCAGCTCAACGCTCAGGTAGGGCAAGTACTCGGGCGGCACGGGCTCGCCGGCCATGAAGACCTCGAGGCCTTCCCCCATCACATCCGATGTGTGGCGCAGCACCTTGGCCAGTTGCGTGCCACTGGCGGGCACCAGGCGCGGTGCCTCGGCCGGGGACAGGGCGAACAAGGAGGTGGTCAGAACGAGAGGGGTGAAGAGGCTGTGCATCGGGGTTTGGGGGTAAGCGGATTTCATCGGACATGGGTTTGGTGCCCGCCCGGCTTGGATCCCTTCGCGCTCAGGGGCTTTTTTTCGGAAGTGCCCGCATTGACCTACCTTAGGGGCATATCCCGCGGACTTTTGATCGCTCTACTTGGACTCCTGCTAGCCGCTGGCCTCTACCTGCGGGGCGCACAAGAGGTGCCGCATGGGGCTCTCTAGATGGTGACGGATGCCGGCGAGTTGGAACCAAGCGGCCCCGCTGAGGGGGCAGCGGCCGAGCTGCAAGAGCACGCCAAGAGCACGCCACGAGGACCGCAAGACGCCGTACATTTGCACGAGCAGGGCAGCGCATAGAATCTGCGCCTAGCAGGCCGCTTAAAAAACAGCGGCCTGTCGATTGGTTTCCACGGATCGTCTGGCAAGGCGACAGGTTCCCCCCGTAGTGGTGGCTATTGGGGGGTTCTGGCAACGCAGCCAGGCGCTTCGTGGGAGCCGAGCGACAAGTCGCTGTTTTTTGAGCGGGCTGCTAGCAGCCTCCACGCGCAGCCGTTCGTATCGCGCCCCACCGGGCGTCTTCAACGACAGCGCCTCAGCGGCACGGATGGAGCACATCGGCGCCTCCGTCAACCGCTCTCCGTTCAGTCCGACGTCTCGTCGTACATGCTGCCGATGTCATCGCCGGCGAACTCGCCGGTGTTCCAAACACCACCATCCCAGGACTGTGAGGTCTCGTCAGGGCCCATGGAATAGGCCACCACGTCCTGGTAGGGATTGGATTTTGTGTAGATGTGGTAGCAGTAAGGATTGCCCCAAGGATCCACGCCGAACTCAAAGTCATCGAACTTGGAAGAGCTCCCACCAAGATCCACGCTCAGCGCCACGAAGCCCATCTTGCCGGGGCCCTGGTAGTTGTTGCTCGGGTCCTCTTGAGCACCGCCGGGGTAATGACCATGCTCCGACTTGTAGAGCACAATGGCCCTCACGATCGCATCGCATTCAGCTTGGGCTCGCTCGATCTTTCCCTGGTCCACCCGTTCGGCGACCATCGGGACAGCCACGCCGGACAGGAGCATCAAAATGGCTCCACCTACGACGATCTCGATCAGGGAAAAGCCCGAGCGGCGGTTGGGGGTCTTGCTGTGCACGATTGAAGAGGAACCCGATGGAGGGTTCCGAACTTGGAGAGCTTGGGGGGCGTAGCCTGCGACTCCCCGTTCATCGCCCAAGCCACAGCGCGCACTTGACTCCACATGGACCAAATGCGCGATCCTGCTAAACTCGCTAGATCTGGGCCTTCCGCAAGCCCAATCCGCGCTCTACTCCCACTCGATCGTGCTGGGCGGCTTGCTGGAGATGTCCAGCACCACCCGGTTGATGCCCTGCACTTCGTTGATGATGCGGGTGGAGATGCGCTGCAAGACTTCGCGCTGGGGATAGGCCCAGTCGGAGGTCATGCCGTCGACCGACTCGACCAGGCGCAGGGCGCAGGCGTCCTCGTAGGTGCGGGCGTCGCCCATGACGCCCACGGAGCGGATGGGGAGCATCACCGCGAAGTACTGCCACAGGCCGTGGTGGCTGCCGGAGGCTTCCATCTCGGTGGTGGTGATGTGGTCCGCTTGGCGTAGCACCTCGAGGCGCTCGGGGGTGACTTCCCCCACAATGCGCACGGCCAGGCCGGGGCCCGGGAAGGGCTGGCGCTGGAGGATGCGGTCGTCGAGGCCTAAGTGCCTGCCGACGGCGCGTACCTCGTCCTTGAAGAGCTCGCGTAGGGGCTCCACCAAGGTCATCTCGAGGTCCTTGGGCAAGCCGCCCACGTTGTGGTGGCTCTTGATCACGGCGGTGGTGCCGCCGTGGGCTGCCACGGACTCGATCACGTCCGGGTAGAGCGTGCCTTGGCCGAGGAAGTTGGCGTTGGTGAAGCGCTTGGCTTCCTCGCGGAAGATGTCCACGAACTCATAGCCGATGATTTTGCGCTTGCGCTCGGGATCGGTGACGCCGGCCAGCTTGCTGACGAAGCGCTCGGCCGCGTCGATGGTTGTAAGGTCCATGCCGATGTGCTCGGCGAAGGCCTTCTCTACCACCTCGCGCTCGCCCTGCCGCAGCAGGCCGTTGTCCACGAAGATGCAGTGCAGGCGTTTGCCGATGGCCTGGTAGACGATCATGGCCGCGACAGCGCTATCGACGCCGCCGGAGAGGCCCAGGACGACTTCGCCGGTCTCGCCCACGATCTCTTTGACCTTGGCGATCTCGCGCTCGGCGATGGAGTCCGGGCGCCAGTCGCCTGAGAGCTCGCAGACGCCTTTGACGAAGTTGTGGATCAGGTCCGCGCCGCGTTCGGTGTGGCTGACTTCGGGGTGGAATTGCACTCCCCAGAAGTTGCGCTCAGGGTCGCCGACGGCGGCCTCGGCGCAGGTCTCGGAGGAGGCCAGGCGCACGAAGCCCTCGGGCAGGGTGGCTACCTTATCGCCGTGGCTCATCCAGACCGTCGAGGAGCCTTCCAAGCCGGCCATGATGCCGCTGGCATCCGCGACGTCGATCACGGCACGGCCGAATTCGCGCTCGCCGCTACCGACCACCTCGCCGCCGAGGGTGCGGCACATCCATTGCATGCCGTAGCAGATGCCGAGCACGGGCACGCCGAGCTCGAGCACCCCAGCGGGCACCTCGGGTGCGCCTTCCGCGTAGACCGAAGCCGGGCCGCCGCTGAGCACGACACCCGCGAGGTCCATGTCGGCCGCCGCAGCCAGAGCCTTGGTGTGGGTGTGAATCTCGCACCAAGCGCCCGCCTCGCGGATGCGGCGTGCGATGAGCTGGGCGTATTGCGTCCCCAGATCGACGATCAAAATTCCTCGTGCGTGGCGGCTCATTCTTGGGCGTAGTTGCTGGATTCTTTGGTGATCGTGACGTCGTGCGGATGGCTCTCGCGCACACCTGCTTGGGTGATGCGCATGAAGACTGCTTTCTCGGCCAGCTCGGGAATGTCCTTGGCGCCCACGTAGCCCAGGCCAGCGCGCACGCCGCCCGAGAGCTGGTAGACGAAGGGCGAGAGCTTGCCACGGTAGGAGACGCGACCCTCGATGCCCTCAGGCACGAGCTTGGCCACGTCGTCCACGTCGCCTTGGCGGTAGCGTTCCTTGGAGCCGCGTTGCATGGCGCCCAATGAGCCCATGCCGCGCACGGCTTTGAAGGTTCGGCCTTGGCTGATGAAAGTCTCGCCGGGGCTCTCGTCGAGGCCGGCGAAGAGGCTGCCGATCATGCAGCAGGAAGCACCTGCGCCGAGGGCCTTGGTGATGTCGCCGGAGAAGCGAATACCGCCGTCGGCGATCACGGGGATGCCGCTGCCCTTGAGGGCCTCGGACACGTCTCGCACAGCCGTGAACTGCGGCACGCCGATGCCAGCGACGATGCGCGTGGTACAGATCGAGCCCGGGCCGATGCCGACCTTGACGCCATCGGCGCCGGCTTCCATGAGGGCGCGCGCGGCGGCGGCTGTGGCTACGTTGCCGGCTACCACGTCGACCTTAAGCTTGGCTTTGAGCTCGCGCACGGTGTTGAGCACGCCATCGGTGTGACCGTGGGCGGTATCGACCACGAGCACATCCAGGCCCGCTTCGACCAGCCCCTTGGCGCGCTCGAAGTCGCGCACGCCGATGGCGGCGCCCACGCGCAGACGTCCGCGATCGTCAAAGTTGGAGTTCGGGAAGGCAGCGAGCATGTCCAGGTCCTTCATGGTGATCAGGCCCTTCAGGCGGCCTTGATCGTCCACGATGATTAGCTTCTCGACCTTGTGGCGGTGCAACAGCAGACGCGCCTCTTCGAGGGTCGTACTGGGCGGCGCCGTGACCAAGTCCTCGGAGGTCATCACGCTAGCGACCGTCACGTCGTCCTGCTCGTTGAAGGAGCAGTCGCGACGCGTGAGGATGCCGACGACCTTCTCGCCCTTGAGCACAGGCAGGCCCGAGATGCTCTTGCTGCGCATGATTTCGCGCGCATCGCCCAGACTGGCGTCGGGGTCGAGCACCACCGGGTCCAGGATCACGCCGTTAGCGGAGCGCTTGACCTTGTCTACTTGGGCTATCTGTTCCTCCAGCGTCAGGTTGCGGTGGATGATGCCTATACCTCCCTCGCGGGCGAGCGCCACGGCCATGCGCCATTCGGTGACTGTATCCATGGCCGAGGAGGCCAAGGGGATGTTCACCGACACATTGCGGCTAAAGCGCGTCCGTAAGCTGACCTCGCTGGGAAGCACTTGAGAGTGCTGCGGAACGAGGAGGACGTCGTCGAAGGTAAGACCGAGGGTCAGTTCTTGAGGCATGACCGGGGGGGGCCGGGGGCAGGCGGTCTCGCTGCCGGTAGATATCCAGTGGAGCTACCGGCTAGCGCGACTTCCTTCGGGTGGGTGGAATCCCACAAGGTTAGCGACAAAACCACCGCTCTCAAAGCCCCACACCAACGAAGTTGGGCCCAAACCGCGGTACGTGAATACCTCGATCCGGACCCAGGAGGAGTTGGTACTAGTCCATTCGTCCTCTGGGCCGTGAGCCTGGAGAGTCGTCCATCCAGGGACCTGGATTCGGGACGTATGGGTGCGCTTGCCCGCCAAGCGGGTTACGGCGCCATCAATTCGTGATTCTGGGCCCCATGGAGCCTTAGGATGCCGCCCACGCCCTGGAGCTCCCTTGCCGACGATCCCCCATTTCCTGCACGTCTTCCCGAGCTTTGAGGCCGCCGGTGCCCAGGCTCGGACCGCAGCCCTGATGGCTGACTTTGGAGCACGTTACCGACATTCGCTGGTGGCATTGGATGACGCTTGGGGTGCCCTTGAGTGGGTCCCTGACGAGGTTGCATTGGAGCGCGTCAGCCCGTCCAAGATTGGCGGCCCCCTGGGCCAGGCCCGCGGCCTGGCCAGGCTGCTGCGCCAGCTGCAGCCGGACCTGCTCTGCACCTACAACTGGGGCAGCTTCGACGCGGTCATCGCCGCCCGACTCGCGGGCCAGCGCGCCCACGTGCACCACGAGGACGGCTTCCACGCGGATGAGGCCCAAGCCCAGCACGGCCGGCGCGTACTCGCCCGGCGTCTGCTACTGCGCCGGGCCAAGGCCCTGGTGGTGCCCTCCAAAGGCCTCGAACAGCTGGCTCTGCACACCTGGCGCCTGCCCCCCGCTAGGGTGCATTGGATCCCCAACGGCATCGACGCCGAGGCCTTCTGCCCAGAGCCCGCCGGCACCGACCGCCAGCGCCTGCGGACCGCTCTGGGCCTGCCCGAGAACGCCCTGGTGATCGGCGGCGTAGGCCGGCTCAACCCCGTCAAACGCTTCGATCGGCTGATTCGGGCCTGTTCGCGGCTGAACGCAGGCGAGCGCCCCGTGCATGTCTGGATCGCCGGCGAGGGCACCGAACGCGCCGCCCTGGAGGCGCTCGCAGCGGAAAATCCGCCCCCCGGCGGCAAGGTCCACTTCCTGGGCTATCGCACGGATCTGGTGCCCCTCTACCGGGCCTTTGACCTATTCGTGATCAGCTCCGATTCCGAGCAGCAACCCGTTTCCCAGCTGGAAGCCATGGCCAGCGGCGTGCCCGTGGCCGGCACGAGCGTGGGCGATGTGCCCGCCACCCTGCCCGAAGCGGCCCGCGAGCACCTGGTGGACCCCACCGCCGAGGACGCGGAGGCGGCTCTGGGCCGAGTGTTGGAGCGGCTCCTGCAGGACCCACAGCGGCGAGCCGAGCTGGCCCGCCTGGGACGCGAACGAGTGCTGGAACGCTACTCGCGCACGGCCATGCTGGACGCCTACGGGAAACTGTACGCAGCCGCCCTGGCTTAGCCCACGGCGGTGCTGTCCCCGGGGGTACTAATCCGTAGAATCCTGGCCTCAGTCGACCGCTTATCGCTCTGCCAGCATGATCACCAAGTCCCGCCCCATTACCGCCGCTAGCTCCACCCAGGAGCGCATCGTCTACCGTGCCCTCGCACAGGCCGTGGCGATGATCCACCTTGCCAACAACCGCAAGACCAAGGAAAAGGGCGACCCCAAGGTAGGCGGTCACCCCGCAAGCTGCGCCAGCTCCTTGCACCTCTTGGCCGCTCTGCACTTGGAGGTGCGCCGGCCCGGCGATTACGTCTGCTGCAAGCCCCACGCTTCGCCGGCGGATCATGCCCTGCACAACCTGCTGCAGCTCTTCCGTCACAACGCCAAGGTGAATTGGTTTAACGGTGCCAGCGGCGAGGACTGGTTCAACGAAGAGGAAGCCATGAACTGCATGGAGATGCTGCGCGCCTTCCCGCGCGAGGATCGCCCGCAGACCTTCCAGAGCTATCACGCCGCGAGCGATCCGGACAATTTCCACTTCCTGCCCTCGGGCACGGTGGGCATCCCTCCGGTGAACTCCGCCTACTTGGCCCTGGCCTATCGCTACGCGCGCGACCACGGCTGGGAGGTTCCGGAGGACACGCACTTCTGGAGCATGATGGGCGACTCAGAGTTCCGCGAGGGCTCGCTCTACGAGGCCATGCCCGACATCGCCGAACGCAACCTCGGGAGTGTCACTTGGATCGTCGACTACAACCGCCAAAATCTGGACGGCACGCGCCTGACCAACGAGTCAGGTTTGGAACTGCACGACTGCGATCGCATCGAGCAGACCGCCATCGCTAACGGCTGGGCCACCATACAAGTGCGTCACGGAAAACTGCGCATGCAGGCATTTTCAGGACCCGGCGGCCAAGAACTACAGCAAGTGCTCGAGACGGGACTGACGGACTTCGAGTTCCAAATGCTCGTGCTCAAACGCAATGCAGCGCCTATCCGCGCAGCCCTGCAGGCCATCGACCCCGCTACCAAGCCGGCCGTGGATGCCCTCGACGATGAAAGCCTGCTGCGCGTCATGCTCGACCTGGGTGGCAACTGCTACGACACCATCAAGGCCGCCTTGGAAGCCTCCCGCGAGGATCCCGACGAGCCCTGCATGATCATCGCCCACACCATGAAGGGTTGGGGACTCGAGTGTCTTGCGGATCCAGCCAACCACTCCTCCCTACCGAAGAAGGCTGAGGTAGAGGCCCTACTCGAGGCCAATGGCCTGAGCATGGACGAGCCCTTCCGCTGGTTCGCAGAAGGCACCCCCGAGGCAAACTTCCTAGCCGCGCGCCGGGACGAAATGCGCGCGGGCCAGGATGCGGCGCACGCGCTGGTCGCTCGCAACCAAGCCAAGGTGGCCAAAGCCCTAGACGAGCAAGGCGGCATGCCCGACAGCGTCGGCATCAACCTCTCGCTCATGCGCAATGCGCACACCCAATGGGCCTGGGGCCAGATGGCCGGCAAGCTCGTGCGCATCGGCAGCAACGCCTCCGAGGGCGAGGACCGCAGCCCGCTCACCGAGGATGAACGTGCTTGGGCGGTTGCCGCCGAGTACTTCATGACGCTCTCGCCGGATGTGGGTACCTCCACCAACATCTCCGGAGCCATGAACGCGCGTGTGTACGGCATCGAGCCCCAGGACCCGGATCTCAAGGACAAGCTCGGCGTGCAGTACAAGCACCCGGACATGGTCGCCAGTGAGGGCGAATCCACGCGCCACATCCGCTTCGAGATCGCCGAGGCCATCGCTATGAGCGCGGTCGGTTCCCTCGGCATGATGAAGATCTACACCGGCATCCCCTTCTTTCCGGTGATGACGGTCTACGACTTCTTCCTGAAACGCGCCCTCGACCAGCTCTACTACGACCTCTACTGGGGCGCCGAGTTCGTCATCATGGGCACGCCGGCCGGTGTGTCCCTGTCCGCCGAGGGTGCCCAGCACTCCTGGAAGTCGGACCTGCAGATGCCGAACCTGATCACCTGGGAGCCGGCCTTCGCACGCGAGATGGATTGGATCCTCTCCGACGCCCTCTCGCGTCAGGCGCAGAACAACAACAAGGGACGCAGCGGCGTCCTGATCCGCGGCACCACGCGCGAGTTGCAGCAGGACATGCTGCTCAAGCGCGTTGGCCAGCAGCTCGCCTACAAGGCCAGCGCCCCCGCAGGAGCACTCAAGCCCGCCGGCGCCGGCGACGAATGGGGTGCGGCCACCGACGAGGCCAGCGTGGCACCGGTGGAGGAAGTCGTGCTCATGGAACGCGTGCGCCTGCACTGCCTGGCCGGCGCCTGGCGCCTGGTCAGCTACACGGGCTACGCGGGCTACGAGCCCGGCGACAACGTGGTGCAGATCCTGGCCATGGGCGCGCTGATTCCCGAGGCGGTGGCCGCCTCCGACATGCTCCTCGAGCGCGGAGTCTTCGCCGATGTGATCGTGGTCAGCTCTCCGGAGCTGCTGCTCGGCATCCTCGGCGAACAGAACAACTACCAGCACCTGCGCGTGGAGCTAGGTGTCAACGACGACCTGCACGCGGTGGCTGAAGCCACCGACTCCTCCGCTGGCCTGGTGAGCATCGCCGCCCGGCGCGTGCCTATCGTCTCTGTGGCGGACGGTGAAGCGGGTCTATTGGACAACGCCGGCTCCGTGGTTGGCGTGCCCCAGCGCACCCTCGGCGTGCGCCGCTTCAGCAAATGCGGTCGCCCCTCCGACATCTACACCTACCAGGAGCTGGACGCCGACTCGATCGTAAAAGCTTGCGGCCGCGCTCTCGCCGAGACAGCTCTCAGCAACCTGCGCATCTCGCGCAGCTTGCTCGAAGAGCAGGGCGGACGCCTCCCGGCGGATCGCGCCAACTGGCGCGAGCTCTGGCCTGAGCCCCTCGGCAAGTGAGCGAGGCTCCGGACGATCCGCCGCCCTTTGCACCCTTCGGGGTGCATCGGCGTGAGCACGTCTATCAATCGCCTTGGTGCGCACTGCGGCGCGATGAGGTCGTGCTGCCCACGGGCAAGCTGCAGGAGTACCACGTGTTCGAGATCGGTCCTGCGGTAGCGGTCGTACCGGTACTACCGGACGGGCGCGTGGTCATGATCGGGCAGTACCGCTACCCCACGGGCAACACCCAGTGGGAGTTGCCCGCCGGCCGCTTGGATGCCGATGAGACGCCCCAAGCAGCGGCCGTGCGCGAGCTGTACGAAGAAACCGGCTACGCAGCCGGGCATCTGGAAGCACTACCGGGCTTCTACCCGACCGGCGGGATCAGCGCGCACTATGCCCACGCCTTCATCGCGCACGATTGCAGCGAGGCGGGTGCGGGCGCATTGGAAGACTCCGAACAGATTATCGTGCGGGTCTTCACCCGCGGCGAAGTGGAAGCACTCGTGGACGCAGGTCGGCTACAAGACGCCTTCGCCGCGCTGCCGCTGCTGTACTGGCTGCGACGCAGCCAGCGCTAGCAGGGGAAGTCGGGCTAGTCGTCCTGGCCCTTCTACTTACCCTTGTCCTTGTCCTTGTCCTTGTCCTTGTCCTTGTCCTTGTCCTTGTCCTTGTCCTTGTCCTTGTCCTTGTCCTTGTCCTTGTCCTTGTCCTTGTCCTTGTCCTTCTTGTCCTCGGAGCTGGAGCCGCCTCCCGAGCCGGGAGACGAGACGATCGAAGAGCTCGGCAAGTGGATCGAGTTGGCGCGCACAACCGGCGTGGCTCCACTCGGATCCTCAACGAAGGAGTCCCCCCAGCCGTCGAGCTGGTAGGCAGAACTGGAGGGCAGAAAACCACGGCTGGTCAACTTGGCGAATGCGCCGGACCAGCCCGTGGGCAGGGGATCGGAATCCGCATAGGCCGAGTTGTAGCGCGTGATCGCGGAGTTGATCGTGGTCAGGCGATCGAGGGTCACTTCGCGTCGGATGAAGGTCACATCCAAGTTCACGACGATGTCATCGGCCGTGCCCAGGGAAGCGTCGCGGCCCGCTGAGCTGGCAGTCCAGACGTCGCCAGTGATTTGTACCGAGTACTCACGCGACCAGCCGTCGACTTCGAAGCTGGTTCTGCCACTGATCTTGTCCGTGGTGATTCCCCCAACGTACGGGCCCGACCAGCCGCCAACGCTGGGATCTACGATCAGGTCTACGATCGCTACGGGCAACTCGCCGGTATCGGCGAAGTAGCGTGTGCTCGCCTTGGAAAGGCCCTCCAACTCGGACAAGGTCGCCTTGCTGGCGGCCGAGTTGATCATGCTCGAAGCCAAGGGGATAGCCGCGCCGGCAATGATCGTCATGATCGTGATCGCGATGATCATCTCGATCAGACTGAAGCCTGCACGACGGCTTTGGGTAGGGAGCAGTGACATAATTAGAGGCTCTCGTAGAGGGAGAATATAGGCAGCAGAGCGGCGAGCAAGATGTAGGCCACGGCCAGGCCACTGACGATCAGGATCGCTGGCTCGAGCATGCTGAGGAACCACTTGACGGCACGCGGAACTTCCTCGTCGTAGTATTCGCTGAGCTTTCGGAAGCAGCTGGCCAGGTCGCCGGAGGTCTCGCCGATGTGAGTCATCTGAATCAGCAGCGGATCCATGACGGGTTCCGCTTCCAGGCACTCGGTGATGGTAGAGCCGCGGCGCACCTGCTCGGAGATGGCCAAGAAGCGGTCGGCCATGTATTCGTTGCCGCAGGTGGCACCGGCGGCCTCAAGTACGCTGGCGATGGGACATCCGGCGCCCTGCAGAGTAGCGGCGGT
>JBLIOL010000177.1:0-11265 GCA_047639615.1 Planctomycetota bacterium | reverse complement strand
CGTCGTCTTTCGACTGTTCGGTCGCACGGCGATTCTGGAGGCGGTGCAACGCAACCTGCTGCCGAAACTCAGTAGCTATCGCATCCCACGCACGCCCGCAGAGCAGAAGCTGCGCGACGACTACGACAAGCGCCCGCTCGCGATTCAAGCCAACCCGCGCGCACCCATGGCGAGCGGCTATTGGGCGCACATCGCCGATCAATTGGACCAGCTGCGTCAGGCCTGCGAGGCGGACGGCGGCAAGCTGCTGGTGGCGGTCTTTCCCAGCGGTCCGCAGACGCGACGCATGCGAGGCGCAGCGGCCGGAGCGGAACGTGACGCGGTGCGCGCCAAGGAGTGCGCCTTCCAGGCTGAATTAGTCCGACGCTGCGCCGAGCTAGGCATCGAGCTCGTGGACTTGCTGCCCGGTTTCGTGAACGCCAAGCAAAACCCCATGGGCACCGCAGACCCAAGCCACCCCGGCCCCGTCGGCTACCAAGTCATGGCCGACGGCGTGGCGGCGCGCTTGCAGGCCCTAGGTTGGCTGTGAGTTCAGGCGCATGGGGTCAGGCACAAACCGCCCGAGTTCAGGCGCATGGGGTCAGGCACAAAGCGCCCGAACTCACCCTGGGCTAGCGCAGGGCGTTGAGGTTGCGGGTGGCGATGGGGTGGCTGGGTTGCAGGCTGAGGACGTGTTCCCAGTCGGCGCGGGCGCCGGGGGCGCCGTCTTGGAGGAAGGAGCGGGCGCAGGCGCGGTAGAGCAGGGCGGGGATGTCGTCGGGATGGGCGGCTAGGCGCGCTTCTAGGTCTTCGAGAGCCAGGTCGTACTTCCACAGGTCGGTGGAGTGCACGCGGGCGGGGTCGAAGGTGATGCCTAGAAACTCATCCTGCTCGGTGAAGTCCCCCGTGGCTTGCTCGATGCGCGCGAGGCGCTCGGCCAGGACCACTGGCAAGCCGTCTTGGTCGCGGCGCAGGTGGCCTTCGGGGGCGGGGAAGCCGCGTAGGCCGGCGGCGACTTGCAGCATGCCGTCGGCTACGAGCATGGCGCCGCGCGGGGTGAAGTGCACGTAGTCGTAGAAGTGGCGGAAGCCGACGCGGCCGCGCGGGTCGTCGGCGCGTAGGAGCGCGCGGCCGTCCAGAAACACTACGGCGGCGTTCTCGGTGGAGGCGGCGCGGCTGGCGGCGGCGGCGTGGGCGTCGGTGGCGCGGCGCAGGTGCGGGTCGATCTGCAGGGCGGCGTGCCAGGAGGCGTTAGCCTGCGCGGTTTGGCCGAGCTCGTCCTGGGCGCTGGCCAGGCGTGTGAGCAGGTCCCAGCGGTCGTAGGGAGAAATGCTCCTAGCGGTGAGGCGCTGGATCAGTTGCTCGGCGGCTTCGGCGAGGGTGGCGGGCTGCTCGAAGAAGGTCGCTAGCCAATCCGCTTCGAGGCCGCCGCGGCCGCGCCACTCTTCGTTGACGGCGACGCTGGCTAGGACCATGGGGACGCCGGCAGCTTGTGCGGCGCGCACCATGCCGTTGAGTTCGGACTCGTAGGCGTCCAGGGTGGCTCCGAATTCGTCGATCTCCACCCGCACATCTTTGATGATGTTGGCCTGGGTCAGGATCTTGTCCGGGTCCTGGTCTGGGTTGCGGTCGGGGACGTCGGCGGGGCTGGGCGGGCCGTGGACGGCGCGCTTGATCAGGCGCACCAGGTTGGTGTCGCTGAGGGTGTTCGTCAGCTGCGAGCTCCAGGTGGCGTGCCGGGCGGCGTACTTCGCGTGGTGCACCGGCAGGAACTCGTTGTTGCCGGACCAGACCAGCACGAGGTCGGGCTCGAGAGTCGCGAGGGCGTCCTCGAGCAGGATGCGCACCTGCTTGGCGGCGATGGCGACCACGCCCAGGTTGACGACCTCGATCGTGCGCTCGGGGTAGGACTCGATGAGTAGGTCCTCGAGCTGGCGGGCGAAGGTCACGTTGGGGGAGAAGCCCAGGCCGGCGGTGGCGGAGCCGCCGAAGCAGAGCACGCGCAGAGCGTTCGCGGCCTTGGTGCGCGGCAGGAATTGGCGCGGGTGGCGCGGGTCCCAGGTGCGCCAGAATGGCTCGCCGCCCGGGGAGGTTACGGGCCGCATGGCGGGCGTGAAGACCTCCTGGTAGGCCAGGGGCGAGGTGCGCGTGTCAGCGCCGATGCCGAGCAGGCGCAGGCTGCCTTCCAGGGCTCCGAAGAGGCCCAGCACCATCAGGGCGATGATGACGAGGTCGCGCTTCCACCGGCGCTGGGAGGCGCCGGTGGGGGCGCTCTCCGGGTTAGTTGAAGCCTTCATAGGGCGCGGGGCCCTCGCCGTCGCCGCCGAGCATGACGGCCAGTCCGAGACCTAGCAGCAGGACCACGAAGGCGATCAGGGCGTATACGAGGACCGAGGTGGACTTGGAGGATTCAGGATCTGACATGGTGAGCGCAGCGGTAGGCAGGACCCGCAGCCTAGCCCGATCTCGTGTTTGGAGCGGGCTCAGCGGCCCTTTTGGCGTGATTCCTATGGGATTTCCAGGGCCCGGGTCGATGGCTACTGCGCGTACCCTCTGGATAGACCCCATATCTTCGCATGACCATCTATCTCGTCACCGGCGGCGCCGGCTTCATCGGTTCTCATATCACTACAGGCCTCGTGGAGCGCGGTGATCGCGTGCACGTGCTCGACAACTTTTCGAGCGGCCTGCGCGGGAACCTCGCGCACTTAGATGTGGGCGCGCCCGGTAGTGGCGCGGCGGTGGAGATCTTCGAGGGCGATATCGTCGACCCGGCCGCTTGTTTGGCGGCGGCGCGCGGGGTGCATGGCATCCTGCATGAAGCTGCGCAGGTGAGCGTGCCCCAGAGCTTGGCCGATCCCATGCGCTCGGTGGGGGTCAACGTGATGGGTACCTTGAACCTGCTCGAGGCGGCTCGGGAAGTGGGCGCGGCGCGCTTCGTGATGGCGGCCTCCTCGGCGGCCTATGGTGAGTCCGAGGCGCTGCCCAAGCACGAGGCCATGTCCGTCTCGCCGCTCTCGCCCTACGCGGCGGGCAAGGTTGCCGGCGAGAACCTGTGCGCGGTCTACAGTCACTGCCATGGGCTCGTCACTGTGCCACTGCGCTACTTCAATGTCTTTGGACCGCGCCAGGCTGACGACAGTCCCTACACCGGTGTTATAGCGATCTTCGCGCGCGCCCTGCTCGAGGGTCGCGCCCCGACCATTTTCGGTGACGGTGGGCAGACTCGCGACTTCACCTACGTGGACAATGTGGTCGCCGCCAATCTGGCCGCGCTCAGCGCGGATGTGCCCGGCGGGGCCGTTATCAATGTGGGAGCGGGGGAGCGCATCAGTCTCAATGAGCTCTTCGAGGCCATGGCTGAGTACCTGCAGGTGGATTTGAAGCCCCTGTACGCTGAGGCCCGCGGAGGCGATGTGCGCCACAGCCTGGCGAGCCTGGAACGGGCCCAGGAGTGGCTTGGCTATGAGGCCAAGGTGCACTGGCGTGAGGGCCTGGGGCGCACTCTGGAGTGGTACAAGGCCCAGCATTTGGCCTCGCGCTGAACGAGTCGGCAGGTGGTGCTTGCCCAGGACCACTTATTTCGTTTTGCTTGCTAGGTAGTGCGGACTCGTGGTTGCTGCCCGAAGGGGTTGCGGATACGTTTTCCGCCTAATTTCCAGGTTCAAAGCTCTCCATGAGGCCCCCTCTAATGGGTTTCCAGCAAGACCTCGAGGCTCAATTCGGCCTCACCGGCGTCACCTACGACGCAGATCTCACCAAGGACCAGCTCTTCGACGCCGCGATCGCCAATGATCGCGGGCGTGTGGTGGCCGAAGGTCCAGACGACGCTCAGAAAGCGTTCCCCACCAAGCTCGGTAAGGACGGCCCGCTCGTCTTTTATACCGACCCTTCCTGCACCGGGCGCCCGGTCAAGGACACCTTTGGTGTGGCTTGGCCCGAGCTCGAGGACAAGGTCTGGTGGAAGAACGACTTCCAGCGCTTTGACCCGGCCAAGTTCGAGGCGCTGCAGAAGCGCGTCGGCGAGCACCTGAACGCGCGCGCTGCGAACCTCTACGTGCAGAACGTGTACGCCGGCTCGGATCCCGAGTACGCCGTGCCCTATCGCTTCGTGGGCGAGTTCGCCACGCACGCGCTGTTCGTGCACAACATGTTCCCCAAGGACGTCGAAGGCGTGGCGGACGAGGAGAGCAAGCGCTGGACTCTGCTCAACGTGCCGAGCTTCCACTGTGACCCCGAGCGCGACGGAACCAAATCCAAGCGCGCCGTGATCATGGACGTGAAGACGCGCGTGGCCTTGGTGCTTGGACGCAGCGACTACTGCGGCGTGAACAAGAAGACCATGTTCACGGTCATGAACTACATGCTGCCGGATCTCGGCCACATGTCCATGCACTGCTCCGCCAACGTGGGCGAGCGCGGCGACGGCGCGATCCTCTTCGGTCTCTCCGGTACGGGTAAGACGACGCTCTCGGCTGACCCCGACCGTCTCTTGGTTGGCGATGACGAGACCGCGTGGACGCAGTCCGGCATTTCGAACCTGG
Source organism: Planctomycetota bacterium (assembly GCA_047639615.1). Classification (GTDB taxonomy): domain Bacteria; phylum Planctomycetota; class UBA1135; order UBA1135; genus CAYWNK01. The sequence continues at coordinate 6,742 of JBLIOL010000177.1, read as the reverse complement.
AGGATGGCTGCTACGCCAAGCTGATCGACCTCAACAAGGAAGCCGAGCCGGTGATCGCAGCAGCGCTCTCCATGGCTGGTACCTTGATCGAGAATGTGCCGACCCTGCCGGGCAAGCGCATGGAGGACACGGATCCTCAGGATCTCGACCTCAGCGACGACTCGATCACCGAGAACACGCGCTTCAGCTACCCCCTCAGCTGCAACCCGAACGTCTCCGCAGGCGCCAAGGGCCCGCACCCTGAGACCATCGTGCTGCTGACCGCTGATGCCTTCGGCGTGCTGCCCCCGGTGAGCGTGCTCGAGTCGAAAGAGGTCATGTACCACTTCATCATGGGCTTCACCGCCAAGTTGGCGGGTACTGAGGTCGGTGTGACCGAGCCTAAGGCTGCTTTCAGCTCCTGCTTCGGCGCACCCTTCATGGCCCAGAAGCCGAGCGTTTATGCGCGCGGCTTGGCCGCCAAGATGGGCAAGCACAAGGCGCGCTGCATCCTGCTCAACACGGGTTGGGGCGGCGGCGCTTATGGAACAGGTTCGCGCATCTCCATCAAGGACACGCGCGCGCTGCTGAACGCGGCGTTGAACGGCGACCTGCACCAGGACGGCGCGGAGTACGACATGCACCCGCACTTCAACCTGAAGATGCCCAAGAGCTGCCCCGGCGTGGATGCGAACATCCTCAACCCGCGCAACTCCTGGGAAGACAAGGACGCCTACGACACGGCTGCCACCAAGCTGCGCGACCTGTTCAAGAAGACCTTCGAGGACAAGGGCTTCGCCGAGCTTGGCATCGAGCCGGTCATGTAGCAGCTCCTAGCCAGCTAGCGCACGACGCCGCCCGCACTTCCTCTGGAGGTGCGGGCGGCGTTCATTTGCGGCAGGAGCTCGCGGATCAACGGGCGCCAGGTGTTCCAGTCGTGGCCGCCAGGGCGGGTGGCGAAATGATCGCTTTGGAGGGCTTGTTGCAAGCGCTCGGAGATTGTCCCGGGGCCGTCGCCTGAGCCGTAGCCCAAGAGGATGGTGGCGCCGTCCGCGGCCGCGACCTGGGCTTGCAGCCAGCTCCAGACAGCGTGGGTGATGCGGTTCATGTCACCCTTGGGCTCGATGGCCTGCGCATCCCAGCTGGCTAGGTCCGGCGCGGTGAGCACAGACTTGGCCACGGCGCCGGAGCCGAGGAAGGGGCCGAGTAGGAGCACGCCGTCGATGCGCTGCGGGTGTTGGCTGGCGTAGTGCAAGGCGCCGAAGGAGCCGATGGAGATGCCCAGTAGCCAGATTTGGCGGTAGCCGGCGTCGATGGCGGGCAGGATCACGTCGGCGTCGAGGCGCTCGAGCAGGCTCTTGCTCGTGTAGTAGCCGATGTGGGCGTCGGCGGCGATCACATCGAAGCTTGGAGCTAGCTCGCGCGCCATCTCGAGTATGCCATGCTGGCGGAAGCGATCGGCGCGGTCGCCGGCGCCGGGCAGGAGTACCAGCAGACCGGCGGAATGCTCGGGGCCGAGCTCCTGCTGGAGGATCATCGGCATGGGCACGACGGCCGCCGGCGCTAGGAGCGAGCAGCTTGAGAGTGCGCCGAGGCAGGCGCCGAGGCAGGCGGCGAGCGTGAGCTTACGCATGCGGTGGAATACGGGGTAGGGGGTCAGGCACACCTTCGTCGCCCGCGAGGGGAGCAAAAGCGTTGCCGGAGCGGTTGGCGTAGGGCGAGGGACGTGAGTGAGGCACCTTACTCCGGCGCGAGGGCCCAGGCTTTCCAGGCTTCGTCGAATTGGGCCGGCGTCCATTCGAAGAGCTCGCGCAGGAGTCTGCGTTGTAGGCCGATCAGGTCCTTGCCGCTGGGGTAGCCTTCGTCGTCGAGTTGGCCTTTGAGTTCACCGATGAACTTGGCCAGCTTCTCGGGGTGCTCCTGCACCAGGAAGCGCACGTAGGAGTAGGCCGCCTTGTGGCCGTACTGATCCACGTCATGGAACGCATGCCAGTGCAGCATGACGGCGAAGCTCGGGGTCTTCTTGCTCTTGGCGAGCTTGCGGTCTTCATCGGTCCAGTCCTGATGGCCGCCGCGGTGCGGTCCGGAGCCTTCGTCGCCGTCCATGGTGGTGGAGAGCGGGTTGACCTCGCGCTCGAGCACGTGTGCGAGACCCTCGTCGAGCCAGATCGGCGGGTCGTAGGAGAAGTGCTTGTAGGCGCACAGGAAGAGGTGACTCATCAGGTGCACCGTGTGCGGCACGAGCCAGCGCGTGCTCTTCAGGTCGCCGTCCTCGGCGGGGATCGAGGCCAGTAGCTTGTGCTCCGGCGTCAGGTGCCAGCGCACGGCGTCGGTGACGCTGGCGCCCATGAGCTGCTTGGTGAAGACCTGGTGGGTCGAGCGCCGCGTGTGCCAGATCAGATCGAACTTGTCCGCCTCGCCCAGGTAGGAGCCGTTCCCCATGTACTTCTCGAAGTACACGCGCTTGGGCGGGAAGTCCTCGTCGGTGACTTCGATCAGCTTCTGGAAGCGCGTGTAGAAGTCCTCACACTTGAGCGCCATCAGGTGCACGCGCAACCAAGGGTCCAGGGACTTGACCTTCTTGGGCAGCTTCGGAAAGAACTCGCGCAGGCGAGCCAAGTCCGGTTCCAAACGCTTGCGCTCCTTGGCCGAGAGCTTCTCCGTGGGCAGACTCGAAGCCAAACGCATGTGCTTGGTTTCGAGGAAGACCCACTGGCTCGCGGGGATCTTGCTCTCGAAGTCCACCGACTCCAGGCGCCCGATCTTGACCGGTCCGTGGCCCACCAAGGACATCTTGGCTAGTACCTCCGGATCGTCCTTACACCAGGGACAGCTGTCGCCCTTCTTGCCGCGGGACTGAGCCGAGGCTGAGTCCGCAAGGCACAGAACTAGGCTGCAGAGTGCGAGTAGGGTTGCGAAGCGTCGGATCATGCTGGGTGGGCTCAGGTAGTGCTGGCCGCAGCGGCCTGGTTGGCTGCTTCCGCCGCGGTCGCGGCGGCGGAGTTGTCGGCGGACTGCTGCATGGTGCAGAGAGCCACGATGCCCTGGCCACGCTTCGGCAGATCGTTCGTCCAGAGGGTCCTGCCGTCGGCAGGATCCAAGGCGAAGACTCGACCACCCGTGCCGCACAACAAGCGCCCGTTCTCCACCAGCATCACCACCACTCCATAGCCTGTCTTGGGCAGGGAGGTCTCCCAGACAGTGCGGCCATCTTGTTGATCGACTGCGATGACGTGGCCGTTGGTACCGACGAAGAGGTACTCGTTCTCGGGGGCTCGATTGGACATGGGCTTGGGTTGAATGGCGTTAGGGGGGGGAATGCTGCCTAGGCCTATCCACGGGCGCTGGGGGCCTTCATGATAGCAGCCCGGTAAACCAGACCTATGAGCCTACCTTCCTTCGCCTTTCTTGCTCTCAAGGAGCATCCCTATGCCTGTGAGATGCTGCGGCAGCTGCTGTCGGCTGGGCATGTGCCGGCGATGATGATTGAAGAGGACTCGGGCATTGCGGATGAGGAGCGCGGGAAGTTCCTGGAGCGTATTGAGGGGCATGCGTTGGCGCCGTCCATGGCGGAGCAGGCGCGGGAGCATGGTATTGCGGTGCACACGCTAGGCGTTCACAAGAGCGAGGCGATCCTGGATGTGATCGGCGGGCGCGAGCTGGACCTGATTGTGCTCGGGGGCACGCGCATCATCCGCGGGCCGGTGCTCTCCTATGCGAAGCATGGGGTGATCAATACGCACCCGGGGCTCTTGCCCGACTGTCGCGGGTCGGCGTCGCCGGCTTGGAGCGTGTACCACGACATTCCCGTGGGGTCGACGACGCACTTCTGCGATGAGGGCATCGACACGGGCGACCTGCTGCTAAGGCGCGAGGTGGCTGTGACGCGCGGCATGACCTACGAGGATCTTTGCTACGAGACTTTGATGCTCTCGGGGCAGTTGGCCAAGGAAGCTCTATGCGCCTTCGATGAGGGGCGTTGGGCGGAGCTGCGGCACCCGCAGGGCGAGGCGGCTTGGCCGACCTTCAAGAATGCGCCCGAGGAGATCTTGGCTGCGGTGCGCGCGAAGCTCGCGGCGCAGACCTACAAGCACTACGTGGACTCTTCCACGGCGTAGTCATCGCCGTAGAACTTGGCGGTGGTGCGCGTGTGGAAGGTGATCACGCGGATGGGCTCGTACTTTGGGTTCGGCAGGCCTGGCAGGACCTCGAGCATCTCGTCCGGGCGCAGGTAGGCAGCAAGTGGCACGCTGATGCGTGGTTTGGCCGATAGCGCGCTGTCTTGCGGGGGACTGACCCGGTGTGTGGTGGAGGGCAGGATGTCGTTTGACAGGCGCTGCACGTAGTCGCCGGTGTTGAGGATGATGGAGCCCGGCGGCGCGTTGAGGCGAATCCAGCGGCCATCCTTGCCCAGGACCTGCAGGCCTTCCACGGCGGGTGCGGGCAACAGGGTGAAAAGGTCCACGTCCTCGTGGCCGAGTAAGCGTCCGGCGCCGCTGCTGCGATCCGTGCTGGAGAGCGGCGGGTAGTAGTTCAGGCGCTGGCCGAAGTTGGGACCCCGTAGACGCTCGTCGAAGAGCGTCGGCTCGCACCCGAGGTAATGCAGGATGCTGCGCATGATCGGTTGGAAGAGCGGCAGTTCGGCCTGTACCAGTTGGCGGAAGATCGGCTCGAGTTCGGGCTTGGACCAGTACTTGGCCGCATCGAAGTCGGGATCCTCATCGACGTTGATGGCGCGTCGACCGAAGACCCAGCCTTCGACCAGGTCGGGGTGGATGTTGCTGGTTTCGAGGATGGGGAAGTAGCCCTCGCTCACGGCGCCATGACGCTCGGCGCGGAAGCGTTGCTTCGACTCTTGGGGTGACGTGGTGAAGAGTTCGACGGTGGCGTCTTCGGCGGCGGCGAGTAGGGCCGGATCGACACCGTGGCCTTCGAGGATGGCGAAGCCGATGTCCTCCATGGCGGCGCCCAATTCCTTGGCGAAGTCCGCTCGGTCGCTGGCGTTGCCGTGTAGGTAGCGAGCTAGGTCGCAGGTTTGGAAGCGGAAGTCCTCGTTGAAGTTCTGCGCGCCGTCGGCGGACTCGGCCAGGTGATAGTCGGGCTTTTGCACCTGGTCGTAGCGCGCGAATTCGGCGCTCGACGCGTCGGTGCCGTGATCTTGGTTGGGGTCGGGCATGGTCTTGGATCAGGTCCTGCTCGCGCGCTTGTACCAGCGGTGAAGTAAGAGCCCGAGTACGACCCAGGCTACCAACAGCTCCAGGCTGGTGAAGTCCAAGTTGCCGGCGCGCTCGGCGAGGGGCATGCTCGTCATGCGTTCCAGATCGCCCTTGAAGCGCAGGCCGACCAGACAAATCAGGGCCAGCACAGAAGACCATGCGGCGGCTAGCTGCTTGGGACGCGAGATGCGTGAGAGGGTTTGCGCATAGAGCTCGGGGTTGCGCCTTGGCAGCACGATCAGCGCCAGGCTGTGCACGGTATAGAGCAGCATGAGCGCGACCACGGCGATGCCTAGAGCTAGGTTGCGTTGGCCGGAGAGGATCAAGGCTGCGATGATCGCGAAGCTCACCCAGAGGCCGACGCTGGGCGTGCTGCGTGTGGCGTGCAGCTGACCGAAGGCGCGCGGCAGGTGCCCTTCGCGGCCCATGTGCCAGGCCAGGCGCGCGGGCACGAGCATCGAGACATTGAGCGACGTGGCCACCGCCATGACCGCGCCCAAGGTCACGATGAACTCGGCGCCCCAGGGCAGGTAGGTGGCGGCGGCCACGGACATGGGCACCTGCGTGCCGCCTACGTCGCTGGCGGGTAGCACCCCGAGGGCGACCACCGACATGGCGATGAAGATGGCGCTGGTGGCGAGGATGCCGCGCACAAAGACGCGCGGGAGTTTGGTGCGACTGTCCTTCACTTCACCTGCGGCTTGGGACAGTGCCTCAAAGCCGGCGTAGGCGAAGAATAGCGACGGCAGTGCCGCGCCAAAGCCGGAGGCACCGCCCGTGAAGAAGGGCTTGTAGTTGTCGAGCTCGACCGCGAAGAGCCCGGGCACGATCAGCACGAGCAGCGAGACCCCGAGGATCGCGCACATGGCCACCTGCAAGCGTCCGAACCAGCGCACACCGGAGAGGTGCACGACCAAGATGCCGAAGAGCGTCGCTAGGGAGAGAGCTGTGAGCCAGGGGCCGTCGTAGTTCAGGCCGGGCGCGAAGAGCTCGATCAGGTTGGCGGCGAGCACGTCCGCTAGGAAGGAACAGGCGCCTAGGTAGGCGATCAGCTTCAGCCACGCGGAGAGGAAGGTTAGGCGCGGGCTGCGAAAGGTGCTGGCGATGTGCAGCACCTCGCCGCCGGGCTCGAGGCCGAGCGGTGTCGAGAGGAAGACCAGGTAGGCTACGGAGGTGGCGAGAATCACCGGCGCGAGCACCAGGTGAGCGAGGACTACGCTGGGTCCTGTGGCGGCGGTGGCGCTGGAGGTGACGCTAAAGATGCCAGCGCCCACCAGGATGCCGATCAAGACGGCGTAGGACTCGAGCGTGCCTAGGTCGCGGCGTAGCCTTGAGGGGTTCGCGGTTGATTCGTTCGAGGTAGCCAAGGTCGCGCGAGTCTACCCTGGATTAGACTACTGCCGTGCAAGACGACAATCTAAGCCATGTGAGCGAGTCTTCGGAGACGAATGTACAGCAGGCTGGAGTGGTGCTGATGTGCAGCGAGCTGCAGCCCAACATCGACTTCTTCCTGGGGCGGCTTGGCTTCCGCTTGGATCGTATCTCGC
>JBLIOL010000176.1:0-11308 GCA_047639615.1 Planctomycetota bacterium | reverse complement strand
CATCGAAGTGCGGTCCGGCCACCAGGAACACGCGGCCCTGACGGCCATGCTCGAGGGTGCTCCAAGCGGAGGTCAGTAAGAAGTCGTGGGCGCCGTCCCCGTCCACATCTCCAAGGCCGACCGCATCAAAGCCCAGGGTGTCGCCGCCTTGGGTTGCTTTCCAAGTGGCGAGTAAGGAGCCGTCCTTGCCCGAGTGCAAGTAGCACGCTCCCGCGCTACGCGACACGCCGGAGTGCTGCCAGGCACCGATGATCATGTCCGCGGCACCGTCGCCATTAGCATCGCCGCAGACCGCCGCGGTGGTTCCAAAACCCTCGCCACGCACGTGACCACTGAGCGTCAGAATCCGCTCGCCCGTGTCCCCGCAGTGCACGAAGACACGGCCGGTTCCAGGGCCCTTGCAGCCATTGGACCAATCGCTGGCGTAGGCATCCGGTACGCCGTCGCCATTCAAGTCCCCGAGCCAGGTCACGAAGTACTGCCCGAGATTGGCGCCGGTCTTGTCCGTATCGATCACGAAGCGCAGCTCCGCTCCAGCGTCGTCACACTCGTACACATAGGCGCGACCGACGCGGCGCTGGCCAGCCTTGGGTGCGCCCACGATCAGCAAGCGATGAGCACCATCGTGAGTACCGTCAAGGGAAGTGCCGAAGCCATCCCCCGCCACCTCACCGGGAATCTCATAGAGCAGCTCGCCGCTCTTGCCCGAGTACACCAGGACCAATCCAGGCCCGTCACTCGCCGCACCCACGACGATCTCCGCATGGCCATCGCCATCCAGATCTTCGATCCCGGACAGCTTCATGCCGAAGCCATCGCCCGCGACTCCACGGGTGAGTTCGTGCAGAGTGCTGCCATCCTTGCCCGAGAGCACGACCACCTGCCCCGGTTGCTTACCCGATCCCGGACCACCGATCAGCACGTCGGGCGTACCGTCAGCATTCACATCCGCGCGGCCCGCCACCGAATTGCCCATCTGCAGGCCAGGCTGTGTACCGTTGTAGCGGAAGAGCTGCTCGCCGCTGCGACTCGAGATCACGTGAACCATGCCGCGCGCGCCGCGCCAGGTAGGCGCCGTCGAAGCGAAGTCGATGACACCGTCACCGTCCAAATCGCCCATGGGCCGCGCCACCCAACCGTATTGATCCCCGGCGGATTCGCCCTGCCACTCGTGCAGCACGCGTACCTTGCCCGCGAATGCAGCGGCGCCCATGAGCAGCGGAGGCAACACGTCCGCGTAGCGCTCATCATCCGCGAGCAGGGCGAAGTCCTCGTCCGTAGCTAACTGATCGCGCTCGCCCCAACCGTTGGCGACGGCCCTGCCCAACCAACCGAAGGCATCATCTGCGCGGTCCATGCGAGCACAGACGCGCGCCGCTCCAGCTGCCCCTTGGCCGGCCAGTGCCGGAATGGCCGCGGCCTTGCGGAACTCGATCAGAGCCGCATCTAGCTCGCCTTCCTGGAGCATGCGCTCACCGCGCTGCAGGGGCGTTTCCTGACTCGAGCTCTGGGAAACGGGTAGTAAGAGACAGGCGACGATCAGGGAGGACAGCATCATGGCTCCGGGAATCGGGAGGCAACCAGGGAATACACCCTAGCGCAGACCTTGCCCCCCGTTTCCCGGTTGACGCAAGACCTACTCAATCACGATCGGGGCGGGCGGCTCATCCCCCGCAGCCACGAAGATCATGGAGATCGAGTTGACGCAGTGACGGGTGTTCTTCTCCGTCATGCCCTCACCCAGGAAGACGTGCCCCAGGTGGCCATCACAGTTAGTGCAGACGATCTCCGTACGGCGCCCATCAGCATCCGGAATACGGGTTACGGCCGCCTCCACATCATCGTCGAAGCTGGGCCAGCCACAGTTGCTCTCGAACTTGTCGGTGGAGTCGTATAGGTGTGCGTTGCACTGCTTGCACAGGTACACGCCCGCGGCCTTGTTGCTGGTGAGTCCCATGCCGCGCGCCTCGGTGCCCTTGTTCAGGAGCACCCGTTCTTCTTCCCCGGTCAACTGGTTGTAGGCGGCGGGAGTGTCTTGCTTGGGCTCGGTCATTTCGACTGCGGGGGTTGATTCTGTTGTGGATTCAGCGGAGGGAGTCGCCTCAGGCTGACTGCAGCAACCCAATAGGAAGCTGGCCGCGATCAGTGACATCAATTGCGTGCGCATGCCCCCATCCTCATCGATCACCGGGACTGGCGATAGAGACGAGCACGAAAGAAGCCGGGGTGTAGGTCTTAGCCGGTCGTATTCCGGCCCACGGTTTGCGCAGGATGGCCGCCGAGGCGCTACCCTGCGAGCATGCGCCGATCGTTCCAACGCCTGATCCCTTGCCTGTCCGTCCTCGCCCTCGCTTGCGGAGCTCCGCCCGAGTCCCCGCCCAGTGTGGGCCCCGCCATCGGAACCTGGACGCCACTCTTCAACGGCAAGAACCTCGACGGTTGGCGTGCCAAGATCAAAGGCTACGAGCTCGACGACAACTTCGCCGACACCTTCCGAGTGGAGGACGGCATCCTGAAGGTGGTCTACGGCGGCGAGTATGAGAGCTACGACCAACGCTTCGGTCACCTCTTCTTCGAGACGCCCTTCTCCCACTACCGCTTGCGCGTGGAGTACCGCTTCGTAGGCGAGCAGGTCCCCGGCGGCCCCGGCTGGGCCTTCCGCAATAACGGCATGATGCTGCATGGCCAATCGGCAGAGAGCATGGAGCTTGATCAGGACTTCCCAGTCTCCATCGAAGCGCAGCTCCTCGGCGGCCGCGCCGACGGCGAACGCTCCACCGGCAACCTCTGCACCCCCGGCACCAATGTGGTCATGGGCGACGAGCTCAAGCTCAACCACTGCATCAACTCCAGCTCGGTCACCTGCCGCGGCGACGAGTGGGTCACCTTTGAGGTGGAAGTACGCGGAAACGAGAGCATCCGCCACTTCATCAACGGCGAGCTAGTGCTCGAGTACACAAACCCTCAACTCGACGACCGCGACGGCGACGCCCAACGCCTACTCGCCGCTGGCGCCGAAAAGATGCTCTCCCGCGGCACCATCTCCCTCCAAGCCGAAAGCCACCCCACCGACTTCCGCCGCATCGACATCATGCTCCTAGAGGGCAACCACTAGCGAGTTCTGACGATTGGGGTCAGTTCTGACGATTGGGGTCAGGCACAAAACGTCAGAACTCGCCCATCCAATCGACGACGGAGCGCACGACTTGTTCGTCGCGCAGGATGCGGCGGTGGCCTAGGCCTTGGGTCGTGATCATGCGCGACTTGGGCCAGATGCCTTGGATGCGGCGCGAGCACTCGAGGCCGACTTCGTGGTCGTTCTCGTCGTGGATTAGCAACAACGGTACGTCCTCTGGAGCGCCCATGCGTTCCACGTCTAGGTCCTCCAGGTGCAGTTGATAACGCTGCTCCATGGAAGCCACCATGCGTGCCAGCACCTTGCGATCGATCCCGATCAGCTCGGCGAACTCGCGGCTGTACTCGGCCAAACTGGCGGGCGCCGAGATGAAGACCGCGCGATCCACGGGTAGGCCTTCGCTGAAAGCATGGGTCAGGGCGGCGCAGCCGAGGGAGTGACCGACCACGCCGTGCACGTCGCCGACTTGGCGGCCAACGGCCCAGACGGCGTCGGCGAATTCGACCACGGAGGAGCGCCGACCCGGGGAATCGCCATGGCCCGGCGCGTCCCAAGCCACCACGGAATAGCCCGCGTCCACCAGAGGCTGCACGAAGGAGTAGAGCTGGGAGCCGCGGCCTTCCCAGCCATGTGCTAGCAGCACCGCCGGGCCCTCGCCCCAACGCCAAGCCGAGAGCTGGCCCAGGCCCAAGCGCACATGGAAGGGCTCAGCGGAGGCCAGGGCAACGCGCTCGTGCTCAGGGCGGCCATGCTTGCGTGGGGTGCAGAAGAGCTTTTCCGCCGCAGCGGCGGCGATGCCGGGCGCGACTCCCGAGAGCAAGCGGAAGCCGCCCCGGGTCACGCGCAGGGCCCAAGGCTCCGCACGCACGTTCGTGCTAATTATCGGCTGAGAAACGGGCATTAGGGGACTCATGATCAGATCGCCTTGGCGTCGGCCAGCAGACGCTCGAAGGCGCAGCGAGTGCGCTCGGGGGCGCCGGGGTCGCCCATCAGGCGCGTGTGAAACTGATGACTGAGAATCACCGCGTAGAGGTCGTAGGCGAATTGCGCCGGGTCGAGATCGGCGCGGAAGTGGCCCTCTTGCTTGGCCTTGGCCGCTGCAAGTACCAGGTCGTCGTTCCAATCGCGCTGGATACTGACCAGTAATTCGCGCACGGGGCCAGGCCGGTCGTCGTACTCAGCAGCGGCCTGAATGAACACACAGCCACCATTGCGCTCGTCCGGAGCGGACCATTCGAGCCAGTGCTCGAGGATCGCGCGGATGCGCGGCTCGCCGCGCGGCGCAGCCAGAGCCGGTACGAGCACATGGGTGACGAAGTCACCGCGAGCGTGCTCGAGCACCGCCAACTGCAGACCTTCCTTGGAGCGGAAGTGCGCGAAGAGGCCACTCTTCGAGAGCCCCACCGTCTCCGCCAGGGGGCCGATGGCCAAGGCCTCGAGACCCTGGGTCGCGGCCACCTCGAGGCCCGCGTCCAGAATCGTCGCCCGTGTGAGTGCTCCCTTGCCCATGGCGCAAGAATAGCACGACCGTTCACTTTGTCAAGAGAGGCCTTCGCCCCCCATCGTGCCCTACTGAGCATCGAGACCCGCCCCCACAGAGCGTAGACTGGCCCCATGAGCCTTCCTGTGGACCTCGATGCGGCACTGGACGAGATCCGGGCCGCGGCGGAGCGCCTAGCGCCCCACATCCGCACTACCCCCACGGTCTACTCCTATACCTTCAGCGAGATGCTGCAGGGCGAGGTCTACCTCAAACTCGAGAACCTGCAGCGCACAGGCTCCTTCAAGGTGCGCGGCGCCCTCAACCGCATCCTGACCCTGTCAGACGAAGCGCGCGCCAAGGGTCTGATCGCGGCCTCCGCCGGCAACCACGCCCAGGGTGTAGCTCTGGCCGCAAGCCTGGCTGGCTGCAGCTCGAAGATCGTCATGCCCGAGCGCACGGCCCTGATGAAGATCGAGCGCACGCGCCAGTACGGCGCCGAGGTCGTGCTCTTTGGCGCGACCTACGACGAGGCAGCCGCCCACGCCAAGGAGCTAGCCGAGCTCGAAGGGCGCACACCCGTACACCCCTTCGACGATTGGGAAATCATCTACGGCCAAGGCACCGTCGGGCTCGAGATCGCCGCCCAGATTCCGGAGCTAGGCTCCGTGATCCTACCCATTGGCGGAGGCGGTCTGATCGCCGGCGTAGCCCTTGCCCTCAAGGCCCTGCGTCCGGACGTGAGCGTGATCGGCGTGCAAGCCGAAGGCGCATCCCCCATGGTGCAGTCCATTCAAGAGGGCGAGAAACGCGTGGTCGCCAAACCGCGCACCATCGCTGAGGGTATCCGCGTGGGTACAGTTGGCGACTTGACCTACCACGTGGTGCGCGAGCTAGTGGATCGCACCATCACCGTCACCGAGGACGAAATCGCCGCGGGTGTGGTCGAGCTCATGGAGAAGAACAAGGTCGTGGCCGAAGCCGCCGCCGTGACGCCCATCGCCGCCATGCTCGCGGGCAAGGTGCGCGCTAGCGAGACACTCTGCGCTGTCATCACCGGCGGCAACATCGACCTGACCATGCTTGGCCGCTTGATCGAATTTGGCATGGCCAAGCGCGGCCGCCTGACCAGTATCTGCCTGCGCATGGACGACGAGCCGGGCTCCCTGCGGCGCGTCCTCGAGACCGTGGAGAACGAGCGCGGCAACGTGCTCGATGTACGCCACGATCGCTCAGGCTGGAAGGTACCGGTGGGATCCGTAGAGGTCGAAGTCCTGATCCAAACGCGCACCGCCGAAGCAGGACCTGCTATCGCTGCGCGCCTCAGCGAGCAGGGCTTCGAGGTGGTTGCCGCCAATTAGCGCCGATACTGTGCCGCGCACCGGGACACTGCGCACCGGGATACTGCGCGCCGGGATACTGCGCACCGGGACACTGCGCGCCGGGATACTGCGCGCAAGCACGACTGCGCTGGAGACCAGCCTTCTCACCCCATCGCGCACGATTCTTCGAGCTGAGGTGAGCCAGAGGCGAGATTCAACCGTAGGTCAGCCCGAAGAATCGTGCGCGGCACAGTATCGCTGATCGTCGAAAATCTGCAGCAGCTCCGCAGCGGTAGAGATGGCGATGGCTGTGGGTTCCTTAGAGGTGCGCGTGACTCCGATCGGGCAACGGACGCTGGCCAATTGCTCGGAGCTGAAGCCCTGTTGTAGGAGACGCCCCTGGAAGCGCTTCCACTTGCGCTCGGAGCCGATCAAGCCCAGGTAGGGAAAGCAGCCACGTTTGAGTGCGCGCGCCAGGACTACCAGATCGAGGGCATGGTCGTGGGTCATGATCAGCACCGCGCTATCGGCGGGGAGCTCATCGATCTCCTCCTCGGGGCTATCGATGAAGCATGTGCGATAGGGACGATCCGCAGGCAAGGGCGGTTCGATCTCCGCTTCACTGCGCGGATCGATCAAGAGCACATCCGCGCGCAACCAGGGCGCGAGTCCCGCGAGTGCCTGGGCCACATGACCCGCGCCGAAGATCGCGAGGCTGCGCCGGCGCCACGGGAACACCTCGTAAAAGAGCGTCACTTCGCCGCCACAGCACTGACCAGCCCGCTCGGACAGGGGGTAGCGCTCGGTGGTGCTGCTGGGCTCTCCGCTGGCCACCAACTCGATCGCATGTGCGATGGCCAAGTGTTCGAGCTTGCCGCCGCCAATGGTGCCCCAGCTGAGCTTGCCGCCGGCCACGATCAGGCGCGCGCCTGCCTCGCGCGGTGCACTGCCTTTCACACCGACGACGGTCACCACCACGCAGGGCGTAGCGCTAGCGCGAAGACCTTCCAATGCCTGGAGCCAGGCTTGCTGAAGTTCGCTCATCGATCCTTCAGGCTCCTTCCCGGTTCACGCGGAAAGGTGAGAGTGGTGGGCCATACTGGACTCGAACCAGTAACTTCCACGCTGTGAACATGGCACTCTACCAATTGAGTTAATAGCCCTTGCGAGGTCGGGAGGATAGCCGTCCCTGCTCCCCCGTCAAGTCCCCCAGGGAAACTAGTTGGGGATTCCTTGGGGGGACTAAGTATTGGAGTCCAGGTCACGGCCCAGAGACTGCTTGAGACGCTCTCCGAGCTTGCCCTCGGCCCGCCGCAGCATCATGCGCACGGCGTCCTCTGTACGGTCCCCCATGCGCTTGCCGGCCTCGCGCAGGGTCAGGCCCTGGAAGAAGACGAGAGTGATCGCCTGACGGTGCTCGTCCGAGAGCTCATTCAGGCCCTCACGCAGGTATTCGAAGTTCTCATCCCGCTGCACCATGCCCGTCACGGACAGGTCCGCGGAGGCGAAGTCCCTGGGGGTACTGCGCTCCTCGCCCTTGGGGCTGGAGCCAGCGTCCATGGGACGCTCCTTGGAGAGATCGCGCTTGCCGGCGGAGTAGAACTCGGCCTTGTCGCGGATCTTGTTCTGCAGGATCTGAATCAGCCAGCGCAGCAGGGAGCCTTCGCCCTGGTAGCGGTAGCTCTTGAAGTCCCGCGTAGCCTCGCGGAAGGTCGTCTGGGCCAGATCATCGGGATCCTCTTTGAGTCGCAGCCGCGGTCCGAGCTTGCGCCGGGCCACTTCGACCATGGTCTGGTGGTAGCGCGTGAAGAGGTCGTTGAGGGCCTCGACCTCGCCGTTCTGGGCGGCGACGACGAGCTTGGCGGTCTCGTCGTTCTCAAAGCCCTCCGGTAGGACGAAGGCGGGGGCCGGCTGGTTGGGTTCTTCGGTGCTCATAGGGCTGTCTTCGTGGCCCAGTGTAGCTCTACTTCACTTGCTCCACACCCTCAAGGGCTGTCCTCTCCACCCCCAAAGGGCGGAAGCCCCAAGAGCACCCTGAAATCGGCCTCCAGCAGCACTTTCACCCCCAGCCCCTCGGCCTTCTTGGCCTTGGAGCCGGGCTTCCCACCCTGAACCAATGCATCGGTCTTGGCGCTGATCGATGAGACCACTTGCCCACCGGCGTCCTCCACCAGCTTCTTGGCTTCCGCCCGGGTGGTGCCCGCGAGCGTGCCCGTGAAGACCACCCGCTGGCCCGCGAAAACCCCCTCCGAGCCCGCGCCAGCCTCCTGGGGTAAGACCTCCACCCCACCCTCGAGCAGGCCGGCGATCAATGCCAGGCTCTCGGCCCGCGCGAACCAGGAGACGATGCGCTCCCCATCGATGGGCCCGATGCCGTCGATGTGTTCGAAAGCCTCCAGGTCCGCCGCCATGACCGCTTCCAAGGTCCCAAAGGACTGGGCCAGCAGGCGCCCGGTAGCCGCGCCTAGACCCGGCGCGGAGAGCGCCGCCAAGAAACGCGCCAGGGGTATCCGACGCCGCGCCTCCAGCTGTTCAAAGAGCTTGCTCACGCTCTTCTCGCCCCAACGCTCCAACTCCAAGAAGCGCTCGGCCGGAAGACGATCCAGTAGGAATAGATCCGCCGGGCTAGCCAGTAGCTCAGCCTCGTACAACTGCCGCAGGGTCTTCTCCCCCAGTGAGTCGATCTCGAAGCCGCCACGCCCCGTCATGTGCAAGGTGCGCCCCAGCAACTGAGGCGCGCAGGCGTCCACGTTGGGGCACTGCACGTACTTGCCTTCGCGCACCACCGGCGTCCCGCAAGCAGGGCAGCCTTCCGGCATGGCGAAGACCTCGCCCCAGCCAGCGACCACCGCCTTGCGCAGTTCACCGTCCGCGTCCTTGAGGCTCTCGGGCGTACGCTCGGCCCAATCGGCATCGGCCTTAGCTCCGACGGCGAGCGCAACGCCCGTCACCTGCGGAATCACATCCCCGGCGCGCTTGACGAAGACGCTATCTCCAGGCCGCGCACCGAGCGCCGCCACGTAGTCCTCGTTGTGCAAGGTCGCATGCCGCACGGTCACGCCCATGACCTCCACTGGCGCCAGGTGCGCGCGCGGGGTCAGGCGCCCGTTCACGCCCACCTGCACCTCGATTGCCAGCAAGGTACTGGTGGCCTCGCGTGCCTTGAACTTGTGGGCGTACTGCCAACGGGTCGAGCGCGAGGTAGCGCCTAGGCGCTGGCGCAGGGCCAGGTCATCGAGCTTGACCACCACGCCATCCACCTCGTAGGGCAGGCTATCGCGCTTCTCGTCCATGCGTGCGTGATAGTCCAAGCAGCCGTCGATGCCCTTGACCTCTTCGCCGAAGGCCGAGGTACTGAGTCCCCAGTCGTGCAAAGCCTCAAAGACCTGCGCCTGGGTTTCAAAATCCGGCCCGCCTTCCACGCGCGGTGCCGCGTAGGCGTGGAACTCCAAGGGATAGCGCCGCACCGCCGCCGGATCCGTGCGCCGCATGGCGCCAGAGGTTGCGTTGCGCGCGTTGGCCAGCACGCTCTCCCCGCGCGCGATGCGCAGGCGGTTTAAGCGTTCGAAGGCTTCCAAAGCGATCAGCACCTCCCCGCGTACTTCTAACAGCTCCGGCACCGCTCGCTTGCTCGCATCCAGGCGCAAAGGCAAGCCCCGTACCGTGCGCAGATTCGCGGTCACGTTCTCGCCCACCTTGCCGTTGCCACGCGTCAGAGCGCGCACCAACTCTCCGCGCTCGTAGATCAGCGCCGCGCTAACCCCGTCGAACTTGGGTTCCACGCTCCAGACCAGATCCGCATCCGACTCGAGGCCTAGGAAGCGCACGATCTTCTGCACGAAATCGCGCACCTCCTCCTCGGTATAGAGGCTATCGATGGAGAGCATGGCCACCTCGTGGGCGACCTTCTCAAAGCCCTGACCTTCGGGCAGGGGCGCGCCCACCCGCTGGGTGGGACTGTCCTCATGAACCAGCTCCGGATGGGCCGTTTCCAGCTCGCGTAGCTCCCGGAAGAGGGCGTCGTATTCCTTGTCGCTGACCTCCGGATTCTCTCCGTTGTAGTAGAGCTGATCGTAATGGGTCAGCAGCTCCTGCAGCTCGCGTGTGCGAGCCACAGGACCGGCGGAGTCAGGCTGCTGGGACCGAGGCTCGGGCATGATCCATAGAGCGTGGCTACCAAGCACCATGGTCGTCAACCAAAGGCAGCCAGTTGACGTCAGAGCCTTGCCTAAAATGGCGCTTCCTGGGGGTCAGACTCGTACGCAGCGGCGTCGTCTGGCAACGATTCGACCGGGGTCCAGCCCCGGAAAGGCACCGTATTGCGCGTCTGACGCACAGCCCGGGCGTCCTCCCAGGACTCGCGCACCACCTCCACCTGGGCGCACTTTCCCAGGAGTTCCTCCGGCTCCAGCTCCAGGGTCCCCTCCACATCGAAGCCGAGGGCCTCGAGCACCAGCTTGACCCGCTGCACGCCGCGGTCGGACCAGGTCAGGCTATCGAAGCACGCCACCCGCCCGGCGAACTCCCCATCGGTCACATCCAGTCGAATGCTCCAACGCACACTGCCGTCCCGAGCAACCCCAGGCCGGACGTCGCACACGGTCACCCCATAGGTGCCGGCAGGAATGGAAGCGAAGGTCTGCTCATCTCGAACAGTAGAAAAGTCGTAGCGCATGGTTCTCAGGTCTCCTGGACAACAGTCCTTTGGGTCTGAAGAGAGAACCGCCGCGCGACCCTTCCGGTTTCACGCGAATCCCGTGTGCATGCTACGATCAGCCCGTGATCTGGCATTTCACACCCTCGCAAATTGGTCCTTCACGGACCTGTTCGCGTGTACAAACTTACTCTCGGCCTCGCAGCCAGCCTCGCCCTCGCCGCCCCCTCGTCCGCCCAACAGCAAGCCACCGTTCGCCCCATTCAGGGCAAGGTTAGGAGTTCAGGGCAAGGTGTAGGAACGCCGGGATCTACCACGTGTCCACCGGCACATGGACCCGACACGCTGCGCAAATCGCCGCCCTGGGGCCCGAAGTCATCTACGCCAACGACGCGGATTCGACCTACTTCACCAGCCTGAATACGGCCGTAGATTGGCTCTCGCCCCACGCGCTCCACTAGACCCACTCCATTGCACACACCGATCCTTCCTGGCGAGCACGTACGCCTGGTTCCCCTCACGCTGGCCCACGCAGCCCCGCTCTACGCCATCGCGCGCCGCTCCGGTGTCTGGGATTGGATGCCCAGCGCCATGACCTCCCCGGATGACATGCAGGCCTACATCCAGCAGGCCCAGAAGGACCACGCTGCCGGCGGCTGCATGCCCTTCGCCATCCAGGGAGCCAACTCGGATCAGGTGCTCGGCTCCACACGCTA
>JBLIOL010000175.1:0-11311 GCA_047639615.1 Planctomycetota bacterium | reverse complement strand
TGCTGGCCGCTGATCGCGGACTGCGCGTGCTGCGCGGCACGGAAGATGAGGCCGGCAACTTCTCCGGCCTGTTGCGCGTGCGCGTGACCACCAAGGCCGGCGGCGAAACGCACCTGGTGGCGGGCACGGTCTTCGGCGACAAGCCGCGCTTCGTGCGCGTGGACGGCGTGCACGTGGACCTCGATCCCAGTGGCCCCATGCTCGTCACACGCCACCACGACCGGCCCGGCGTGTTGGGTGCGATCGGCACGGCCCTGGGCTCTGCAGGCGTCAACATCAGGCGCGTGGAGCTCGGCCCGCCGAGCTCCTCGAGCGAGGACCTGGCCTCCGCATTCCTGACGCTCTACAAGCGCCCGGATCCCGCGGTATTGCAGACCCTGGCCCTACTAGAGCCCATGGTGAGTGTGCACCTGGTGGAGCTGTAGTGACCCAGCGCCAGCCCACGCCGCCCCCGTACGGGGCGGTTGTCTTTGACTGCGATTCGACCCTAGCCAGCATCGAAGGCATCGAAGCCCTGGCCGTCGATGCTAGCGACGAAGTGCGCGCACGCATCGGAGTCCTGACAGCCAAAGCCATGGACGGCAGCGTGCCCCTGGAAGAAGCCTACGGGGCGCGACTGGAAGAGCTGCGCCCCACCCGCGCCGACGTGCAGCGCATCGGCCAGCTGTACCTTGACAATGCCCTGCCCCACGCCCGCGAACTGTGCGCTGCCATGCGCGAGCTCGGCAAGCAACTCTTCGTGGTCTCGGGCGGCTTGCTCGCGCCCGTGCAGTGCATGGCCGAGTTCCTGGGCATCCCCGCAGCCAACGTCTTCGCGGTCGACGTGCGCTTCGATGCGTCCGGCCACTACGCCGGCTTCGACGAGCAAAGTCCCCTGGCCCGCGCCGGCGGCAAGCTCGAAGTGCTGGGCCAAATCGCCGCCAAGACCGGCGCCAACCTAGCCCTGATCGGCGACGGCGCCACCGACCTGGAAGCCGCCCCCGCCTGCGCCCGCTTCATCGCCTTCGCCGGCGTCGAAGCGCGCCCCGCCGTCATGCAAGCCGCCGACGCCGTCTGCACCCACGCTGACCTGGCCGGCCTGCTGAAATTCCTGTGCACCGACGAGGAGCTACACGCCCTCGCCAATAACTCTCACCACGCGCCCCTCCTAAGCGCCGCCAAAAGGCTCGACTGATGCTCTGGATCCCCGGTCCCACCGAAGTCCGCCCTTCCTTGCTGCAAGAACTAGCGCGCCCCACCATCGGGCACCGCAGCCAGGCCATGATCAGCCTGATCGAGCGCCTCGACCCGCACCTGCCTCTGGCCTTCGGGCTCGACGCCGATAGCAGCTCACACGTGGCCGTGCACTCCACCAGCGCCACCGCCATGATGGAGGCCTGCCTGATCGGCTGCGGGCCGCGCATCCTGTGCCTGGTCAACGGCGCCTTCAGCAAGCGCTGGTCCCAAGTGGCCGAGTGCCTCGGCAAGCAAGTGACCAAGCTCGAGGCCGATTGGGGCCAGGTGGTCAGCTCCGAAGCCCTAGACCAAGTCCTGCAGAACAGCGGCCCCTTCGACGCCGTGACCTACGTCATGTCGGAGACCTCCACGGGCACGCTCACCCCGCCCGAAGACGTGGCAGCCGTCATGCGCAAGCACCCAGAGGTGCTGCTCTTCACCGATGTGGTCAGCGCCATCGCCGGCCGCCCCATCGACTTCGACAAGAACCGCATCGACTTCGCCTTCGCCGGCGTGCAAAAAGCCCTCGCCCTGCCCCCGGGCATCGCCGTCGTGTGCGCCTCCGAGCGCTACCTGGAGCAAGCACGCGTAGTGCCTAACCGTGGCTTCTACCTGGACCCCGTGCGCTTCATCGAAGGCCACGCCCAGCGCAAGACGCCGATAACACCGGCCATCCCGCACTACTACGCCCTCGCGCAACAGCTCGAGGACATCTCGAACGGCGTCGCCCTACCCGAAGCGGATCAGCACCTATCCGGCGCCGCCGCCTGGCAAGCGCGCTTCGACAAGCACACGCGCATGCAGGAGCGCACCATCGCTTGGGCCAAGGGTCACGGCCTCGAGCTCTTGCCCGAACGCGCGCTCGCATCTCCCTGCATCTCCTGCATTCGCTCTGGCGACCTGGATGTGCCTAAGTTCCTCAGCGGCCTCTCGAAGCTCGGCTTCGACGCCGGCAACGGCTACGGCGCGCTCAAGAACAAGACCTTCCGCATCGGCCACATGGGCGACCACACGGAAGCCGGCCTCGAAGACCTGCTGCAGGCCGCCGACACAGTTCTCGCCGGCCTCGGCAACTAAGGCCAGGCCACAAAAATCCAGCGCACGCACATACGGGTACGCGCGCTGAGTTTCGACCTGAGGCACTTAGACACCTAGGCCACTCACACAATAGGTGATTGGGGCAGACGAGCCTCGCCCGAGTACCAGGGCACTGATGGTGCCCGAGGACCACCGCTCGAAGTGTTTGCGCGCACTGGTGAGCGGTCTGACGAGTCCTTCACGAGACCTGTCGCTCGAACGCCCCGAGGTGGTTCGCAAATAGGTCTATTTCTCGCCGCGCCCGCTGAAATCACTGCCCACCAGGCCTTCCTTGGCGGCCATGGCCAGGGCCATGGCGCGTACCTGCTCGGGGCCGAGGAGGTGCAGTTGGTGGGCCAAGCGGCGCTCCTTATCCAGTTGGGGCCAAGCCTCAGGATGTGCTTCGAGGTCGTCCGCTAGCCAGTCGAGGAGCCCCTCGAGCAGGCGTGTGTAGGCCGCCGCGTGGGGCGTGATCGTTCCGCCTACTTCGGCGGCGTCGAGCAAGTCGACCAGGGCCAGGCGCGGCTCCGGAGCGGAGGCAAGCGCCACCAGTTGGGCGCGGTACTCGAGCCGCTGCTGCACGGCCTGCGCGCTCACGCCGGAGGACATGGCGAACGAGACCACACTCCAGAGGTGCTCCTCAAGCGGGTAAAATTGAGCCCGGTCGCAGAGGTGCCCCTCCTCGTGGATCGCGGTGAGTTGCACCAACTCGCCCAGGCTGACCGTGCCCAGCTTGCCGTCTGTTCCGCGCTCGCGCAGTACGGCCAGGCGCACGCGATTGCTCTCTCCGAGAAGCGGGGACACGCTCTTGGCACTGCCGCGCTTAGGACTGCCGGCCGGTGCGCGCGCGGGCAGAGCGGATTGTGCGAGGGCGGCTGTGACCGCCTCGGGCCGGCCCTCGAAGCGCTTGGCCAAGTCGGTCCAACGGCGGTGTTCCATGCGCAACACATTGATGTCGACCCAGTAGCCCTCGTGCAAGGCAGCGCCCGCGAGATTGGCTCCATTGCGTCCAGCGCTAGCGGCGATGTCCGTGCCATCACACCAGAAGATGGTGCCGCGCCAGGGGCGACCCAGATGCTGGCCGGAGAGCGGCTCCACATGCAGCACGCGCAGCAGGGCCAAGTCCATGGGCACACCGACGGCCTCTCCAGTCAGGATCACACGTCCGAGAGAATCGAGAGCAGCGGCCAAACCAGGTACCTGCTCGCCGATCTTGCCGCGACCCAAACGCTGGTCCTCCGCCGAGAAGTACGGCCCGGGGTGGAGCACCGCACCAAGCCAGCCAAAGGCCAGGCGCGTGGAATTCGTAAGGGCCTGACCCAGGTGCGCAGTGCCGGCCCAGGTATCCGGCTCGTGCAGGATGCTGGTGACCCGCATCAGAGGCGCACGCAAGGTCTCGAGCAGGCCCTCTATGTCCTTGACGGAGGCCGACTGCACGCTGCCATGCATGCGCCCAGACGAGAAGCTCGAGCTACCCGTGAGGCGCGGGGACATGCGCTTGACGGTTTCTTCGACAGCGCTGACAAAGTCCAGCCCTGCGCGCGCTTTGCGGTCCAGCTCGAGGGCCAACTCCACATCGCCCGCAGGCACACGCGAGGCAAAGCGCAGCAGTTCCGAGAACCACCCCGCTTCCACCAAGGCTTGGCCAAGCTCCCTGCAGGCGGCCGAACTAGCGGCCTCAGGCTCGACGCTGCCCATGGCTCTGGCCGCGCGCACCAACCTGGCGAGCCGCGGGTTCAGCGGCACTCCTACTGAATCGACCACCTGACCGGGTAAGCCAGCCCGCCAATCTTCCACGGCTGCAGCCACGTCGCCACCGGCGAAAGCCAATAGATGCAGGCTGCGCGGATGCATGCCGCTTGCCGCAGCACCGCCTGAACGTTCGATCAATGCCAACGCCAAGGGTGTCGTCTCTTCGCGCAGGTAGCGCTCCAAACGGTAGGCCTCTCCGAGCGCATTCAGCTCGGGCCCCATGGCGAGCACCTTCTGGGACACGCTGACACGATCGATGCGCAGCAGTCGTGCCCGGTGAGAGTCGCTCAAGCCTGGTGTACCGAGCAACTCCACAGCTAGTTCCTGGCCACGCCAGGAACGTTCGGAGTCGTCGACTCGTAGGGCCAATTCGGCGTAGGCGACGCGCAGCTCCATACGCTCGAAGCCACCCAGATCCTCACGCTCCAAGAAGATATCGAGCTGCTCGAGGGCTTCCTCGCGGCGATCCGCCAAGCCCAGGAAACGCACCAAGGCCCCCATGAAGTAAACCGCGTCTTCGGGCGCCCGAGCCAATGCGACGGCGCGTTCTTCGAGGCTGGCCGCATCGCCGTAGCGACGCCGCTGCCCAAGCTTGAAAGCACGCCCATGCCAGGCCCAAGCCGAGCGCGGCTCTACGCGGCTGGCGCGTTCGAAGCGGTCGGACCCCTGCGCATTTTCCAGGCGTGCAGCCAGGTACAGGTGCAGGGGGTTGTCCTTGTCTTCCTCGAGCGCCTGCCAGTGACGCCGCAAAGCGTCCAAGCCCAAGAGGTCGCGATTCTGCCAGTCGTCAAGCCAACGCCAGGGCGCTTCCCAATCAGGCGCGAGCTGGGTTGCGCGCCAGGCCTCGGCGGCCGCGCCACTCGCGCCCGCGCGATCCAGGCGCAGGGCTTCACGATAGGCGGCATGGGCCGCTTTCGGCACGGGTTCCATGGGGCGCACGCTGGGCCCCATGCAAGCTCCGAGGAAGGAGCTCAACACAGCGAGCAACAACACCCACGGATTACGCCAGGCAGATTGGTCGGACAGCATGCCCGCTCGCAGAGGAGCGGCTCTCACCGACTTTCGAGGAATGCCTCGAGCACGGAATCCGGAGCGACCTCGCTATCCTTGCGCTGCAGCAACTTGGCCGTCACCAGCCAACTCGCCAAACTCTGGCCGCGTCCGCCACGCACATCGCCGGTGATCACGCGCATCTGATCCACGAAGCCTTCTTCGAGGTTTGCGCGCAACAACTTGGGCCCAGTCTCCAGCAGCACCCGTTGGAAACCGCGCTCCCAGAGCCACTCGTAAACACTGCGCAGGTGCAAGCTGACACGGTCCACGCCGCGGATCTCAACCACCTCGGCACCGACCGCTTCGAGTGCTTCACGGCGCGCGTTACCCACCGCCGGCAAGCACAGAAGAATCACGGGGCCAGCCGCTTCGCCTTCCTTGCAGCTCTCGAAGAGGCGTGCATCAGGCGGCGTGCGCAGAGCGGTATCCAGCACGATACGTGCCGGCGCATCGCCGCTCACTTGCGCCGGGGGCCGTACGCTGTAGCGCGGGTTATCTGCCATGACTGTGCCCACACCGACGATGATGGCATCGACCTTGGCGCGCAGCAGTTGAACTTCATCGCGGGCGGCAGCACCGGAGATCCAGCGTCCATCGCCCACATCTTCGGGGGGCAGCAGATGACCCGAGAGGGTCTGCGCCCACTTGGCGATGGTCCACGGGCGCGGACGCCGCACACGATCGTGGGAGAGCCAGCGCAGGAAATGCGGGGCCACCTCCTCCAGGCGCGAGCGACCCTCCACGAGGATCACCTCCAGGCCCGCCTCGCGCAGCATCTCGATGCCGCGGCCCTTGTGGCGCGGGTCGGGATCGAGGGCGCCGACGACCACCGTACGAATGCCGCTGGCCAGAATGGCCTCGACGCAGGGCGGGGTCTTGCCGCGAGTGCTGCAGGGCTCGAGGGTCACCACCAGGGTGTCCCAAGTGGATTGAGCGAGGCCGCCCTCTGCGGCGGCCTTGGCGGCCGCTTTTAGGGCCATGATCTCGGCGTGGGGGCCGCCCCACTGCTCGTGGAAGCCCTTGGCCACTTCCTGGCCTAAGGCCAGGACCGCGGCTCCCACGCAGGGATTGGGGGCCACTTCGAAGCGATGCTCGGACGCCTCGGTGCCCAGGACCTTGAGCAGCTCGAGAATGGCGGTGGAATCCAGGTGGACGGTGGTGCTGCTCATGGTGGGCTGAGCCGTGAGGGCTCGCCAGCTATTAGGCCATTCCGAAGGCCTTGCTACAGCTCAGCTCTGCAGGAACTGTGAAATGGAGTCCCAGCGGTCTTCCTGCTGGCTTCGACTCCCATCTTCCCGGGGTTTTGGGCTGCGCCGGAGGGGCCTGCGTGGTGCTATCCGCTGCTGCGGGAGCTTTCCTCCCTGCGGTCCACCCCCAAGTCCCCCACGAGCCCACGAGTCTCACCATGAGCAAGGCCCCCCTGCGCGTTGCGGTCACCGGCGCCGCCGGCCAGATCGGCTACGCCCTTTTGCCCCGTATCGCTAGCGGCCAGATGTTTGGCCCCGATCAACCGGTCATCCTGCAGATGATCGAAATCCCCCACGAGAAAGCCATGAAGGCTCTCGAGGGTGTGGCCATGGAGCTGGACGACTGCGCCTTCCCGCTGCTACAGGGCATGGTCCTGACCAGCGACCCGAAGGTTGGCTTCAAGGACGCGAACCAGGCCCTCCTGGTGGGCTCCAAGCCCCGCGGTCCGGGCATGGAACGTGCCGACTTGATCCGTGAGAACGGCCCCATCTTCGTGGGCCAGGGCCAGGCCATCAATGACCACGCAGCCAGCGATGTGCAGATCGCCGTGGTCGGCAACCCGTGCAACACGAACTGCTTGATCGCCATGAACGCGGCCAAGGACATTCCCGACGAGCGCTTCAGCGCCATGACGCGCCTGGACCAAAACCGCGCCCAAGCGCAGCTGGCTGGCAAGGCCGGCGTGCTCACCACGGACGTCTCTAAGGTGCTCATCTGGGGCAACCACTCCGCCACCCAGGTGCCGGACTTCGTGCACGCCACCATCGGTGGCAAGCCCGCCGCCGACGTGATCGGCGACCAGGCTTGGCTCGAAGGTGACTTCATCAGCACCGTGCAAAAGCGCGGCGCCGCGATCATCGCCGCCCGCGGCCTGTCCAGCGCCGCTTCCGCAGCCAACGCCCTGATCGATCACGTGCGCGACCTGCGCACGGCGACTCCCGCCGGCGAGTTCAACTCGGTCTGCGTCAAGTCCGACGGCAGCTATGGCGTCACCGAAGGCCTGATCAGCTCCTTCCCCGTTACCGCCGACGGCAAGGGCGGCTGGAGTATTGTGCAGGGCCTCGAAATGAACGAGTTCCTGAGCACGCGTCTGGCCAAGTCCGTGGAAGAGCTCAACGGCGAACGCGAAGCCGTCGCCAACCTCCTCTAGGCTGCGAAGCCAACCTGCCCCCATGAGTGACCACCAAGAAGTTGATTCAGGATCCCGGTCAGGCCTTAGCTGCCTGGCCATGGGCTGCGGAATCATGCTGATTCTGATGGTGGTGCTCGCGGGGGCCGGCTACATGCTCAAGGATCGGGTGCGCGACTTTATCGTGGACCAGGCCTTCGAGGGCATGGAGGAAGGCCTCGACGACGCCGACTTGGATACGGACGAGAAGCGCGATGTGCTTGCGGAACTGGAGCGATTGCGCCGGGGTATCAAGGACGACCAAGTCAGCTTCGAGGAACTTGGCGAGTTCGCGGAAAGCATGGCTGAGAGTCCGCTCATGGCCGTCTTTCTGACACGCCAATCCAGCCATTGGGCTAGCGAGGATCCGAACTTCAGCCCCGATGAGAGCGCCGCAGCCAAGGCCCTCCTCGAACGCTACCTGCGTGGCCGGCTGGAAGGTTCATTTAGCCATAGCGACGATCAGGCCCTCAGCCTCGCACTCGGAATGGATGACGACGAGGGGGCCAAGGACGAGCACTTCGGAGGTCGCGTCAGCGTTAACGTCAATGAAGAGGATGCAGTCCCAAGCACCGAGGAGCTGCGGGCGCTGATCGCGCTGGTCAGCGAAAAGGTCGAGCAAGCGGACATCCCCGAGGGCGAATACCTGCCCGACATCTCGGGCATCATCCGCGACCTCGTGGATCCGATTCTTAAGTAGGACTCGACTCGGGAGTCAGGCTGCCGCCCATCCCGTAGGCCGTGGCTTCCTCGATGCGCACGGAGGCTAGGCTGCCCACTAGGGACTCAGGCCCTCGCAGGGAGACCGCCATGCCGTGGGTGCTGCGCCCTAGGAGCACGCGCGGGTCGCGCTCAGAGACCGACTCCACGAAGACCTGCGAGTCGCGCCCGATCCAAGACTCATAGCGCGCGCGCTGCACGCGTTCGGCCACGTCCATCAGGCGCCGGTGGCGCTCCTTCTTGAGCTCGGTGCTCACATCGTCCGGACGGTCGTCGGCGCGCGTGCCGGGACGCGGGTCGTACTTGAAGATGTAGTTGACCAGGAAGTTCTGCTCCTCGAGGAAGCGCTCGGATCCCAGGTGGTCCTCTTCGGTCTCGCCGCAGAAGCCCACGATCCAGTCGCTACCCAGCTCGATATCCGGCACCGCCTCGCGCAGGATGTCCGCGCGCTTGCGGTAGAGATCGAGGGTGTAGCCGCGCTTCATGGTGCGCAGCATGTCGTCCGAACCGGCCTGGGCGGGCAAGGGCAGGAAGCGGTCGACCTTGTCGCAGTCGCGGATGGCCTCGGCAAAGGCCGGGGTGATGTAGCTCGGGTGCAGGGTGATCAGACGCACACGCTGCAACCCATCAAGCTCCTGCAAGGCGCGCAAAAGATCGGCCAGTGAGGGACGTCCCTGCCTACCGGTTCCGCGCTCGGCGCCGGCGCCGGGCTTGGGGAAATCCTCGCCGTAGCTGTTGACGGTTTGGCCCAGGAGCGTAATCACTTGCACACCCTGGTCTACCATCCAGCGCGCCTCTTCCACCAGCGCACCGATGGGCCGCGAACGCACGCCACCACGGGTGGTGGGCACGATGCAGTAGGCGCAGGAGAGATCGCAGCCGCGCATGACCGCCAAGAAAGCGTGTCGGCCGCCGGTGTACTTTTCGCCCAGACGATCGACCTGTACGTCCTCCGCCATGTCCGTGGCGAGCAGGTTCATGTCCCGGGGCAGAATCCCCGGGGTTTGGCGACGCTCCAAGAGGTCGTCCACCATGCGCGGCAGGTGATGGAATTGACGCGTGCCAGCCACCAGGTCCACGTGGCCGGCGCGCTTGAAGATCTCCTTCTCCACACGCTGGGCCATGCAGCCCATGACGCCGATCACGAGCTCCGGGCGCTCCTGCTTGACGCGCTTGAGCTCGCCGATCCAACTCCAAGTGCGCTCCTCCGCGTGATCGCGCACGGAGCAGGTATTGAAGAGCACCACGTCCGCATCCTCGATGCTATCCGTGGTGGAGTAGCCGCGGCGTTTGAAGCCGCCTTCCACCAGAGTGGAGTCGTACTTGTTCATCTGGCACCCAAAGGTGACCACATGCAATTTGCGGGCCTCGGGGTCGCCCGAGATTTCGGAGGTGAAGCGCGATGTGGACATGGGGTGTGCTCCGCGCCGTTGCGCGGGCCCCTATCATGCCAATCAAAGGCGCCGCAGGGTGGACCTTAGGGCCAGACCGTGTCTGCGGCCGGGCGACCCTCGGGGGCGGGCTTCTTTTCACGCTCCCCGCTGGCTGCGAAGAAGCTGCCACCGTCCTTGAATCGCACCCTGGAGCCGGGCTCCAGGCGATAGTCGAATTCGGGACCCAGGACCCAGGTCCCGGTGCTGGCGTAACGATCGACGCTGACTGTCAGCTGGCTCCCGGCCGAGAACTGGATCTGCACCAGAGGGCCAGCTTGAACCACCAGGGCGCCGTAGCGCGCAAGCCGCTCCTGAGGGATGCCTCTCCAATCCTTGCGTAAGAATCCGATCAGCTTGGGCAGCTCCACAGGCGCAGGGTCCTCCGCCGCGGGCGTGAGTTCCTCAGTGGGTGCAGCCTCGATCGGAACTGCGGGCTGTGCTGCGGGCTGTGCGGCGGGCTCTGCTGCGGGCTCTGCTGCGGGCTCTGCTGCGGGCTGTGCTGCGGGCTGTGCTGCGGGCTGTGCTGCGGGCTGTGCTGCGGGCTCTGCTGCGGGCATGTCGGCCGGCTTCTCGACAGGACCCGGAGCCGGTATGTCCTGGGGCAGTTCGGTGGACACCGCAGAGATCACCGGCTCATCCTTCACCGACATCACCACGGGTTTCTCCACCGGCTCCTCCACCGGTTTCTCCGCGGGCATCTCCGGCTCGGGCTTGGGCGCGCGCGTCTTCCAGGCCGGCTGCTGCTCACTGCGAGCGCGCAAGATGACCATGGCTTGAAGGGCCGCTTCCGCGCGTTGTTCGTCCAGGTGCAGGGTCAGCCTCTTCCGGGCTTGATCCTCCTTACCCTGCAAGACCAAGACCAGCGCTAGGTTCCGGGCCGCAAGGAGGCTCTGGGGCGATGCCTCGGCTACGCGCCAATAGCGCGCATGGGACTGCTCTAGATCGCCACTAGCCAAGTAGTAGGCACCCTCGAGGCGCAGTAGTTCCAAGTCCTCCGGGGCGACCGAGAGGCCCGCGTCCAGGGCCTGGCGGGCGCGCATCAGATTGCCGACTTCGAGCTGCATGGATGCCAGCTCCACGTGCCCCCCCACATAGCTGGGCCGCTCGAGGAGTAATTCCTGGAGCAAACCCTCCGCCAGGGGCGTGTTGCCAGCGCTGCGCTGAACACGCGCCACGGCCAGCAGCGAACGTGCGGACTGGATCTGGGTGCCATCCACCAAGGAGGCTGTTGTCGGCTTTAGGTCCGCAATTTCAGGACTGGAGGAACAGGCAACGAGTCCGGAGAGGACCCAAGCCGCGAGAGGTAGGCGAGATGCGTTGAGGGGACGTGCCATGGGCTGCATTGGATCGCATGGGCCTGGCGGAGGCCAGCACCCTGCGAACCTTGGGGACGAGTTGCCCGGGATCTTATTCCCCGCCAAACGGCCTAGGTAAGGATTGCGCGAAGGGCCGCCCCCTGTGGAGGACAGCCGGTGTCCCAGGCGGTATCCCCAGCTGGGCGCCCCCCTCTCAGGGGCCCCTGGTGGCCCTTCGGCCCTTGGCACGGACCTTGAACTAGCCCAGACATAGCCGTTTGCGTCCGCGGGTACTGTTCGACGGCCCCTCGAACCCGCGGGCGCGGCGGCACCTTCCAACCCAGGTGACC
>JBLIOL010000174.1:0-11323 GCA_047639615.1 Planctomycetota bacterium | reverse complement strand
TCAGCAACAGCGGCCAGCCTTTCAGCTCCGCTCCAACCCCGACCCTCCCATCGCCAGCCCCCGGCCCCCGGCCCCCAGCCCCCGGCCCCCGGCCCCCGGCCCCCGGCCCCCGGCCCCCGGCCTGCGGCCTGCGGCCGTACGCCGTCGGCAACTAGCGTCACCAGCTCTTTCTTTCCGCAGCATCTCGACCGCAGCGCACGTCTCTTCTCAGACGATGACGCCGAGTACTTCTGCCTCGAACACCATTTTCTCTTCCACGAAACCCTGGGCCAGGTAGCGGAACATGCGCCGCGAAGCCTTCAGCAGGTGGGTGGCGATGATCAAGCGGCAGTCGGGGAGCACCTGTCCGCGGAAGCGCGCCTTGTCCACGCCGCCGAATCCGACGAAGCGCTCCCCAACGTTCTCGGGGTCGACGCGGTGGGCTAGGTAGTCGTACGTGGACAGTTGCGCGGCCGCCTCGATCTGCAGGGCACCGGGGAACATGGGGCGCCCGGGCACGTGATCAGCAGCCCACCAGTCCTGCGCGGTCAGATCCTTGTAGCCGACCACCAGCTTGCCCTCGACATCATCGTGCAGGATGCCGTCTAGCATGCGGAAGCGGCCGGTCTGCTGGAGGAAAGGGTCAAGCCCAGCGCCGTCCAATCGGACGGTATCCAGGGGAAGAGTGGAGAAATCGAGGACGGGGGCGGAGGCCATATGGCGAACACTCTACTGGACGGCCGGGTCCGCGCACTAGGATGCTGTCCATGAGCTCTGAATCTCCCGAATTCCTGCGCCTGGCCACCCGTTGCGTGCATGCCGGAGCCCGCCCAGGGCCTGGCTCGCCCGGTTTGGTTCCGACCATCGACCGCTCCACGACCTTCGTGCAATTCCCGGAGACCCAGGCTTTGACCGATGCCGGGCGCTGGGAGGAAGCACTGGTCTACTCGCGCTACGCGAACCCGACCCTGGCTTTGGTTGAGGAGCGCATCGCGGATCTTGAGGGAGCGTCTGGGTCGCTGCTCTTTGGATCGGGACAGGCCGCCATGGCGTCCGCGTTGTATGCCTGCCTCGAGCCGGGTGCGCCCGTGGCGGGTGCGCACGAGCTGTACGGGGGCACACTGGACTTGCTCGAGAGCCTGGAAGGGCAAGGGCACGAATACCTGCGCTTCGCGGTCAGCAGTGCGCAAGATCTGGATCGGGTGTTGGCGGCCGGCGCACGCCTGGTTGTATGCGAGAGCATTTCCAATCCGGCCACGGTGGTGGCGGACCTGCCGCGCATGGCGCAGCAAGTGCACGCGGTGGGCGGGCTGCTCTTGGTGGACGCGACCTTTGCCTCGCCGGCGCTGCAGCGCCCCTTGGAACACGGAGTGGACTTGGTCATGCACTCGGCCACCAAGGCCTTGGCTGGGCACTCGGACGTGACCGCAGGCGTGGTGTCCACGGCTGATCGCAAGCTCCTGAGCAAGGTCTGGAACTGGCGCAAGCGCCTGGGCGGCATCCTGGATCCGGGAGCTGCTTACCTGCTCGATCGCGGCATGCGCACTCTGGTTCTGCGCGTGCGCGCCCAGTGCGAAGGGGCGAGTGCTCTAGCCGCGGCCCTGGCCGCGCGCCCGGAAGTGCGTGCGGTGTACCACCCGTCATGCACCAGTCATCCCGACTACGAGCTGGCCGCGCGTTTGCTCGATGGGCCGGGCTCCGTGCTGTCCTTTGAATTGGCGGCCGGGGATGGCGCTATGCGTGAGTTCGTGGGACGCCTCAACTTGGCCTGCGACGCGCCCAGCTTGGGCGGCGTCGAAACCCTGGTGAGCCTGCCGCGTTTCATGTCGCACGCCTTCCTCGACGACGCGGGCCGCCGGGCGGCAGGCATCGGCGACGGCATGGTACGCGTGGCGGTGGGGATCGAGGACCCGCGCGATCTCGTGGCGGATTTCCTGGGCGCTCTGTCCTGAGCTCAGGCGGCTGCGGCCGTCATGTCCGCCCGCCAGGGCTCGCGCCGAACCATGAGATGGAAGGCGAGGGCCTTGAGCAGGGTGGTGATATTGATGGCCCACCAGATCCCGACGGCGCCGTAGCCCAGGTGTAGTGCGAGCCAGGCTGCGAGTGGTATGCGCAGCAGGTTGCAGGGCACGCTGATCCAAAGCGCGGGGCGTGTGATACCGACGCCTAGCAGGACCTTCTCGGAGAGTACTTCCAGGGCTACGAAGACCTGGCTCAGGGCGAGCACTTGTACGTACTGGATGCTCACCGCCATGACCGCTTCGTCGCGCGTGAAGAGCGGCACGATGACCGGCGCGAGGAACATGAAGATCGCGGCGAAGCCGAGTCCTGTGGCTAGGCCCAGGATGCGCAGGCTTCGAATTGCGCCCGAGATCGCTGCGGGGTCGCCTGCGCCTAGGCAGCGACCCACGAGCGAGGCGCCGGCCACGGCGAGGCCCAGGTAGAAGGGGAAAGCGACCCCTTCAAAGGCATTGAAGCCCAGGCCGAAGCCGGCCAGCACGTTGGTGGGGAGGGGCTCGAAGACCAGACGCAGCAGCCCGAAGTAGACGCCCGCGTAGATTGCTACGGAGATGGCGCTGGGTGCGCCCATGACCACGATGCTGCGCAGCCTCTTGAAGATCAGGGCGCCTGTAGGCCACCAGCGCACGCGGTGTCGGCGCCAGAGGAGCACGAATCCGAGGCTGACCGCGGCCAGGCGCGAGAGGCCGGTGGCGAGGGCGGCACCGCCGATGCCCATCCAGGGTTGGGCGCTGCCATCGCGCAGTAACTCGAAGCCATCCCAAGGGGCGACGCCGTAGATGAAGATCGGGTTCAGCAGGAAGTTGAGTCCAACGGCCAGCAGCTGTAGCAACAGCGGCGTGCGGGTATCACCGACGCCGAAGAAAACGTTGTCCACTAGGGCTGCGAGGCCCATAGGGATGGTGAGCAGGAAGCCCATGCGTAGGTACTCCACCGCTCCGGCGGCGACCGCACCTTCGAGACCCAGTAGCTGCGCGATCCACGGCGCAGCGAGCCAACCGATGCAGCCGTGCAGGGCGCCGATCACGACCTGCAAGCTGATGGCGTGGGCTACGACCTCATCGCGGCCGCGCATGTCGCCGGCGCCCGTTAGGCGTGCCACCTGGGGCAAGGTCCCGGCCACGATCAAGAAGTAGACCGCGAAGTTCAGGATCATCACGAAGGTCGAGGCGGCCAAGGCCGCTTGGACCTGGGCACCAAGACCTCCTACCCAAAACTGGTCGTTGACCCTGAAGGCGGAGTTGCAGACGAAGGACGCAACGGACGGCCAGGCGAAGCGCAGCAATGCGCTCACGCCCACGTCGGGCACATTGCGGTTCAAGGCAGGCAGATGAGAATCGATGCCTGAATGCTAGGGCTAGCCTCGAGCACGATCCCTTCGATGGCGGAGAGCGTCATGGGTTCGTACTCGGCCGCGAGCTGGTAGCGCCCGGGCAGTAGGAACTTCGCCGTGGCGGTGCCCAGTGAATCCGCGACTACATCCAGGGGGCTGGGTCCTGTACCGCGCACGCGTGCGCCGGGCAGGCCGCGGCCTTGGTTGTCCACCACGGCGAGCTCCATGGTCACGGTTACGGGCACGGTGTCTTCGCGATAGGTGCTGGGATTGTCGCCAGCCGCGTTGGAGACGACGACGGACTGCGGTTCGATCAACGGACGGGCGCGGGAGCCGAGTATCAACAGGTAGGAACCCGTGGTGACGCTGGCAAAGGCCCAGGATCCGGCTCCGCTGGTCTCGGTCTTCAGGATGAGCGGGTCTCGGGTGGCTCCGCCCGCCGGTGTGCGCGGAATCAATGTCACCGGTAGCCCGATCACGGCCTCACCGGCCTGGTCCAGCACGCGACCACCACAGCCGCGGGCCGCGTGGAAGCGCATGTTCAAGTGCGCGTGGGTCTTGCCGGCGGTGGGGCCGTGGCCGCGCAGTTTGAAGAGCAAGATTTCCTGGGTGCGGGCATCCACGCCCGCGCCCTCGGCGGTGACGCGATAGGCGCCCAGGGCCAGGTCGTCCACATCGAAGGTGCGCTGGTTGCCTTCGAATTCGAGCACGCGGCGGGGGCCGGAGTGCTGGCGGCCCTCGACGTACAGGGAGGGTTCGATCACCAGGCGCCAGTTGGCCGGGAAGGGCGCGCCGTCCGGGCCCTCGACTTCGCCGGTCAGGCGTCCCGTGCCCTCGAAGAAGCGCGGGGCCGTGCGGTAGGCCAGGTTCTCGGTGGTCTCGACGGTTGCACCGGAGCGCAAGCCATCCACGGGCTGACCATCGGGGCCAAGTACCACGCGGGTGCCGTCGGCGCCCACAGGTCCCGTAATTCCTATCACCGGCGTTTGGGACTCTGTAGCTGCCTCAGCCTGTAGGGCGGCGCCTGGATTGGTGTCGAAGCCAGGCTGTAGGAACAGGATTCCGGCCGCCATAGCTAGCAGGACTACGAACCCCATTATCAGCAGTCCGACCTCGCTGGCGCCGCGACGACCGCTCACCCGCAGGGTTCCACGGGATTCCCCTTCTGATGCACGCTTGAATCCGCCGATTGACACTGTCCTCAAAGCTCTCCTAGGCTTCCTGTCCCGAGTATTCCGAGGCCATGGACACATTGTCCAAGTCTCGGCCGCTGGGCAGTCTAGCCCGCCCCCTCCACGGGCGGTATGCGATCCCTATGTTCCTCAAGCGTTCCGTGCACAG
Organism: Planctomycetota bacterium; assembly: GCA_047639615.1. Taxonomy (GTDB): domain Bacteria; phylum Planctomycetota; class UBA1135; order UBA1135; genus CAYWNK01. The sequence goes on along the minus strand of JBLIOL010000174.1, from coordinate 6,651 downwards.
ACTTCTGCCCCTTGGGCTCCTCCTGGCCGCTCTGGCCGGCCTCTCCAGCTCCGCAAGCGCGCAAGAAGGCCGCGTCATCGTCCTAGGCTTCGACGGGGCTGATGCCCGTACGACCCAGGCCATGATGGAAGCTGGGCAGCTGCCCAACCTCTCCAAGCTGGCGGAGCAAGGCACCTTTGCTCCGCTGCACTCCACCAACCCTGCGGAATCCGCAGCGGGTTGGGCCGCGCTCAACACGGGCCAGAACCCGAACGAGAACGGGGTGCCCAGTTTCATCCTGCGCACCATCAGTGACTCGGGCGCGATCTCCGCCGCCGAGGGTCACGTGGGGCGCGCCACCAAGACGCCGGCCGAGCTTGAGCCCGGTGGCCTGCTTGGAATTCTGGCCACCAACGAGACCACCACCCTGGTGGCCGGCGCGGGCGTCGGCTTGTTCCTGGTCTTCCTGATCCTGTTCGCCTTCCTGTTGCGCATGAACAAGATGGTGGCCGTGCTTCTGGCCGCCATGCTCGGCGGCGTCGGTGCCTATGGCGCGGTCAGGGCCAAGGGCTATGTGCCGCGCGAGGTCAGCAATATCTACACGAACAAGGTGCGCGTGCCCGCCATGTGGGACTACGCGGCCGAGTCGGGCAAGAAGTCTTTGGTGCTCGACGCGGCCCTTGCCTTCGGCCGTCCGACACCCGAAGGAGCGCGCGTGCTCGGCGGCCTTGGCCTGCCCGACATCCGCAGCGCCGGCAACGGCAACTGGTTCATCTACACCACCAGCCCGCTGAGCATGGACAAGGCTCCCAAGGGCACCAGCGCGGGCAGCTCCGGCACCGGTACGGAATTCAAAGTCTCCGAGCGCAATGGCCGCATCGAGACCGAGGTCTACGGCCCGGTGAACTTCTACGAGTCGGGCCTGCTCAACGACGAGTGGGATGCACTCGAAGATCGCAAGCAAAACTCCCCCGACCTGGGCTGGAAGGAGATGGGCGAAATTCGCGCCCGTCAGGGCGAACTCGAAGAAGAGCTAGCCGAATACGGCGTCTTCATCGGCGCTAACCCGAACTACCGCGGCAAGGCCGAGCACAAGCATCGCACCAGCTTGCCGATGGTGATCGAGCGTGAAGACGACGGCATCAAACTGACGATTGCCGGCCAAACTCAGCACCTAAAGGTGGGAGACTGGTCGGATTGGTATCGCCTGCCCTTCGAGCTGAACCCGCTGGTCAAGGCCAACGCCATCACCCGTGCGCGCCTGAATAGTCTCGACGACGACCTGGTGCTCTACCTGTCGACCTTCGACATCGATCCCGAGGCTCCGCCCTTCTGGCAGCCGGTCAGCCAGCCCGCGAGCTTCTCCGGAGACCTCGCCAAGTGGAGTGGCAGTCCCTACGAGACCCTCGGCTGGTCCTGCATGACCAACCAGCTCAAAGACAAGGCCCTGGACCCCACGGTGTTCCTCGAGGACATCGAGTTCACCATGGGTTGGCGCCGGCGCTTGACCCTGGCCTCCATGGCACGTGACGACTGGGACTTGCTCTTCAGCGTCTACAGCACATCGGATCGCATGCAGCACATCATGTATCGCTTCTATGATCCCCTGCACCCGGGGCATGATGCGGAGATGGCCAAGCGCACCATCGAGCTCTTCGGCGAGGAGATCAGCTACGCGGATGCAATCCCGGCCATCTACAAGCAGATCGACAAGCGCGTGGGGGAGGTGCTCGAGAAGATGAACCCCGAGGACACCCTGATCCTGTGTGCTGACCACGGCTTCACCAGTTACCGCCGCGGCATGGAAGTGAACAACTTCCTGCACGCCGCCGGCTACCTGAAGCTGAAGGATGGCGTCACTCGGAGCGACGGCAAGACCCCCTTCAACTACGTGGATTGGAGCCGTACCCAGGCCTATGGCGTGGGGCTCGGCATGATCTACCTGAACCTCGAGGGCCGTGAGCCCAATGGCATCGTGCCCGTCGAGGAAGCCCGCGCTGTCCTGGAGAAGATCCAAGCGGACCTGCTGGCGGCGATGGATACGGGTCCTGAGGACGCGCCCTACGAGACGCCCGTGCACTCGGTCCAGGACGCCACGATCATGTGGGACAAGTATCCCGGCGACTGGAAGACCACGGACTACCTGTGCTCCGACCTGATGATCGGCTTCGCCGAGTTCTACCGCGCCTCCTGGGGCACGGTGGTGGGCAAAATGTCGCTCAAGGATGTGGATGGTCGCGTGGTCGCCGGTCCTATCTACAAGAACAACACGAACCGCTGGTCCGGAGATCACGCCTCGAACTCGCCCGACCTGGTGACGGGCATCTTCTTCTCCAACCGCAAGGTGACCATTCCCGAGGGTGGTGTCAGCGTGCTGCACATCGCGCCCACGGTGCTCGACAGCCTCGGCGTCGACGTGCCGGCCGACATGGAACTGGAACCCTTGGAGTTGGCCAAGTAACGCCGGCTGCACGAGTAAGCGGATTGTGTGAGGGCGGAGGGCAGCGCATAGCTGCTCTCCGCCCTCTCGTTTGTGAGCCCATGCGCCTGAACTCGGGACGCAGGCACTGCGTGAAATCGATGGCGGGATTGTGAGTGACAAGGCGCTAGGAACCGAAGGCGCCCGGCCTGCGGCCGGGCGCCGTGGGCCCAGGCCTGCCCCTGAGCGCTACATTTTCCGTCGGCTGGGTCCCTCGTGCGTGTGTCTCAGAAACGTGCGCCGGCCTGCGTCCTACGGGACTCTTTCATGATCCCTTTGGAACAGCTGCAACCGAGAGGCGCGTTATCGGAATGAAGTCATGGGAACGCGTGCCGTTCCTCCGGTCCTGCTGGGGCTCGGCCTTGGATAGCCCTCTGTAAGGAGGGAAATATCTCCGCGGCTCGGGCGTTGGTATCTCCTCATGGGAGTCCGCCGGGGGGCGGAGTTCCCACGCGAAACCTGACCGATCCGATGAACACCGACCTTTCACTTCCTGATTCCGACCTGCCCGAGAGAAGCACACCCATCGCGTCCTTGGACGCGGGTGAGCAATGGGGGGGGACGACTCTGGAGTGGCTCGATAGAGAGACTGGGGAAAGGCTCTGTGTCGAGGTTCGTGGGTCGGGGGCGCTCATGCAACGGTTGTTGGGTGCAGGCTTTGAGCCAGCAGCTAGCAGCCCGTCGCTGGCTCCCGGCGGATCGGGAGGGAATCGCATCGGGGCTCCCGGTGGGAGTTGCAATCGGAAGGCAACTCCCCCGGGCGCTCCATCCCAGGCCGCCCAAGGCGGGCCCCGGGATACACCCGGGGATGGGGCTGCGGCGTAGCACAGGGGGATAGTTCTCTGACGATCTGGGCTCCAGGCCGTATTCTCCTGCCATGGAAGGCACCGAGAAAAAGCGCATGGCGCTGCACTGGAAAGTCCTGGCCTGGATGTTGGCCGGCGTATTTGTCGGGATCGGATTGCAGATCAGCTTCCCTGACGAGGCCTGGGTGGGGGCCAAATTCGAGTCCGCGGATCAGGGCATCCGCCTGTCGCAGGTAGATTCCGGTGGTCCGGCGGCCAAGGCCAAGCTGAGTGCCGGGGCTGAATTCCGCGGGGCCGTGCTCGAGCGCGGAACGGAAGAGGAGCGCGTGGTGCTCCTGGGCTCCGCCGAGGCCTTCCAAACGGATCTGCTCGACCTCGGCAAGAACGGCCAGGTGGTCTGGCTGCTGCCGATCAACCCGATCCAGGAGGGAGTGACTTGGAGCAAGGATGAGCCCGGCATTCGCGCGCTCTCCTTGGGCATGGACCCGAGCTCCGCACGTGCGCGTTGGCTGTGGCCATTCGCCTTCGTGGCGGACATCTTCATCGCCCTACTCAAGATGTTGATCGTGCCCTTGGTCCTGACCTCGATCGTCTCCGGCGTGGCCGGCGTGGGCACCATGAAGGACCTGCGCCGCTTGGGCGGTAAGACCTTCGCCTACTACATGGCCAGCTCGCTGCTTGCGATCATGGTGGGCCAGACTCTGGTCAACCTGATCCAGCCGGGAACGGGCGCTAGCCTAGGTTTAGCCTACGAACGCTTCGAGGGTGGGGGCGACACCCTGCAGTTCGTGGAGGTGCTCAAGCGCATGGTGCCGAGCAATGTGTTCGCTGCCTTCAGCGACAACTCGGCGATGCTCTCGATCATCTTCTTCGCCTTGATCTTGGGCTACTTCATCACGCGTACGCCGGATCCCCATGGGAAGCGCGTGCGCGAGAGCTTCGAGAGTCTGCTGGAGGTCATGATGACCATGGCCAAGGGCGTGCTCTCGCTCTTGCCCTACGGCGTCTTCGCCCTGATGGTGAAGGTCACGGCCGCCACCGGCTTGGCGCCCTTCAAGGCGCTGCTGCTCTATATGTTCACGGTCACGGCGGCGCTCCTGATCCACGCGGTGATTACCTTGCCGCTGCTGCTGCGCTTCGTGGGCAAGATCTCGCCCATCCGCTGGTTCCGGGCCATGTCCCCGGCCCTGATGACGGCCTTCAGCACGAGCTCCTCCAGCATGACCCTACCGGTCACCCTGGAGACCGTGGAGGACCGCGGCCGGGTCAGTAACAAGGTTGGCTCCTTCACCCTGCCCCTGGGCGCCACGGTCAATATGGACGGCACGGCGCTCTACGAGTGCATCGGCGTCATCTTCCTGGCCCAGTACTACGCCACCGTGGGGGGCGACCCTCTGACCCTGGTTCAGCAGTGCTTTATCGTGATGCTGGCCCTGCTGGCCAGTATCGGGGCCGCTGGCATCCCCAGCGCCGGCCTGGTGATGATGCTCACGATTCTCTCGGCCCTGGGCCTGCCCGTGGAGGGTGCCGCCCTCCTGCTAGCCGTGGATCGCCCCCTGGACATGCTGCGAACCGTCGTCAATGTCTGGTCCGACACCTGTGGGGCCGCCGTAATCAGCCGTAGCGAGGGCGAAGAGGGCCCAGCGGACCCAGTCACCAGTTCCTAGGTCAGGTCTGTCCCGGGCGCCTCGCAATATGGCGCCCGGGGCCATAGAATCCCTCACCTACCCCCCAAAACACGTCCGGCAACCCCGTCAGGCGTAGCGCAACATGCACGGAAGCCTCACAGAACAGATCACTCGCTCTCTCGCCTACATGCTTCGGCACCAGCCGGAGGAGTTCGATCTCGAGCTCGATAAACAGGGCTGGGGCGACCTCGGAGACGTGGTCTGTGCCCTCAACGAACGCCTCGGCGAGGCTGTCACCGACGACGACGTGGCTGTGGCCATCGAGACCGGTGACCGCATTCGCTACCAGATCAAGGACAACAAGGTGCGCGCCCTCTACGGGCACTCGATCCACATCGAGGCCGGTGACTCCACCGAGCCGCCGAAGTTCCTCTACGTTGGCATCGGAAGCCGCGACGCGGACCGCGCCGAGCGTAGTGGCCTGCGCGCTGGTCGCCGCACCTACCTGCACTTGGCATTGACCGAGGACGACGCCCGCGAAGCCGGCCGTCGCGCGGCGCCCGAGTACGTGGTCATCACCGTGCGGGCACGGGAAGCTTGGGAGGACGGCATCGACTTCTACGATCGCCACTCGCTCTTCCTGTCCGAGTCCATTCCGGTGGACTACATCGATATTGGCGAGAGCCAAGACGATGGTATTCGCCGGGAGAGCTTCACTCGCGGACGTCGCAGTAGCGGAGGCGGTGGCCGAGGTCGCAGCTCCGGTGGACGCGGCCGTGGGCGTGGACGTGACAACGATCGCGGCGGAGATCGCGGCGGAGATCGCGGTAACGACCGTGGCCGCAGTAGCGATCGCAACGAGGACTACCAGCCGCGCCTGCGCGAAGAGCCGGTCAGCGCCTGGAGCGACGAAGGCAAGGAAGCACCGCGTGAGCGAAGCGAAGCCCAACCGGCTCGCAGCGAGCGCCCCGCACCCGAGCGTCAGCCCGAGCGTCAGCCCGAGCGTCAACCCGAGCGTCAGCCCGAGCGTCAGTCCGAGCGTCAGTCCGAGCCCGAGCGCAGGCCTGAGCGTAGGCCTGAGCGTCAGTCTGAGCCCGAGCGCAGGCCCGAGCGTAGGCCTGAGCCCGAGCGCAAGCCCGAGCGTAAGCCCGAGCGTAAGGAAGAACCGCGTGCTGCCGAAGCTTCAGGCGACGGCGGTGGTGGCGGCGGCTTCGGCGCCGGTCTGTAACCGCATGGCGCCTGGCGCGCCTTGAAGCCATGTCCGACTCTCGGCCTGCCACCGATCACGGTCCAGTGACACTCCCTCCGGGCTATGCCTGGACGGGGTCGTCCGAGGGTTGGTTGGCGGTCTGGGAGGAGCGCGCTAGCGAGCTCCAAAGGGCTGGCTATTCCGTGGTCAGCGATGCGCCGACCACGCTCACCAACCTGACGGGTCGCGGGTCCATGGGGCAGGTGGCCTTGGACGGTGGCGCGCTCTTGGTGCGGCGCTTTCAGCATGGTGGCTTGCTGCGCGGGATCACCGGCGGTCGCTACCTCGGGCCCGAGCGGCCCTTCCGCGAGTTGCTGCTCTCGGAGGAGCTGCGGACGGCGGGCTTCCTGACCCCGCGCGTGGTGGCCGCTCGTGCTCGGCGATTGAGCGGCTTCGGTTGGGAGCTGGAGCTGCTGACCGAACGGGTGGAGGGTGCTCGCGATCTGGGCTTTGCTCTCTCCGAGGCCCGCGCTGGGCGCTTGCCCGCGGGCGAACGGCGCGCGCTCCTCT
>JBLIOL010000173.1:0-11344 GCA_047639615.1 Planctomycetota bacterium | reverse complement strand
CGCTGAGCACTTCAGTCCGGACCGCGCCATCGGTGCTTGCTCCGCCTGCGAAGGGATGGGCCAAGTTCAGCGCTGCGATCCGGCGCTACTGATCGGCGATGCGAGCTTGTCCCTCGCCGCTGGCGCCTTGGATGGCACGCGCGTGGGGCGCTATCTGGGCGAAGCGGAAGGCCAGACCTTACCGACGCTGCGTGCGGCTGCTGAGGCGACTCTGCCCGACGCGGACTTGGACCTGCCATGGGAGGAGTTAAGTGCGGAGCTGAAGGAGCTGGCGCTGCATGGTGCTGGTGAGCGCAAATTCGATGTGACTTGGAGCTTCACCCGCGGTGGGTTGGCGCAGAAGCATCACTTCGTAGGGCGGTGGGAGGGTTTGCTCGCCCTAGCTGAGCGCGAAGCCTTGCGGCGCGCCAAGCAGAAAACGGCAGCCGCTTGGGCCGAGCCCTTGGCTCCCATGCCGTGCGAGGAGTGCAAGGGCATGCGCATTGGCGCACAGGCGCGCCGGGCGCTTGTGGGTGTGTGGAGCTTGCCGGCGCTCTTAGACTTGCCCTTGGAGCTGGTACCGGCGAGCCTGCGAGGTGCCGAATTGGATGCGCGCGCGGGGGAGTTACGCGAGGCGCTCCTGCCGGAGTTGGAAGCGCGCGTGCTCGACCTGACCGAGCTGGGTCTCGGTCACCTGCAGCTCTCGCGTTCGAGTGCGACCCTGTCCGAAGGCGAGCTGCAGCGCGTACGCTTGGCCGGTGCGCTGCATGGGGGCTTGGTGGGCATGACCATCGTGCTCGACGAGCCGAGCGCGGGCTTGCATGACGGCGATGTGAGTTTGCTGGTTGGGAAGCTCAAGCAGCTGGTGGAGCAGGGCAATACGCTGGTGGTTGTCGAGCATCGGCCCGCTGTGATCCGGGCCGCGGAGTACTTGATCGAGCTTGGTCCTGGCGCGGGCGCGGAGGGCGGAGAGCTACTGGCGGCTGGCCCCGGCGCGGAGATTTTAGCCAGCGATGGACCCACGGCCCAGGCCTTGCGCGCACCCGCTGCCCAGCCCAGCGGCGCTCTCACTACCGAGCGCCTGTGGATCCGCGGTGCCTGCGCTAACCACTTGGATTACATCGACGTGCACCTTCCAGCCGAGGGCTTCGTCGCGATCGCCGGCCCCTCCGGCAGCGGCAAGAGCAGCCTGCTCAGGGATGTGTTGCGAGCGAGCATGGAAGCGGGTCAGCCGCGCCAGTGCGAGTCTCTCGAGGGCTTCGAACGCTTTCGCAAGCTGCGCACGCCGGGCGCTGGCCGCACCCTGCTGAGCATGCTGGATCTCGCACCCGCAGTGCAGTCGCTCTACCACGCCGAAGCCAAAGGTAGCGGGCTTGCCCGCAAGGCCTTCTCCTTCGACAGCCCCGCCGGCCGCTGCGAGACCTGCAAGGGCAGCGGCACCGAGAGGGTGCCCATGGACTTCATGGGCGACCTCGCCCTGCCGTGCCCAAGTTGCGCTGGCCAGCGCTTCCGGCCAGAAGTACTCGCCGTGCATTGGAATGGCTTGCACGTGGCCGCGTTCCTGAGCGAGCCTGCCTCTGCTCTGGTCGAAAGACTCTCGGCAGGGCCCCTGCGCCGAGCCTTGGAAGCGCTCCTTCGCTTAGACCTCGGCCATCTCTCGTTGGGCCGCAGCCGCGCCTCGCTCTCAGGCGGCGAACGTCAGCGGGTGCTCCTCGCTAGCTGCTTGCTGGACGGCGGCGGCCCCGACCTCATATTGCTCGACGAGCCCGCTTCAGGCCTGCACGAGGCCGACCTCCTGCGCTTGGCCCACGTGCTTCAGGAACTGGGCACACGCGGCCACCTGGTGATCGCCGCCGAACACCGCAGCTCGCTCCTTGGAGCCGCCAACTGGTGTGTGGAACTAGGCCCAGGCAGCGGCGCGCTAGGCGGGCGCCTGTTGCGGTCCGAGATCCGAGAGTAGGGCCTTCGATGGCTACGGGTGTGATGCCCGAGGCGGGGGGCCTCAGGTCTCGGTCTCGCCCCGCAGGGGGTATGAGCTACCGGCGGGGCTGAGGTGCTGACTGACAATCAACTCGGAACCGCGGGGCAGGCAACGGGTTCCTGAGACCTACAAGCCAGTAGGAACCGTTGCGTTCTCCTGGACTCCATCGAGAGTCAATTGCCTCCGATCAATACCGGACAGCATCAAGTGCAGCGAAGCATGTCAGTAGCTGAATCGATGATCTCGCCCGTCAATGTGAAGGGCTCTAGACTGCACGCTGCTGCGTGGCTACTAGCGGTGGGGCTTTCCGCCTACACCGGGTCCATTCTTGCTCGTCAAGAGCCGCAGCCATTGGGCATGTTGAGGGGGACGGGGCTGGAAATATTTGATGAGCAACGCAGGCTCATCGCGGATATCCAGGGGGAGGACGATCATCAGGCCATGTGCTTCTGCGCATACGAGAAAGGCAAGCCTCGTGAGCCTCGACTCATATCACACTTTGGTCTCAGCTTGGGGGGCACGGGCCAGGGGAGCTGGGGTCTTCGTGAGGGGCACAACAAGGATTGGAATGGCCTCTTGTGCAAGATGGTCGGCGATCCACTCGCGCCGATGCTCTCCATGGTTGATCGGTTTGGCGTACAGCGATGGTCTGTGAGTATTCCGGAGGGTTCTGAGGGTGACGTCATATCGTGCGACTCAATGATCAAGTGCTCGTTGCGAACCCGGTGGGCGGCGTCGTCCGTCAGTTGGACCTGACCAGCCTGCTGCAGCACACGACCTTCGTGCCCGGCTCCACCTGGAATTTCCAGTACTGGTATCGCGACCAGAACCCGGCCCAGACCAGCAACACCAGCCAAGGCCTGGAGATCACCTGGAACTGAGCTAGCTCGAAGCTCGAATCGGACCCCATGGACTGCACCTCGCCTTCCCAGGCGGGGTGTTTCTTTTGCATCTGGTAAGGACTGGGGAGAAAGCGGGGGGGAATGTGCGCTGAGGGGGCCTGGGGGCTCACAATGCGGGCGATGATTCCTACTTATGCCAAGGCCGTTTGTGGTGTCGCCTTGCTGGCCAGTGCCGGCGTGGCCGGCGTCGGGCTGAGCTTGTCAGGTCAGTGGCCCATGTTCCGCGGGGACGTGGGGCTGTCCGGTATCGCGGGGGGCGAGCTCTCGGCGGAGTTGGAGCTGCTCTGGACCTATGAGGCCGGTGGTGCGATTACTTCCTCGCCGGCGGTCAGTGGCGGGCATGTGTACTTCGGCGCGGACGATCAGAAGGTGCACTGCGTGTCGGCCGAGGACGGCTCGGCTGTCTGGAGTTACGAGACGGGCGACTTGATCGAGGCGCCGCCCCTGGTGGTGGATGGCAAGGTCTTCATCGGCTCGAACGACGCCTTCTTCTATGCGCTCGCCGCGGACACGGGCGAGCTGCTTTGGAAGCAGGAGACCGGCGACAAGATCCTCGGCGGCGCCAACTTCGTGCGCGATGGGGAGAAGCTGCGGGTCGTGGGTGGGTCCTATGACGCCAACCTCTATTGCTTCGACGGAACAAGTGGCGAACGCCTCTTCACCTACACCACCGAGAGCTTCATCAACGGCACGCCGGCCATTGATGAGGGGCGCGCCATCTTTGGTGGCTGCGACGCGGTGCTGCACGTGGTCGATGTGCTCAGCGGCAAGCGTGTCTTTGAGTTCGGCTTGGCGGAGGACTGCCATGTGGCGGGCTCGGCGGCCTTCGTGGATGGGCGCGCCTACTTCGGGCACTACGGCAATGAGTTCGTGTGCGTGGACGTCAAGGCCGGCGAACAGGTCTGGCACTACGACTCCCAGCGGCATGCCTTTTTCTCTTCACCGGCCATCACCAAGGACCGCGTGGTCTTCGGTGGTCGCGACCGCCAGATGCACTGCGTGACTCGGGACGAGGGCAAACCCGTATGGACCTTCAAGACCAAGCGCAAGGTGGATGGTTCGCCTGTGGTGGCCGATGGGAAGGTGGTCTTTGGCTCAGGGGACGGGCGCGTGTACGTGCTCTCCCTGGACAAGGGCGAGGAACTCTGGAGTTACGACGTGGGGCGCTCGATCCTGTCGAGCCCTGCGGTGGTGGATGGGCGCGTTTGGGTTGGTGCTAACGACGGCGTGATGTATTGTTTTGGGCCCGAGGCCAGTAAGGAATCCGACGGGCGATGACCGATCAGGCGCAAAAAACCACAGTAGGCAACTACTTCATCTCCAACTACCCACCCTATTCCTTCTGGAATCCGGAAGCGGTGGGGGGCTTGGATGGACTGCTGGCGAAGGAAGCTCCAGCCACCCGGGACCTGGGCGTGTACGTGCACATTCCCTTCTGCCGTAAGCGCTGCCACTTCTGCTACTTCAAGGTCTACACGGACAAGAACTCGAAAGAGGTCGTGCGCTACCTGGACGCGGTGGGCGCGGAGGCTGCGGCCTACGCCAGCACGCCGTACATCGCCGGGCGCAAGCCGCGCTTCGTGTACTTCGGCGGTGGTACGCCGAGCTACCTCTCGAGCCAGCAGCTGGAACAACTCTTCGGGCGCCTGCGTGAGAGCTTGGACTGGAGCGCCGTGGAGGAAGTCACCTTCGAGTGCGAGCCGGGGACCTTGTCCTTGGCCAAGCTACAGACCTTGCGGGATTTGGGCGTGACGCGCCTGTCCCTGGGCGTGGAGAACTTCAACCCGAAGATCCTCGAGCTGAACAACCGCGCCCACCGTGACGTGGAGATCGAGCGCACCTACGGCTTCGCGCGCGAGGTGGGCTTTCCCCAGGTCAACATCGATCTGATCGCCGGCATGGTTGGCGAAACGGACGAGAACTGGAGTGACTGCGTGCGGCGCACCTGCGAGATGCAGCCCGACAGCGTCACGATCTATCAGATGGAGGTGCCCTACAACACCACCATATACGCGCAGATGAAGGACGAGGGCGCGGAGTCGGCGCCGGTGGCGGATTGGGAGACCAAGCGTCGCTGGGTAGCTGAGGCATTCGGCGCCTTGGGCCAAATTGGCTTCAGTCAGAACAGCGCCTACACGGCCAACCGCAAGGGCACGAGCTTCCTGTATCGCGACTCGCTCTGGCACGGCGCCGACATGCTCGGCTTGGGCGTCTCGGCCTTCTCGCACCTGGGTGGGCTGCACTTCCAGAACGAGGCTTCCTTCGAGCCCTACGTGACGGGCGTCGACAAGGGTGAGTTGCCGGTCAGTCGCGCCTACCAACTCGAGGCCGAGGAGCGCTTGATCCGCGAGTGGATCCTGCAGCTCAAGACCGGGCATGTGCTCGCTGCGGAGTTTCAGGACAAGTTCGGGGTCGATCCCCTGGAGCGCTTTGCGGATGTGCTGGCGCAGCATGCGGCTGACGGCTATCTCAACGTGGAGTCGGATGGCGTGCGCTTGACCCCTGAAGGTCTGCTCCTAGTGGACGGGCTGCTGCCGGCCTTTTTTCTGCCTCAGCACCTCAGCGATCGCTACGTCTGAGGGCAGACCCTTCCCTTGCGCATCATCCAGCTGACGCCGGGCACGGGCACATTCCTGTGCGGGAGCTGCCTGCGGGACAACACCCTGGTGAAGGCCCTCTGCGAACTTGGGCACGAGGCCATGATCGCGCCCTTGTACTTACCCTTCAGCCTAGAGGGCGCGGACGCGCAAGAGCACTCGGCGGATGTGCACATGGGCGGCATCAATGTCTTCTTGCAGCAGGTGCTGCCGGGCTATCGCTTCCTGCCGCGTTTTCTACGCGACCGCTTGGACTCGCCGAGGCTGCTGCGCTTTGCGGCTGGGCGTTCGAAGATGACCGAGGCGCCGGGGTTGGGTCCTCTGACTCTGTCCATGTTGCGCGGGGAAGCGGGACGTCAACGCACGCAGTTGGATGAGCTCGTGCAGTGGCTCAAGGAGTTGCCGCGACCCGATGTGGTGATCCTGTCGAATGTGATGCTGATCGGCTTGGCGCGCGAGATCGGCAAGGCGCTGGAGTGTCCCGTGCTGTGCACCCTGCAGGGGGAGGCGCCCTTCCTGGACAACCTCGCGGAGCCCTATCGCCAGCAGTGTTGGGACACTCTCAAGGAGCGCGCCAAGGACGTGGCGGCCTTCCTTCCGGTCAGCGAGTACACGGCTGAGCTCATGGGCGAGCGCCTGGGGCTCGCGCCCGAGCGCCGGCCGGTGGTTTGGAATGGCATCGAGCTGGACGACTTTCCGGAGCCGGCGCCGGCGCCGGCGGAGCGTCCGCCGACGGTCGGATTCCTGGCGCGCATGTGCAGCGACAAGGGCATCGACCAGCTGCTGGAGAGCTTCATGATTGTGAACAAGCGCTTGCCCGAGGCGCGTCTGGTGGCGGCCGGGGTGGTGCTGAACGAGGACAAGGCCCTGCTTAAGCGCCTGCGAGGGCGCGTGCGCGAGGCGGGGCTGGAGGCGCAGGTCGACCTACGCGGGCCCGTCTCCCGGGAGGCGAAGCTCGCGCTGCTGCGCGAGGTGGATGTGCTCTCCGTGCCGGCCACCTATGGGGAATCCTTCGGCCTTTACTTGCTGGAGGCCTGGGCCAGTGGAACACCCGTGGTGCAGCCCGATTGCGGGGCCTTCCCGGAGCTGCTGGAGGCCACCGGTGGAGGTCTGCTCTATCCGCCGGGCGACAGTCGGCAGCACGCCGCCTGCTTGCTGGACCTGCTGCAGGATCGTGAGCGGGCGCAGGCCCTTGGGCTGGCCGCCCGCAAGGTCGTCTTCGAGCGTTTCGACGCGGCCAGCATGGGGCGCGCTGTCGAGCAGGTCTGTAGACTTCGCAGTTAGCTATGGCTCACCAGTTCAGCATGACCCGGCGCGTGGAGTTCTCGGAGACCGACATGGCCGGGATCGCGCACTTCTCTGGCTTCTTCCGCTGGATGGAGACCTGCGAGCATGAGTTCCTGCGCTCCTTAGGCCTCGGCGTCCACGGCCAACTCCCCGGTGAGCCAGCGGGCCGCGAATACGGCTTCGCGCGCGTACACGCTAGCTGCGATTACCGCCGGCCGGTGCGCTTCGAAGACGTCATGCGCATCGAACTCCGGGTCCAGGCCAAGTTGGCTAAGGGCTTCGAGTACGGCTTTACTTTTCACCTGGAGGGCGAGTCCGACGCGGACAGCGCCCCCTTGGCTACAGGCTGCCTCAAGGTGGTCTGCGTTTCCCTAGATGCGGCGGCGGGCCGACCCCGCGCCGTGAACATTCCTCCTGCCATTGCGGCTCTGATCGAGCCCACCACCTGACATGCCCGAAAGCTCAAGCGGCAATCTTTGGATCGTCTTCGCCCTCATGACCGTGATCTCGTGGGGGCTCTACGGAGTCTTCCTGCACATGGGTCAGGTGGGCATGGCAGATCCGGTCAACGGACGCTACAAGGCCTTCTTCATGGTCGGCATCGCCTACGTGCTGATCGCCGTGCTGGCGCCGGCGGCCATGATGCTGATCAATGGCTCCGACTGGCAGTTCCCCGTCGGTGGCTGGTCCAAGTCGTTGATCGCCGGAACAGTGGGCGCCATCGGTGCCTTCTGCGTGCTGCTGGCCTTCGGAGCCAAGGGCCAACCAGCGGTCGTCATGTCGATCATCTTCGCTGGCGCGCCCATCGTGAACGCGGTTGTCGTGCTCTGGCTGCACCCGCCGAAGGGTGGCGTGGGGAGCCTGCCTTGGCAGTTCTTCGCGGGCATCTTGATGGCCGCCGGTGGCGGTACCTTGGTGACGCTTTACAAGCCGGCTCCGGCTGCGGCCAAGGCGCCGGTTAGCGCGGAAGTGCCCCAAGGGGAGCAGTAGTGTCAGGCCAGGAGTCGCTCTTGCGCTTCGAAGCCGTAGCCAAGACCTTCGGGTCGGGGCCTGCGGAGACCCGTGTTTTGCACGGGATCGACTTCGAGCTGGGTGCGGGCGAGACCCTGGCCATCGTGGGGCCTTCGGGCTCGGGCAAGAGCACTCTGCTCAACCTGGCGGGCACGCTCGAAGTGCCTAGCCGTGGGCGTGTGCTGCTCGGCGGCGTGGATGTGGCTGGGCTGGGACCGGACGAGGTCGCGCGCATGCGCAATCAGGATCTGGGCTTCATCTTTCAGCAGCATCATCTCTTGCCGCAGCTCTCCGCCCTAGAGAACGTGTTGCTGCCGACGCTGGCCGGGGACGCGGGTGATACCAGCGCCTTGCAAGCGCGCGCTGGGCGGTTGCTCGAGCGGGTCGGTTTGGGCGAGCGCAAGGATCACAGGCCGGCGCAGCTTTCCGGAGGCGAGCGTCAGCGGGTGGCGGTGGTGCGTGCGCTCTTGCTGAAGCCGAAGCTGCTGCTGGCGGATGAGCCGACTGGCTCCTTAGATGTGGTGGCTGCCGCAGAGATGGGCAAGCTGCTGCGCGAGCAGAGTGAGCTCGAGGGCGCGGCGCTGCTCGTCGTAACGCACTCGCCTGACCTGGCCGCCACTCTCGGCCGGACGCTGACGCTCGTGGGCGGCCGGTTCGTGGACAGCCAGGCAACGGCGGCCCAGTGAATCGGCTTAGCTTTCTGCTGAGCAGTCTGCGCCACTACAGGCGCAGCCATCTCGGCGTGTTGATCGGCGCGGCCGTGGCTAGTGCCGTGCTTGTGGGAGGCCTGTGTGTTGGCGACTCCGTACGCCACACCCTGGCGAATCGTGCAGCGGCGCGAATTGGTGCGGCGGACGTGCTACTTGGCGGCGGCGAGCGCTTCTTTACGGAGCAGCTGTCGGAGGAACTCGGACAACTTGAGGGCGCGCGGACGGCTCCCGCATTGCTTCTACCGGCCGTCGTTTCCACACCCCGTGGCGACCGGCGTGTGTCGGATGTGCGCTTGCTCGGCGTGGATCAACGCTTCTACGGGCTGGCTCCGCAGCCGGGCGAGGTGGGCTTGCCCGCGGCTAAGCAGGCGCTGCTCTCTTTGGAGTTGCAACGGCGCATGGATGCCAAGGTCGGCGATACGCTGGTCCTGCGCGTCAGCCCGCCCAGCGCTATTCCGCGGGACCTCTCTCTGGCTGGTCAGGACGACAGCGTGGCCCTGCGGGTGAAGGTCACCGGGACCCTCGACCACGCGCACTTCGGCGCCTTCGCTCTAGACGGAACACCTGGCGATCCGGCGAATATCTACGTGGACTTGGACTGGCTGCAGCAGGAGCTCGAGCTGGATGCCAAGGTCAACCTGGCGCTACTGAGCCTGCAGGCCTTCGAGGCCGCAGACCTTCTGGACGTGCAGCAGCGCCTGGACGCGGCTTGGCAGTTGGCGGACGCAGGTATCCGCGTGGACGAATTGGCCACGGGTCAGCGCGAGTTGGTCACCGAGCGTCTGTTCTTTGACGAGCCCTTCGTGGACGCTCTTGAGGGTCAGCAGAGCGTGCCCCTGACCGGTGTGTTCACCTACTTTGTGAATCGCATTCACAGCGGCGAGCACAGTATTCCGTACTCCATGGTCAGCGCCATCGGACCACTTGGGGATGCGGCTCCCAGCGCGGATCCATTACTCGCCTTTGGCGCGGGCCTTGAGGACGATGAGCTGCGGCTCAGTGCTTGGGCTCAGGAAGACATGGGGCTTGAGTCGGGCGCAGCCGTAGAGCTCGAGTTCTATCGAGTGGATGCGGCGCGGCGTATGGTGGTGGAGAGCGCGAGTTTCCGGATGGCTGGAGCCATTGAGGTCATCGGTACGGGCCTAGGCCGCGAGCTGATGCCGGACTTCCCTGGTTTGGCGGACGCGGAGTCCTGCCGGGATTGGGAGCCGGGTACGCCCGTGGATCTAAAAGCACTTCGCCCGGCTGACGAGGCCTACTGGGAGGATCACGGCGGCACGCCTAAGGCCTTCATCAACCTGGCCGCGGGCCGCGCACTTTGGGGCAGCCGCTTCGGTTCCCTGAGTGGGGCGCGTTTCACGCCGCAGTACGAGGCTGAGTTGCTGGCCAATCTACGCGGTGCTTTACAGCCGGCGGATCTTGGGCTCGTGCTGCGCGATTTGCGCACGCCCGCAAGACGCTCGAGTCAGTCGCCCACGGACTTCGGCGGCCTGTTTCTGGGCCTGTCCTTCTTCCTGATCATCGCAGCTCTCTTGCTCACTACGCAGCTCTTCCTCTTCGGAGTCGAGGCGCGTGCCAGCGAGCAGGGATTGTTGGTTGCCTTGGGGTTTGGGCGCAAGCGCATTCGTCGGCTGGTGCTTGCGGAGGCCGGGAGCTTGGCGCTCCTCGGGTCCGTGCTCGGTGCGCCCTTGGGCTTGTTGTTCACGCAGGCGGTCTTGAAGGGGCTCGATACCCTTTGGGCGGATGCTGTTGCGCGCACGCCGATCGAGTTCCATTGGCAGGCCATGACGCTTAGCATCGGGGTGCTGTCGGCCTGGCTGAGTACGCTCGTCGCGATTGCTTGGGGCGTGCGCAAGGCTCTGGGCAGTAGCGTGGTGGAGTTGCTTGCGGCTCGTCTGGGCGTGGGCATTTCCCAGGAGAGCGTGAGCGGCAAGCGTTCCGCTACCTGGTCCGTTCTGCTGCTGTCCGTGGCTGCGGCGGTGAGTGTGCTTGTTGATCCGTCTCTGGGTCCGGCCCATGCGGGCGCCTTCTTCGGTGCGGGCGCGGCGGTGCTGACGGCGGGCCTCTTGTGGGTGCGCTGGTGGCTGCGTCGCCAGACCGAGAGCCGCGCCTTGCGTAGTGGCGTAAGCCTGGGCGCAGCGAATTCGCGGCGCCGCGCGGGACGTAGCTTGGGAGTGGCGGCGCTGGTGGCTATCGGCGCTTTCATGGTGCTCGCGGTTGGTGCAAACCGACTCGGGCCGCCCAGTGATCCTTACGCGCGCACGTCGGGCACCGGCGGCTTCGCCCTCTACGGACGCACTAGCTTGCCTCTGACTGCGGACCTGGACACCGCCGAGGGCGCGGAGGCTTTTGGCTTCTACGATGAGGATCTTGAGGGCGTGGACTTCGTGCGCTTGCGCGTGCGCAACGGCGACGACGCCTCCTGCTTGAACCTCTCCAAGCCCGCCACACCGACATTGTTGGGCGTGGATCCGGCTGCTCTCGGGGAGCGCGGAGCCTTCCGCTTTGCCAAGCAGATCGAGCCGACCGACGATGAGCCTCTTGGTGCTTGGAGCCTGCTGAATCTCGACCTCGGCCCGGACGTGGTACCCGCCATCGGCGATGTGACGAGCCTTACCTGGCAGCTGAAGTTGGGCCTAGGCGATGAGCTCGACTATGTGGACGAGCGCGGGCGGGCCATGAAGGTGCGCATCGTGGCGGCTATTTCTGACACCGTGCTGCAGGGGGATCTTGTGATCGCCGAGCGGCACTTCGAGGAGCGCTTCCCGGACCATGGCGGCTACCGGCGCATGCTGGTGGACGTGTCGGCGGAGCGCGCGGAGGAGGTCAGCGGGCTGCTTACCAGTGGTCTGGTAGACGTGGGCCTCTCCGTGGAGA
>JBLIOL010000172.1:0-11361 GCA_047639615.1 Planctomycetota bacterium | reverse complement strand
CCCTTGGAGGCCAAGACCATCGGCGAGCTGTGCGAGGCGGAGGGTGTCACGGTCACCTTGGCCACGCCGTCGCTCTACCAGTCCTACCTGCGGCGCTGCCGTCCAGAGGCCTTTGCCAAGGTGCGTTTGTGCGTGAGCGGCGCGCAGAAGTTGCCCGCTAGCCTGGCCAAGGCTTGGGAAGAACGCATGGGCATGGAGATGCTCGAGGGCTACGGCGCGACAGAGCTCTCGCCGGTGGCCTCGGTCAACTTACCTACTCCGCGCAAGGCGGGTCCGCGGCATCACAGTTCGCGCCAAGGAAGTGTGGGCAAGCCGATCCCCGGAGTGGCCGTGCGCGTGGTGCATCCGGAGTCAAAAGAGATCCTCGACCCCGGCGTGGAGGGTTTGATCGAGATCAAGGGCGCCAACGTGATGCTCGGCTATCTGGGCCGGCCGGAGGCCACGGCCGAGGTCTTGCATGACGGTTGGTACGTGACCGGCGATATCGGCAAGCTCGACGTGGACGGCTTCCTGTGGCTGACGGATCGCCTCAGCCGCTTCAGCAAGATCGGCGGCGAGATGGTTCCCCATGGGCGCATTGAGGAGGCCTTGTACGAGATCCTTCCCATGGATACTGCCGAGGTGGATGAGGACGCCGTCGTGCCGGAGCTGGCCGTAACCGCCATCGAGCACGAAACCCGTGGCGAAGAATTGGTGGTGCTCTGCGCCAATCTGCCCATGGACGCGGAAGCACTTGCCGAAGCACTGCGCGCGAGCGAGCTGCCGCGGCTCTTCCAACCGCGCGCCAGTCACTACGTAAGCGTGGACGAAATCCCCAAGCTCGGCACGGGCAAAACCGACCTGCGCGCCCTGCGCGAGTTGGCCAAGGCGCAGTTAGCCGCGCAAAGCGGCTCGTAGAAGGCTCGACAGTTTGCTGCCGAATCAAGTTTCGCTCTGTCCATGCGCCCCCCCGGCCAGAGGCCGGCTCCGGCGCGCCCAATCCTCACCTCGAGCGGACTTCCCTACAACTCCGCTCTCACCCCGACCCCTCCCATCGCCAGCCACCGGCCAGCGGCCGGGCGCCGTCGGCCCCGAGCGCCTCGTTCCGCCTCTCCTACCTTTGGTTCGGATTACTCAACCAGGCTAGTCGCGTTCGAAAGAACGCCATAGAGCGGTGAGTGCCAAGGCATGGTCGATGGCCCCCGTGCGCATGTGCTCGCGGATTTCGTCCGGCGTGCAAATCACCACCTCCACGTCCTCGCCGGCGTCCTGCTGCAGTTCGCCCACGCACTTGGCGTCCTCGGCTAGGAAGTGGTGGCAGCGGTTATTGAGGAAGGCTGGGTTGGGGGCCACGCTTCCTAGGTCGGTCCACTTGGCGGCCTCGTAGCCGGTCTCCTCGCGCAGCTCGCGCTTGGCGGACTGCAGGGGCACTTCGCCGGGGTCCATGGCGCCCCCGGGCACCTCGAGCGTGAAGTCGCCGCTGCCGAAGCGGAACTGGCGCACCAGGATGTAATCACCGGTCGGGTTGCGTGCCACCACATTGCACCAGTCGCCGGACTCGATCACCAGGGCGGTGGAGACGCGACCCGTGCGCGGGTTCTCTAGCTGATCGAAGCGGGTCTTGAAGAGGCGCAGGTCCGGGCCTACTGCGCGGGCCTTGAGGGGCCAGGGTTCCAGGGGGCACATGGGCAGAGTCTACGCCCCGGTGCCACAACTCGGCCCTCGGGGCTGGTTTCCTGAGCGTCCGAGTACCAAGCTGGAGACCCATGCAGCCCCTCGAATTGCCCACGGACCTAGTCTTTAGCCAGCCCTACCCGATCCGCACACGCTGGTCGGACGAGGACAATCAGGCGGTGCTCAACAACGCCGTGTACCTGACCCTGTTCGAAGAGGCGCGGTTGCACTACTTCACGGAGCTGGGCTTCC
The DNA here is from genome assembly GCA_047639615.1 of Planctomycetota bacterium. Lineage (GTDB taxonomy): Bacteria > Planctomycetota > UBA1135 > UBA1135 > CAYWNK01. The sequence goes on along the minus strand of JBLIOL010000172.1, from coordinate 9,456 downwards.
TGGCGGAGAATCGGTTTCCGTTCCTGCTGGCCCAGACCAATCTGCGCTTCCGGGCGCCGGGGCGCGGCGGGGTCGAAGGATCGGTGGAGGTGGCGACGGTCAAGCTCGGGCGCAGCTCCTTCGAGCAGGCCTACCGCGTGCGCGGACCAAAAGGCGAGCTCTGGTGCGAAGGGCTGGCGCTGCTTGTGTGCTACGACCCGGTGAGCGGCGCGAGCCAGCCCATGCCGGAAGACTTCCGGGCAGGGCTGGCTAGTAAGCTCGGTTAGTCGCGCTCGAGCCAGGCTTCGAGGGCGGCCGGCGCAAGGGGCGCGATGTCCTTGCGCGCCGGGCGCGTGTTCCATTCCTTGCGCCAGGCCTGGTGCACGGGCCCGTCGGGGAAGGACTCGTCTGCGCCGTAGGGGTAGCCGCTCATGCCGTGGAATGGCAGGGGTTCGACCTCGAGCGCATCGATGGTGTTCGGGTCGCGGTCCTTGGCCCAGCCGTCGAGGTAGATCAAGTAGTCGCGCGTGTAGCCCGCGGGCACGGGCTCGAGCTCGCTGGCGTCGAAGCGCAGGGTCAGGCAATCACCCGAGCCCATGATGATGTAGCGGTCGTCGGTCTCACCGAGCAGCGCGACGCACTCGCCGTAGCGCGTGTAGTTGCCGGGGTGTTGCTGCCAGCGGGTGCGCGCTTCGACGTTCTCGAAGTCGAAGCGCTCTGGTAGGTCCTCGCGTCCGCTGGGGGTCGCTTGGCTGAAACCGCGCGGCCAGAGGTCGGCGCCCATGGCTTCCAGGTGCTGCACCTTTTGGGTGGCGTCGTCGTCACATACGGCGAGTTCGATGGCATCCCAGTAAAGCGCCAGGCTGCTGGCGATACGCAGGCGCGGGTTGGTGGGGTCGAGCTTGCCCGTGAGGTCGAGCACCATGGTCTTGGTCTTGCCCGCGGGGAAGCCCGGAGGCAGACCGGCGGGGACGAACTCGCCGTCGGCGTTCGGTACCAGAACCATGGGCGGCATGAAGTCCACGCCGGGCGTGTAGGCGGCAGCCATGTTGACCGAGGCGTCGGACCAGTAGAACCAACCGGTGCAGACCAAGCGCAGTTGCTGGGCGGCGGCGACGGCTTCGGGGTCGAACTCTAGCTCGAGCCAGTGGGGATCGGAGAGACCCAGGAACTGGCCCATGTAGGGCTTGAAGGGACGCGCGTGTTCGTCGTCCACGGACTGCAGTTCCGCGGTCCAATCGGCGCCGTCACTACCCGTGACTTTGGTGGGGGCTAGGGCACCTTCCACCGTGTGAACGTGGGGCTCAGGGAAGGGCGGGAAGCAGAAGCGCTCGTCGGGGAAGATGCGCGAGCCGATGGGGTGGTCGATGACCTCCAAGCGCGCGCGGTCCAGGTAGGTCACCTCGCGCAGCTCTTCGGTGAACTGCAGCTCGAGCACGCCATCTCGGGGCACGAGCTGGTCACCACGCACCAGCACGTACTCATCGTGGTCCGGTTGCACCAGCATGCCTGGGGCCATGGGTAGGCCCAGGGGCGTGGCGCCGAGCACGTCGGAGATGAAGGTGAAGGTCTCGCCGTTCCAGCTATAGAGGAAGGGACAGGAGCCGATCAGACCTTCTGCTTGTTCGCCGAATTCGCCATCGGCTAGGAAGAACTGGTCACCGAGGTCCAGGTCGAGATCGCTGGAGATAACGCCGTTGGGCCAGGTGATGCGCACGATGTCCACGTACTCCGCGTCATCGATGCCCACCACCTGCTCGTCGCCGCGCCAGTAGATGCGCCGGTAGCGCGCGCCGGCGCGCAGCTCGACCACCGCGCCCACTGCCTGGCGGTTGTCCTTATTACCCACGTACTTGAGCCGCACGGCGTTTCCGAGCTTGGTGTCCGTGCGCCAGAGTTCCAGGCCCGCAGTTCCGACGCGCAGAATTTCTTGGGCTAGCTCGGGTTTGCGCGAGAGGTCGGTCTCGCCTACAGCGATGGGACCTTGGCCCTCGGCTGCTGCCAGCTCAAAGGTCTGTCGTGCATCCTCGAAGGCCACGGCCAGAGCTCCAGCGGCGACGCTTCCAGACTGGTTCCAGATCACGTCCAGCAGCATGTCCTGGTCCAGGTCCACGGCGGATACCTGGCTGCCCGAAGGCACACCGAAGTCCAGGTCCTGGCGTAACAGGTGGCTGGCCGTGTCCTGGCGGTAGAGGAGTGCTTGCTGGGCGTGGGGTACGAAGAGGTCCATACGACCGTCGCCGTCGAAATCGGCGGCGACGGGCTTACGCGGGAATTTCGCCCCTTCGATCCAGGCGTTGGTGACGTTCTCGAAGCGACCGCCGCGCAGGTTGCTGGCGAACAAGGTGTCCTGCTCGCCGCCGGCTAGCAGGTCCACATCACCGTCGTTGTCGATGTCCTCGATCAGGCACCAGAGGAAATTGCCACTGAAGTCGCAGGTCGTTGCGGCTGTGGTGTCGGTGAAGGAGCCGCGTGGTGTGGGCTCCTCGCTTTCGGCGATAGGGCGGCGTCCGACGCCGTCGTTGCGCAAGAGGCGCAGGCCGAATGCTCCAGCGCAGGCTAGGTCCAGATCGCCATCGTGGTCGAAGTCGACCGCGACCATGTCGAGCACGGCGGAAGGTAGGTTGGGAAAGGCAAAGGTCGATACATGCAGGCCAGCATCGGAATGCTCGACCAATACCAGGCCGCTTGCCTGGGCTAGGATTAGCTCCCAGGTGTCGTCGCGATCCAAGTCGATCAGGGCGTAACAGCTGGCCGGAGTCTCCGTGATACGTGTGCTTGTGAAGTCACCTTCGGCGTCTTGTAGAGCTAGCACGACTCCTTGCGGTGTTGAGGCCAATGCGTCCGCGCGGCGATTGCCGTCGAGGTCGTGCATGCCTAGCCAGGTGGCGCCAACAAACTCGGGCAGCAGCATATCCGTGCGTTCGTAGCTCGGAGCTTGCGCGCGCTTGTCTTGGGAGTTGCCGCGCGGGGCGGGCGGGCTGATGCGCGCTAGCTCGCCGGCGTTCATCACCGGTTCGCCAACGGCTACGCCGCCCACGTCGGAGAGTGCCTGCCAGCGGGCGCTGGCGCGGGTGCTCTCTTCCTTGTCATCACCACTGAGGGCCATGCTGTAGAGGCGGAAGGCCGCGGATACGTACCAGGAGCCGGCGTGCTCGAGGCCGACTTCGAGGATCTCGCGGTAGAGCGTTTCGGCTTGCGCTTGGTTGGCGTCGTACTCGTCGTCCGAGTCGGGGTCCATCTCTTCCAGGGCGCGGCCGAGCACGTAGCGCGTGGCTAGGTCTGCGGGCACCCGTTGGAGGGCGGCTCGGTAGAGCTCGGCGGCCTCGCCCAGGCGTTCGAAGTCCAGGGAGACGATGCGGCCCTTGAGGTAGAGCGCTCCGGGGTAGTTGGGATCGGCGCTCAGTGCGCGGTCAACCAGGGCCTCGGCCGTGGCCAGTTCATAGGCCTGCAGCTCGATCAGCGCCGCCGTGGTCAGGTCCGCTGACCCAGGTTTGGCCGCGGGCTCGAGCAAGGGCGCGAACTCCGCCCGGGCCTGGGGCCACTCGCTCTTCTGGGCGTAGTGGGCGGTGCGCTCCCGGCGCAGGGTGTGGTCCAGGCTCTCCGCCCGGGCCGCGGGGCTTGCGCCGGATCCAGGCTGGGGGGCAGCGGGGTCACTCTCCGAGCCGCAGGCCGCGAGGGCCAGGAGGAGGACAGCGGAGCAAGGAATATTGGCGCGCATGGGGGGCTGGGACATGGTTCTGGGGCCACCGTAGGGTGGTGCGGGGCGAGACTCCAGAGAGGGCTGTGACCTTGACCTGCATGTGGGCTAGGGCATCACGGTTAGGCATGATCTAACCCTCCATGGGCAAGCGCACACTCCTAGGTCTCCTCATCAGTGCGGGCGTGGTGTTGGTCTGGGTACTGCTTCGGATGGGTCCCATGGCATCTGGCGAGGTGCCGGAGCAGGGCTTGTTGTCCGAGGGAGCTTCCGGGTCCTACGGGGCTTCCAGCAGCACGTTGGTAGCACCTGGCCAGCGAGAGGAACGAGCCGGTGTCGTGCCCGAAGGACGGGAGCAGCAGCCTGCGGCGCGCAAGCAAGGACCCCGCGGGCGCTTGGTGCTGGCGGAGGGCGGCGCCGGAATCGCGGGCATGACGCTCGATCTCAGCTCCGACGAGGGAGACTTCGCCCGGGTTACAACGGACATGGACGGGCACTTCGCCTTCGCCGAGGTGGCTACCCTGAACAGTCGTGTGGGACCCCAGGCCGACCCACGCTTCACCTACGAGCCGACCCAGCTTCGAATCGCACGCCTCGCCCAGGCCAGTGGCGAGGAGCCCCTGATCTTCCGCGCCAATGAGCGCACCGAGGGTCGCGTGCACGGACGGGTGATCGACTCACGGACCTTCGAGGGCGTGCCGTCCTTTCGGCTGAGCATGCGCGACGCCATCGGCAATACCGAGCGCCTGCGGACCGATCCCGAGGGCTACTACGAGGGCGTGACCCAAATGCTGCCGGGCGTCCTGCGTGTTGGTCCCCGAGATGAATTTGCCTCCTTTGGGCGCTACTCCTCCCAGCGCTTGAACTGGGATGCGCTCGAGGAACCCCTGGAGATTGCGGTCCGAGTTGGGCCGACCTACAAGCTGAACTTCCAGGCTCCCGGGGGTCTGCGGGTAGAGAGTTTTTACGCCGAAGTACGCGGGCGCGGCGAAGCTTGTCTGCGCATCGTGGAGCGCGACTTCCGCTCGAGCCTGCGTGCGGGCCAGCCACCCTGGGTGCGCTTGCGACCCGGGGAAGTGACCAGCACCAATTGTGCTGAATACGAATTGGTCGTTACCTCGGAGGACGGGTATTGGGTGGGACGTGCCGCCGTGCAGTCGGTAGTCGGAGTTCACCCAGGAGTGCTGCCCGTGATCCTCCAGGGCTCGGGGATCTTGCGCGGGCGCATTCGCGGCGAGGGTGGGGACGGCCGTAGGGCGCGCATCATTCTCACCCGAGACTCCAAGCAGGTGGTCAACGTGATGAGCACCAATGAGGGCAGCTTCGATATTCCGGGACTGCTCGAGGGCGAGTATGTCTGCCAGTTGATCGGTGTGGCTGCGGAGCCCTTTAGCAGCAGCGTTCGCTTGCTCGCCGGCGAGACCACCCTGGCCTCCTTCGAGTTGCAGACGAAACCCCGTGAACACGCGCTGGTGGGGCGCTTACGCACGCGCTCCGGGCGCGTGAGCCAGCACGCCGAGGTGGTGCTCTACGATCGCCTGGGCCAGCCTTGGCCGACGCGCTTGGTCGCTCTGCAGGATCGCGGAGAGAGTTTTTATCGGGTGGAGTCGCGGCGCTTACCCGCGGGCCTCTATCGGCCCGTGGCGCGCTTTGGCGGGGCCGAGTACGTGAGCCTATGCGAGCCCGTGGAAGTGCAGGCCGTTCTCGCCGAGAGCGCGTCGGAGCCTAGTTTCGAAATCGTGGTCGATGACCGTGGAGGCGATGGCACCCTGAGCGTGGAGCTCTCCAATGAGGACACCCAACGCAGCATCGATGGTGAGGTGTACTTGGTGGGCGCCGGCTGGAGCCGCTTCGCGCGCACCTCGGGCGGTTACGCACGCTTTCGCGACCTGCCGCCGGCGCCCGAGGTTTGGAATTGGTACGTGCGCGCCGAGGGCTTCCGCATGGCCTCGGGCGAGAGCACGACTCAGGCCCAAGCAGGTGGTGTAGATCCGCAATTGAAGGTGGGTCTGCGCCCGGGATGGGGCGCCGTTGTTCGGGTCTTGACGGCCCTGGGTGGGGCGCCCCAGGCGGGGATCGAGGTACTGACGGATGGCATTTCCCAGGGGCGCACCGATTCCAGTGGACGCATATTGATCACCGCCGCCGGCCGGCCGGAGAGACTGAGCATCGGCACCGCGGGCTGGGAGCTGGTCAGTAGCCGCGACGTATTGGCCCCTGATGGACAGTTCCGTGTGGCTAATTGGGCGGACGTGATCGTGCAGGTGAAACCCCGCGCCGCAGAGCGCTGATTACAAAGCTGCTCAGCGGCTACCATAGAACACCTATGACCGACGCTCGTCGCCGCGCACCTTCGTACCCGCCCGCCGCCTACCCCGGATTGGAGTGGCGGCTGCTGGCCACCTTGGGCCTCTGGCTGGTGATCTATGGGATATCCTCCTGGGCGATTCAGCCTCCGCGGGCCCTGGCCTTGGATGCGGCCGAGGCGGAGTTTTCCGGCGAGCGTGCCCACGGCTTGGCTGAGGAATTGCTGGGTGGACTCGGGCCGCACCCCACCGGCTCGGCCGCGGCGCAAACCCTGCGCGGCCGCTTGGTGGAGCAGCTCGAAGGGTTGGGCCTGGAGCCGGTTGTGCGCCGGCATGTGGTGGCGCCGGATGGGCGCTGGGGCGTGGGCGGCGTGGTGCACAACGTGCTGGCGCGGGTGCATGGCAGTGGCTCGGAGCCGGCTATGTTGCTCATGGCCCACTACGATTCCGTGGCCGCCGGGCCGGGAGCTGGGGATGATCTAGCGGGTGTGGTGGCAGTGCTCGAGGGAGTGCGCGCGCACCTGGAGTCGGGCAGCGTGGAGCGCGACTTGGTGATCCTTTTCACCGAGGGTGAGGAGGATGGGCTTGTCGGCGCGCGCGCCTTCTGTGCGCAGGATCCCTGGTTCGAGTTGGTTGGTATCGCCGTCAATCTGGAGGCGCGCGGAGCCAGTGGACCGAGCCGCCTATTCCAGACCGGGCCCAATTCGCGCGAGTTGGTGGAGCGCTACGGAAGTGAGGCTTCGCGTCCGTCCGTTGACTCGGTCTCGGCTGAGGTCTACCGCCGGATGCCGAACGATACGGATCTCTCGCCCCTGATCGCGGCCGGCATACCCGGCGTCAATTTTGCCTTCCTGAGCGATCGTAGCGCGTACCACACGCCCAACGATTCCCTGGAGCGGCTCTCGAAACACAGCGTGCAGCACCACGGGGAAAACCTGATGGCCATGCTGCGCGCGGGCGAGCTTGGGCCCTTGGATCCGGAGCCCGCCATGGAAGGCGCCTATGGGGATATTCTCGGGCGCTTCACCTGGAGCCTGGGGCGCGGCAGCTTGCGTGTGATCAGCTTGGTCCTGTTGCTTGGACTCGCATCGGGCGTTGCGCGCCGGGTGCGCAGTGGGGAACTCGGAGCGCGCGGGGTTGTGCTCGGCATGCTTGCGGTTCCCATGGTCTTGGCTGCGGCGGGGCTATTCGCCTGGGGCACGCATGCCATCGCCGTATCCATGGCGCGCGGTCCGGAGCCCTGGTGGTCCCACGGCGCGGCAGGTCGCATGGCCCTCTGGGGAGCGGCGGGCTTGGGCCTGGGACTCGTTGCTGGCCTGTTCCGCTTCCGGGATGGCGCACGTTCCCTCGGCAGCGGCATCGTGGTGCTGTGGGCTCTGGTGGCGTTCTTCCTGAGTCTCTTCCTGCCGGCTCTGACCCATCTATTCTTGGGCTGTGTGTTCTGCGCGGCACTGGCGCAGCTCGTACCGGGCGCGCCGCTGGATCCGGTGGAGCGATTCTCGCGCTTGGCGCTCTTCTGTCTCTTCGGTTCGGCCCTAATCTGGTCGCCCTTGCAGATGGGCTTGGACGACGCCTTCGGACCGGACGCCGCCCTGATAACGGTCTTGCCCATGGCATTGATCGGCACCTGGCTGCTGCCTCAGCTAGCGGCTGCACGCGCATCCTTCTGGCGCGGGTGGATGTCGGTGGCGGCGCTGCTCGCCATGGGCGGAGTCTTCATGGGCGCCATCGGTGGCCAGCGCACGGTCCAGGAGCCCGGGCATTTGAATCTGGTCTACGTGCTCGACGAGCGTGCTCAGACGGCGTACTTAGAGGCTCAATGCCGGGCCGAGATACCTGCTGGACTGGAACAGGTGGGCGGCTTCGTGGCTGGGGAGGACGGCGTCATGCGTTCACAAGCGCCGCGTATCGATCTTTACTCGCCGAGGTTCGAGCTCGAGGAGTTCGAGCGCGATTCCCTCGGCCAGCTGCACAAGCTGCGCGGCCAGTTGGTGCCCGGAGTAGCCGGTGCGGTCATGGGGCTGCAGGTGTCTGGGGCCGAGCTCAAGCACATGCGCCTGGACGGGCAGTCCCTGGGTCAGCGCTCCCTGGTGAATCTGGTGGGTCTGCCCGCCGAAGGCTTGCCCTTGGAGTTGGAGTTCGCCGAGTCCAACGGGGAGCCCAATAAGCTCAAGCTGCAGGTCTTCCTGCGTGCATCGGGCCTGCCCGGGCGCTTCCGCGATGTGCTCCAGGCGCGGCCTCGGGAATGGGTACCAGTCGGGCGCGGGGATCACTCCTTGATCTATCCCTCACCCCTGGTGTTCGACGAGCTGGGCCTGCCGGGAACACCAGAATCCGAGACCCCGGTGGAGGAGCGCTAAGCTCAGGCTTCCTCCGGGCGCAGAGGTCTGGGATGATGGGCGGGCATGGCCGCTGCCCTCGAATCCAATCCCCGAAGCGCGAGGGGTCTCGTGGGCCTGATCCTGGCCTTGGTGCTGGGGCTCTTGATGCGCGCGGGCTACCTGGCCGAGCGCAGCGCCCAACCGGACTTCGAACAGCCGGTGGTGGACGCGGGCTATCACGACTACTGGGCGCGCATCCAGGCCGGCTTGCCGGCGCAGCAACCGGAGGGCAAGCTCGACCCGGAGCTGGGTCAGCATCCTTGCCTGCGACCGCCGCTCTACCCTTGGTTCTTGGGCGGCGTGTACTCCCTAACCGACGGCAGCTACATGGCGCCGCGGGTGGTGCAGCACGGGCTGGGCATGCTCGCGATCCTCATGGTTTGGTCCCTGGCGCGTCGGCGCCTCGGCACGCGCGGCGCGGGCTTGGCCGCGGGACTCTTCGCCGTGCACTGGGCGCCGATCTACTTCGAGGGTGAACTGCATGCGCCGGCGTTGGTGATTCCCTTGCTGCTAGCCTGCATGGCCGGAGCACTCGGCGCGGCCGAAGCCAAGGCTTCGCGCGCGCGCCTGTGGCTAGCGGGCTTGGCCGGCTTCAGCGGCGGGTTGGCCGTGCTGGCTCGACCGAACATGCTCTTCGCCTTGGCCGCCTTGGGTCTCTGGCTTGGGTTGCACATGCGCAGGCGCGGTGCGGCCGCGATAGCGATCTTTGTCGTGGGTGCCGGCCTGGGTATTGCGCCGGCCACGGTGCGCAACCTGTCGGCTTCCGGGGAGGCCGTGCTGGTGACTAGCTCCGGCGGGATCAACCTCTACCTGGGCAATCGCCCGCAGGCCACGAGCTTCATCGACGACGATCTGTCGGAGTTGGGCCTCGGTCCCTTCAAGACTTGCTTCGACTATCCGGCCATCGTGGCCGGGCTCAGTCAGCAGCAGGGCCGCGAGCTCTCGCACACCGAGGTGGACCAGCTCTTCCGGGAGCGCGCGATGGATTCCATCGGCGCAGATTTCGGGGGCTTCCTAGGCCGCACCATGAACAAGGCGCTGATCTTCTTTGGTCCGTCGGAAGTGGGGCACAACAAAGAGGTCAGCTTGG
>JBLIOL010000171.1:0-11368 GCA_047639615.1 Planctomycetota bacterium | reverse complement strand
ACCAGAACGGCAGCGGTGGCATCGCCTTCCTCGCAATCCTTGGGGTCATCTTCGGCATCCTCAGCACGCTCTTCTGGATGCTCGTTGGCTGGCGCGCGATGCTTGCGCATGAGCAGCTTGCGAGCGCGACTGCGCGAATGGCAGAGCGCAGCGGAATTGGTACGCCGTAGCGGGCTGCTAGAGCTCCAGCCTGTGGCTGGCGGCGATGCGCTTTGTCCAGTCGCCGTGCAGGTCGGCGGCTGCGGCGAAGTCGGGCCAGCGGCGGACGGCGCTCTGTACTTCGCTGAGGATCTCGTCGCAGCGGCCGCGTTTCATGGAGGCTGTGCGGGCGGCTTGGCGCAGGTCTTCGCGGGTGAAGCTGTCGCGCTTGCCGGCGAGGGTCATGGCGTGTGGGCTGGAGTCCTGGCTGCAGACCAGATCGCTGGCAGGGGCTAGGCTCCACTTGCCGGAGCGGGCCATGAGGAAGTGGGTCTTGCTGGGGTGGTCGCCGGTGTTGGCGGCGACCAGGTTGAAGGCTATGCGGCGGAACTGTTGTTCGACCGTGTCCATGCCCAGGTCCAGTTGGCGGATGACTTCGAGGGAGCGCTCGTAGCTGGTGGTTTTGGGCTGCCTGGGTTCGCTGTGAACCAGGTTGGCGAGGGACTGGACATGCAGGCGGCGGCCCTCTGGGTCGTGGTCGAAGCGGCGGGTCATGAAGTGGCGCTCGCCCGAGTCCTCGTGTAGGTGGTAGGGGGCGAGCTGGATGCCGGCCGCCTCGGCCATTTGGGCGTAGGCGTGCTCCATGGGACCGTATTCCGGGGATAGGGGGCTTCCGGAGAACTTGACCAGCCAGGGTTCGAAGCCCAGGTGGGGGGCTGGGCTTCCGGAGTGGAATTGGTTCTTCTTGGGGTTCCAGGCTAGGGCGGCTTTGGCCCGGGAGCCGCCGGCGGAGGTGCCTACTCGGAGTAGATTGGCAACCTGGGTGCGGCGCTCAGGGGCTGTGAATGATGCCTGGAGTTCGCGCCGGCGCTCGAGCACGTCGGACGCCATGGCGGAGAGGTCGGCGAGCCTTAGGGGGCGCTCGGGACCTTGCTCGGGGAAGTAGCTGGGGCGGAATTCCAGGGCGCCCAGGCCACGCACACCCGTGTAGCTGAGGCGCTCGACGGGGTTGTACTCGCCCGGTTGGCGCTCCTGACTGCTGAGCCAGGCGGCGATCAGGCGCTCGCCGAAGGGGCCCGGGAGGGAGCCCGCTAGCAGGCCAGGCAGGCCGTGGTAGGAGCGCCGGGGTAGGTCCTCGAAGCGGAAGATGCCGGGACCGAGGGGCATCATCAGGGGCGCGAGTTGGATACCGCTAGAGAGGAAGTCGCGGTCGTACTCGAAGGCAGCAAAGGGGCTTTGGCCCTCCACGGAGACCGCGCCGATGCGCGAACCCCAGAGCCAGACCTCGGCCAGGGTTCTCACGAATCGTCACCCCAGGCCCAGCTTGTGCTGGGTGTCTCGGCGCTTTCGCTGGGGGCGCGGCGGCGGGTGGGGCGCTCGGCCGCGACCTGCTCCATGGGGCTCGGGGTTTGCTCGGCGGCTAGGGCTTGGATGTCCTCCAGGATGTCGAGGGCGCGCAGGATGCGTACCAAGCTGGTGGTTTGGGTGGAGGCGCCGCCCTCGAGGCGTTCGAGGGTGCGCTTGGAAACACCAGCTTCGTGGGCCAGCCGCGCCTGGGTCAGATCGCGGGCTAGGCGGCGGCGCTTGAGCCGCGCGCCGAGCTGTCCGAGGGCCGCTTGGTCATCGGTGGGGTGATCGAAGCTCATGTGGGCCTATGTCGGCCTTCTTGACGACTTGTCTCCAGATCAAAGGGCACTAAGTAGACGAAAATGGCGCTTCCAGCCCAATAGAGGGCCAACTCGTCAGTTTTGCCAACCATGGATCGGAGTGGGAGGAGCCGCTTGCGATGATGGATCCGTGTTCTCCAAGCTCCTCAAGATCGGCCTTGGGCTGACAATTGCGCTGGCGCCGGCCTTTGGGCAGGACTCCATTCAGGACCCCATTCAGGACCCAGTTCAGGGTCAGGGCTTGCCTGGTGTGGCGGAGTGGCAGGCGCGCTTGGATGGGTTGGGTGTGGCCCAGCAGGGTGACCCGGCGGAGCTGCAAGCGCGGCGCGCCATGCTCCAGGAACTGCTCGGGAACGCCGCTAGCCTGGCACGGTTTGAGGCCGATAGAAGTGGTTGGTTGCAGGCCAGCGCCGAAGCGGAGTCCTTGGAAGCTGCCTTAGGCCAGCACTTGGAGGCGCCGGTGCAGGAGGCTTCTGCTGAGCCGGATCCAAACGCCAGCGCCGATGACTTGGCGGCGGCCGCGGACCAGGCGGAGGCGGATTTGGCGGTGGCGCACAGCCAGGTTGAAGAGCTCGACGAGGAGGCCCTGCGACGCGAGCGGCGCCTGGGTCCCCTGCGCGATGAGATCGCCCAGTTGGGCCAGAGGGTGACCGAGCTCGAGGCGCGCGCGGCGGCCTTTTCGCCGACCCAGCAGGACGAGGTCTTGGCCGGACTAGAGCGGGATCAAGGGCAATCGAAGCTGGCTCTTGAGCGCGGACGCTTGGCGTCCTTGGTGGCCGAGCGGGATTCCTATGCGGCCCGGCGCGAGCTACTACCCTTGCGCCGAGATGCAGCCAAGGTTGCCACGGATCTAGCGGCGGCCAAGGTCGCAGCTTTGCGGGAGGCGGCCAACACCAAGGGCCGGGCCGAGGCTGAAGCTGCTCTGGCTGAGGCCAAGGAGCGCGCGCTGCGCTACGCCGAGTCACTGGGTCCCCTGCGGCCACTGGCCCAAGAGATTGCCGACCTGGCTTCCATCGCCGTGGAGGAGCAAGGCGTGCTAGAGGCGGCGCGCAAGGACTTGGCCCAGGTGCAAGCCGATCGGGTGGAGTTGGGCCAGCGCTTTGCTGACACGATTAAGCGGGTTGCCATCGCCGGCAATATCGAGGGCGTGGGCGCCCTCTTGCGGCGCGAATTTGAATCCCTAGGGGGCATGGAGGAGCGCACGCGCAGCCTGCGTCAACTGCGCGTGGATCTGTCTCGCGCTCAATTGCAGGAGCTCGACTTTCAAGCCCGACGGGAGGCTGTGGCCGCGGAGTATCAGGGGCTCGTGTCGCAGCTGGAGGCCGGAGGAACGCAGGTCTCGCCCGAGGTCGCGGACGCGATCCGTGAGATGCTCGCGAGCCGTCGTAGCCAGCTGACGGACTTGGAGGGTGATGCGACCGCCCTGGTGAACCAGCTCTTGAGCTTGCAGCAGGGTATGGAGGAGCGCGGGCGCTGGCTCAGCACCTACGGGGACTACATCAGCGAGCGCATCCTGTGGGTACCGAGCCGTAGCGGCCGGATCTTGCCCAATACCAAGGAGGTGGGCGATGCGATCGCGTGGCTCGTGGATCCGGTCGAGTGGCGTGCGGCTCGCAAGACCATGCGCGACGCTAGTACCGCTGCTTGGTTGCAGTGGAGTCTGGTGGTGCTCGCTTGCCTGTGTTTGTGGGCCGTGGGTCGTTCGGCGCGCTCGCAATTGGAACGCACGGCCGAGGTGGTGCGTTCCTATCGCACGGATTCGATTCGCCACACCCTGCGCGCCTTGGTGGCGAGCATTCTCTTGGCAACGCGTTTGCCGTCGACTCTGCTCGTCTTTGGTCTAGGGCTCTATTGGCTCGCGCCCCAGGCGGGTCCGGCGCGTGCGGTGGCGACGGGCTTGCTCAGCGCCAGTTCCGTGCTGTATGTGATGCGCTTCATGCGCGCGCTCGTCTTACCCAAGGGCCTGGGCGTCGTGCACTTCCGCTGGCCGGCGCGTACCTGTGCTTTCTTGATGGTGCGTATCCAGCGCTTCTCCATCCCCTTCGCTGCTTGCGTGGCCTTGGTGGTGGCCTTCGATCATGCGGAAGCGACGCGCGCGGCGGAGCTTGGGCGCGGGATCTTCTGTCTAGCCATGGCCTTGCTGGCGACGCTGCTCTACCGGGTGTTGCACCCTAGCGGGGAGGTGATTGGCGAGTACCGCAAGCGCAGGCCCGGTTGGTTGTTCGAGGGCGGTGCGCCGACCTTGCACAAGTTGGTGGCGCTGGTGCCTGTCGCCCTCGGGGTGGGGGCTTTGGCTGGCTACTACTACACGGCACTGCGTTTGGCGGAGAGTTTGGCGCTCTCCTTGGCGTTTGCGCTGCTGCTGGTGCTGGTCTATGGACTCTTGCTGCGCTGGTTGTTTCTGGTTCGGCGCGGTTTGGCTTTGACACAGGCACGCGCGCGGGCGTCGGCGCGCGCGGAAGCGGCGGAGGCAGCTGGGGATGAGTCCTATGCGGCGATGCCCATAGATGAAGAAGCCCTAGACCTGCCCGCGGTGAACGCGCAGACCCAGCAGCTCTTCCGCTTCGCGATCATCTGCACGGCCCTCTTGGGTTTGCTTGGAATTTGGTCGAGCACCCTGCCGGCCTTGCGCGTGTTGGAACGCATTCAGATTTGGCCGAGCTTTGAATGGACCGAGGAGGGCGAGGGTTCTGACCCGAGTTTGGCGCTCTTGGCGACGGTGCATGCGGCGAGTGCGCAGACGGAGGAGCCGGCGCCTGCAGGTGCGGTAGAAGCCGAGAGTCCAGGGTTCTCAATGATGCCCGGCTCCATGGGAATGGAAGCTATGGAGGGCGCGCCGGCAGTGGCGGATGAGAGTGAGCCGGTGACCCTCGCGGACCTGGGGATCGCGCTCCTGATTCTGATTCTGACCTTGGGTGCGGCGCGCAATCTGCCGTCTCTAGTGGAGATTGTGTTGTTGCAGCGGCTTGGCTTGGACGCGGGTTCGCGCAGCGCCACCAGTACGCTGGTGCGCTACGTGATCTTGATCCCCGGTGTGATCCTGTGCTTCGGAGCGGTGGGTATCTCCTGGGGCAGCATTCAATGGCTGGCGGCGGCGTTGACCTTTGGTTTGGCCTTTGGCTTGCAGGAGATCTTCGCCAACTTCGTGAGCGGGTTGATCATCTTGATCGAGCGGCCCCTGCGCGTGGGCGACATCGTGACCGTGGCGGGCATCGAGGGGCGCGTGACGCGCGTGCGTATGCGCGCGACGACGGTGCTGGATTACGAGCGCCGGGAGCTGCTGGTGCCCAATCGTGAGTTCATTACTGGGAGCTTGATCAACTGGACGCTTTCGGATCCCTTCTCACGGTTGCTGATTCCAGTGGGCATCGCCTACGGGAGCGATGTGGAGAAGGCGCGTGAGCTGCTCATACAAGCTGGGCGGGACTCGAAATTGGTGGTCCAGGACCCGGGGCCGGAGGCGATTTTCCGCGCCTTTGGTGCGAGCAGCCTCGATTTCGAGCTGCGCGTGCATCTTTCGAACCGTGAGCTCTGGCACCGGGCTTCGGACGATCTGCACCGGCGGATCGATGCTTTATTCCGCCAGGGGGGCATCGAAATAGCCTTCCCGCAGAGGGACTTGCATCTACGTACGAGCGGACCCTTGGCGGATGCGCTCGGCGGGCTACAGTCGGGGCGTGCTGACCTACCTTGAAGCCTGTGCGCGCATCGCTGAACTCGCCGTAACCCCCCGCACGGAGCGCCTGCCCGTGGCCCAGGCCTTCGGGCGTGTGCTGGCGGAGGCCGTGGCCATGGACCGCGATCAGCCTAGCTTTGATCGCGCCACCATGGATGGCTACGCGCTCTGCTTGGATGGTGAGCGTGACCGTTTTCGAGTGGTCGGGACGGTGTTGGCGGGGCAAGCCCACGCTGGGCAACTGCAGCCCGGTGAGGCTCTGCGCATCATGACCGGCGCGCCCTGTCCTAGCGGGCTGACCGTGGTGCAGATCGAGCGCACGGACGGCGGCGAGAGTGAGGTGCATGTGACCGAGCCTTTGGCCCTGGTGCCAGGTCGCAACATCGCTTGGCGCGGGGAGGATTCACGCGCGGGTGATCCGGTCTTGGCTGCGGGCACGCGGCTGGGTCCGGCGACGCTCTCAGCGGCGGCCATGGCCGGTGCTTCGGAGGTGCTGGTCTACGTGCCTCCGCGGGTGGGCATCGTTACCACGGGTGATGAGGTGGGCGGCGCCGGTCCGGCCGGGATCCATGACTCCAATGGGCCGCTGCTCTTGGCCTTTGCTCAAGGGCTGGGCTTGCCGGTGGTGCGCAACCATGTGCGTGATGACGGCGAGGCCTTGGAGGCTGTGCTCGTACAGACTGCGGAGGTCTCCGATGTGGTCGTTACCGTGGGTGGGGTGAGCATGGGCACTCACGACTTGGTTCCCGGCTGCGCTGAGCGCGCGGGCTTCAGGCAGGTCTTCCACAAGGTCGCGGTTCAACCTGGCAAGCCCGTGCTGGTGAGTCAGCATGAATCCGGAGCGTTGCTGGCGGGACTGCCTGGGAACCCCGTGAGTGTGCTGGCCACGGCGCATCTATTCCTGGCGCCCATGCTCGGGCTCTTCCTTGGGGGCTGGACCCCGCGCTGGTTGGATTTGCCCATGGCCACGGCCAAGCAGCACCGCGGCAAGCGTCACCTATTCTTGCCCGCGAGCTTGGGTGATGGCGGCGTGCGCCCGGTGGATTGGAATGGCTCCGGGGACCTGTTGGCGGCGGCTGGTGGCGATGGGCTGGTGGAGCTACCCGTAGGTGCTGACTTGCAAGCGGGCGACCTAGTGCGCTTCCTGCCCTTCTTGGCCCATGGCTTGGGCGAGCACACCCTGCGCGCGGCACGCAACCCCGGCGCGGACTGCTGCTAGTTCTCTAGCCATGCCCTCACTCAGTGACGATCGCGTGCAGCGCATCCTGGCCACTGTGGATTCCATTCCGCCGGGCAAGGTCAGCACCTATGGGCAGGTGGCACGCCATGCGGGCCTGCCGCGCAATGCGCGCTTTGTGGGGCGCGTGTTGCGCGACTTGCCCCCGGGCCACGAGCTGCCCTGGTATCGGGTGCTCGGGGCCTGTGGGGTGATTCGCGTGGAGGGCGCGGCCGCCGCTCGTCAGGCGCGCATGCTCAAGGCTGAGGGCGTGACCGTGAGCCAGGGGCGCGTGAAGCTCGCTGACTTCGGGCTCGCGGACGAAGAGTAGACCGGCCTAGCAGGCCGCTTAAAAAACAGCGGCCCAGCGATTGGTTTCCACGGATCGTCTGGCAAGGCGGCAGGTCCCCCCCCATTGTGGTGGCGATTTGGGGGTTCTGGCAACGCAGCCAGGCGCTTCGTGGGAGCCGAGCGACAAGTCGCTGTTTCTTAAGCGGGCTGCTAGGGCGTGAAGGTTGCGCGCAAGGCGTCCGAGAAGTTGAAGCTCCCCGCGTCGCGGTAGGCTGCTTGGAAATGCCAGGTCGAACCAGCTGTGATGGCTCCGCCGACAGGTAGGGAGCCGAAGTCCACCTCCCAGTTGGCTAGGCCTGCAGGTCCGATCTGCTGTGTAGGGAGGCGGAAGACATTGCCGCCCACGCAGAGCGTGCCGTTGCCAGCGGGGACGTTGGTTGTGGTGCTGCCGTAGAACATCACGGCGAACTGGCTGGTGGGTGCGGCGGAGAGGCCAAGCTCGAAGTTGTTGGCTCCGAGGCTGGTGAAGCCGTGGGCGCACAGGTGGGCACCGGCGCCGAGGGAGTTGGGTGCACCGGCGCAGTAGTTATCGGCCGCCGTGCGGAAGAGCAGGAAGGTGGGCAGGTCGCCGCCGGATTGGGAGCTGTCTGCGAAGACGTCCACGAAGGTGCCGGAGGGATAGGTGTAGCGCAGTACTTGGTTTGTGGCGCCGCTGGTGACATAGAGCATGCCGTCGGGACCGAAGGCCATGGCGGTGGGATTATCTAGGCCGCCACTCTCGTCGAAGGTGGTGGTGGGGTCGTCGCCCACGAGCACGTCGATGAAGACGCCGGTGGTGCCGTCGAAACGCAAGACTTGGTCGCTGCCCTCGCTCACGGCGAAGGCGAAGCCGTCGTCAGTGAAGCGCACCATGCGCGGGTTCAGCAGCGGGCTACCGATGGGGCCGAGGAAGTTCTCGATGAAGGCGCCGGTGCTGCCGTCGAAGCGTTTGATGCGCTTGTTCCAATAGCTCGGCACGAAGAGGTCGCCGCCGGGCCCAAAGCAAAAGCCTGCGTCGGGGCCGTTGAGGCTGCCGTCGCCGGAGAGCACGAAGACGTCCATGAAGGCGCCGCCTTGGCCGTCGTAGCGCAGGATTCGATCGCCCTCGAAGTCGCCTACATAGGCCATTCCGTCGGGGCCGAAGACGATACCGGAGGGTGTGTCTAGACCGCCGCTCTCGTCGAGGGTGGTGGCCGGATCGTCGCCGATGAAGACGTCTACATAGGCGCCCGTCGTGGGATCGAAGCGCAGCACTTGGTCTGTGCCTTCGCTGCACAGGTAGAGCATGCCGTCGGGACCGATGGTGCTACCCAGGGTGCCGTCGAGAGGGCTTGGGCTAAGTCCGCCGACGTAGGCGCCAGTAGTGGCGTCATGGCGCGCTACGGCTGCCGGCAGGAATTGACTGACGAGGAGATCGTCGGGGGCGGTGAGGAAGAGCGGAAGAAGAGCGGTCAGAAGCATGGAGAGTAAGCGGGCTGTGCCAGGCCGACCTTATCCTCTTGAGGGCGCGTCCAGCGTCAAGGCCTGCTGCCCGCGGCATACAGGGACTGAACCGCTCGCGTGTGAACCTGATGTTAGACGGCTGCCGCTGTGACCAATGGTGTTTCGTTTTGGGCCAGGCCGGCTTTGCGCCAGGGGCGATCGGTGCCGCGTTGGGCAATCATGTTCTCGTTGCCGCAGCGAAAGACTTGAGCTACGTGGTCGTTGGCGGTGCCGCGCAAGCGATAGCAAAGGGTGGATTGGCCGGTCCACCCGTAACGCGGCCACTCCTCGAGCAGTCGGCGGCCTACGGCGAGGTCGGCGCTGAGAATGTCGCCGTAGCGGCTGTACCAGGTGGAGGCTAGGCGCACGGCGATGTCCGTGCGTACGAGGGTGACGCTAGTGTCGACCACATGGGTGCCGGGGGCGATGACGCTGGGCCAGTGGCCGAGGGCGTCGCAGTTGTCGGGGCCGAGGGGCTGCGCGTTCTCGTCGAAGATGTCCCGTAGGGAGTAGGCCCAGTCAAGATCGTGCTCTTTGACAAGGGCGACGAGGCTCGAGATGTGATTGGGGAGGTGCCAGTTGTCCTCGTCAAGGAGCGCGAAGTAGGCGCCCTGGGCCAGGAAGGTGGCGGCGCCGTAGATGCGGTGGCCGTTGAAGCCGTTCGCGCCCGTGTTGTGGGGCAGGTCGATACGCTTGACGCGCGGGTCGCCCAGCAGGTCGCCGGCGACGGCGGGTAGGCGCTCGGCGGCTTCGGGGCCATCGGCCACCAGCAGCACTTCGATACTGCGATAGTCCTGGGCTAGGGCGGAGGCCAGGGCGCCGGCGACGGCGTCGGCGCCGGTGGTGGGGATCACTATGGTCACGAGCGGATCCGGCTTGGGCAGCGCGCCGGTCTTCATCACGCGCCGGCGTACATCGTGTGCCAAGTCGTAGGTCGGGCGCAATTCGATGGCTGCGTCGCAGGCGTGCATGGCGGCCTCATACTCCTTGCCCAGCTCAAGCACTTCGGCGGTCTGCAGGCGAATCTCTGCCTTGCGTGGGGCGCGGTCCGCCGCTTCGAGGAGCGCTGTAACGGCGGAACCGTAGCGGCCGGCCTGGGCCAGGATCATGCCGAGCAGTTGCGGGCCGTGCTCGAGCTCGGGCTGTTCCTTCGAGAGCGCGCTGGCGAGGCGTGCGGCCTTGACTAGGTCGCCGCTGGCGAGAGCCTCGCGCACTACATCGGTGGGGTGCGGAGTCGGGTCGTTGTCGAAGCTCGTCATAGGTGGGGTGGGGCTTGAGCGCCTAGGAGTCCTAGGTCGAGATCGGTTGGATGCCTGCT
Source organism: Planctomycetota bacterium (assembly GCA_047639615.1). GTDB lineage: Bacteria > Planctomycetota > UBA1135 > UBA1135 > CAYWNK01. Next base: position 1,541 of record JBLIOL010000171.1, on the reverse strand, counting down.
ATTGGGGGATGGAATACCCGCGAGCCTTCCTGGGGATGGGACGCGAGGCCCTCACGGGGCCCATGGACGCTATTCCTCTTCGTCGGTGAAGACGTTGAAGTCTTCGGAGTCCTCGCCGTGCAGCACTTCGCTGGCGTGGGCGGGGCTCGAGGCGTTGAAGAGTCGGTCGCGGATGGCCTCGTCCTTGCCGATGATGCGTGCCAGGGTAGCGAGCACCTGCAGGTGGCGTTGGCGCTCATTCTCCGAGGTGCCCAGCAGCACCATGCAGTGCACGGGCTGGCCGTCGGGGGTGGGTAGGTCGATGCCGCCCTTGCTCAGTGCGATCACGCCGACCATGTTGTGATCGCCGGGCAGGATGGCGTGGGGCACGGCTAGGCCTGCACCGAAGCAGGTGGAGGCTTGGGCCTCGCGGTCGAGCACGCTCTTGAGCAGGGTCTCGCGGTCCACGGTCAGGTGCTTGGAGCGGATCAAGTGATCCACTAGCAGCTCGATGGCCTCTTCCTTGGTGGTGGCTTGGAAGTCGGTCAGGATGTTTTGCTCCTGCACGAAATCAAGCAGGCGCGCGCGGTCCTTGCCCGCTTCGCCCGAGCGCTTGAGGGCCCAGCGGGCGAGGATCGGTCCGACCAATTCGTTGAGGGTTACGACCGTCAGGATCACGGTCAGCAGCAGCTGCAAGCGTTCGGGGTCGGCGGTGAAGCGCGGGTCGTTCTGGAGTAGCAGCACCAGGCCGATGGCCAGGCCAGCTTGGGGCAGGAGCGCGGGGCCGAGGTAGCGGCGCAGGCTCTTGGTGGCGCCCGCCTTGCGCATGGCGAGGTTGGCGCACAGGAGCTTGGATACGAAGCGTGCGGCGAAGAAGACGGCACCGGCCAGGCCCGCGGCTTGCATGTGATCGAAGTGCAGGCCCATGCCCGCAAGGGTGAAGAAGACGGCCAGGATGGCCGGCTCCAGGTCACTGAAGAGCGAGTCGATCAGTTTGTCGCGATCGGGGCTCAGATTGCTCTGGACCATGCCGAGTACCAGGCAGGCGAGCAGCGGGGATGCCTGCAGGGCGTCGGCGGCACCGAGGGTCAACAGGATGGCTAGGACCGAGGCCGTCCAGAGCGCGGCTGAGCGCACGATGTAGCGCTGGGCAAATTGCAGGAAGGCGGCCGCGGTGGCACCGAGCAGGATGGCGACTCCCAGTTGACGCAGGGGGTCGAGCATGGCACCTAGGTGCTCGAGGGGTGCGTCGATGCCGGTGTTGGAGAAGGCCAGGGCGCGCACCATCTCGAAAGCCAGAATGCAGGCCACGTTGTTGAGCGCGACCGCTGCAACGAGTGTCTTGACCAAGACGCCGCGGGCGCGGGTTTCCTTGACCAGTGCCACGATGGTGGCCGGTGCGGTGGAGATGGCGATGGCGCCTAGCAGCAGCGCCACATTCCATTCGATGTCGGGCAAGGTCAGCATGGCCGTGACCACGATGATCGGGGTCAACACCAGCTCGAGCACAAATAGCCAAGCCAGGCGTTTGCCCGCATTCCGCATGCGCTTCAGATTCAGGT
>JBLIOL010000170.1:0-11402 GCA_047639615.1 Planctomycetota bacterium | reverse complement strand
ACCAACCCCCAAGTAGCTACGGTTACGAGGGTCTTGGCGCGCCTTGCCTCGCGAAAAATGGCACATGCCTCGCAAACTCGGCTATGCGCGACACGCTCCTAGCAGGGGCTCAGGCAACCATGAACTTCCGTGAGAAGCTAGCGACCCGGGGCATCATGTGCCTGGATGGCGCACTGGCCAGCGAGCTGGAAGCGCGCGGCTGTGACCTGAACCAGCGCCTGTGGTCGGCGGCAATTTTGCACCAGAATCCGGAGCTCATCAGTGCGGTCCATCGGGACTACCTGGTTGCCGGCGCGGATTGCATTGCCAGTTCCAGCTACCAGGCCTCCCTACCGGGCTTCGCCGAGGCAGGCTTCGATGCGCGGGAAGGCGAAGGGCTCTATCGCCTGTCGATTCGGTTGGCCTTCGAGGCCAGAGACGATTTCTGCCGAGCTAAGGGCGTGCGCGTAGACTCGCCAGAGGCCCCCCTGGTGGCCGTTTCCATCGGGCCCTACGGCGCGTACTTGGCCGACGGCTCGGAGTACCGCGGCAACTACGGAATCAGCGACACCGAGCTGCGCAGCTTCCATGCCGAGCGGCTGGAGCTGGCCATCGATGAGCTAGGACAACTCACGGACAGGCCCCTGCTCGCCTTCGAGACGATCCCCTGCTTGGGGGAGGCCAAGATCTTGACCGAGCTTCTGAATCAGCATCCCGAGGCCCAGGCCTGGCTAGCCTTTTCGTGCAACAGCACGGAGACCGTTTCCGAGGGTCAATCGATCACCAGCTGCGTGGCAGCTCTGCAGGACAGCCCTGGCCTCGTAGCCCTAGGGGTCAACTGCACGGACCCGGCATTGATGCCCGAGCTCATCCCGCTACTGGCGCAGGGCAATCTGCCGGTGATCAGCTACCCGAACTCGGGCGCGTCCTACGACTCCGAACTCAAGCTCTGGTGCGGACCCGAGGAGGAGCTCCCACTCGATAGCGATTTGGATGCTTGGTCCCAGGCGGGTGCCAGCATTCTGGGCGGCTGCTGTCGCACCACGCCGGCCTGGATCGCGCAGTTGGTTGCCTGGCGCGAGGCGCGCTGAGAAGTTCACCTGGCGGATTTTTGAAATCCCTCTGCGCCCCTAGCCGGGTGGCGAAACGAAGCTGGCGTAGGACTGCTCGGCCAGACCGAACCACTGGAAGGAGGCGTCCTTGAAGCCTTCCCAGGAAGCCAGAATCTTGGCGTACTCGCCATCGTTAGCAGCGGCATCGGAGAGCAGCTGGCGTGAAGCTTCGCGGGCACCGTTTAGCAGCTCGTCGCTGAAGCGCACGAGCTCGATGTCCTGCTTGAGCAGGCGCTGCAGAGCCGGCGGGTTGTAAGCGTCGTAGCGCGCCTGCATGGTGCGGCTGGCATCCTCGCAGGCCGCTTCGAACATGGCCTGGTAGCTGGCGGGCAAGGCCGCCCAGGCATCCTGATTCACCAGGAAGGAGAGGTTCGGGCCCGGCTCCCACCAGCCGGGGTAGTGGTAGAAGCGCGCTACCTGGTAGAAGCCGAGCTTCTCGTCGTCGTAGGGGCCGACCCACTCGGTGGCGTCGATGGCACCGCGTTCGAGGGCCGGGTAGATGTCACCACCGGCCAGCACCTGCACAGAGACGCCGAGCTGGTCCATGACCTTGCCGCCCAAGCCGGGGATGCGCATCTTGAGACCCTTGAGGTCCGCCATCGACTCCACGCGCTCGCGGAACCAGCCGCCCATCTGCACACCGGTGTTACCGCTGCGGAAGGGCACCACATTGAAGTCCGAGTAGAGCTTGCGCATCAGCTCGCCACCTTCGCCTTCGCTGAGCCACGCGGTCTGCTGGCGCGAGGTCAAACCGAAGGGCACGCAGGTGTCGAAGGCCAGGGCCGGGTTCTTTCCCGTGTAGTAGTAGCCCGCAGTCTGGCCCACCTCGATGCCCCCGCGAGAAACCGCGTCCAAGACCTGCAGCCCGGGAACCAGTTCACCGGCCTGGTGCGTCTTGATCTCGAAGTTCCCATCGGAGAGCGCCGCCACTCTCGCGGCGAGCACATCGGACGCGCCGTAGATCGTGTCAAGTGAACTAGGGAAGCTCGAAGCCAAGAGCCAGCGCACCTGCTTCTGGGTATGAAGCGCCGGGCCGGTGCTCCCTCCGCAGGGCTCGCAGCCAACGATGCCAGCGGCGGCGGTAACGGAGAGGCCAGCCTTCAGCAGCTGACGTCGGGCGGGTCTCTTTGATTCATCCATGATGGTGACAGCGCTGTGGCAGCGCATGGCCAGTCTAGCCCCACCAGCCGAGATTCACTCAAGCTGGAGGCCCTTCCCGGCCGAAGCCTCCCAGGGAGTCCAGGTACTCCCTTAACCCAGTCAATTCATGAGGACCCACACCAGACTTCGCAAGCGGACGGCTTCGCCGACCTCTCGCCCCCTGACGGTGATAGGCGGTGCTTCCAAAGAGGTGAACATTTGGCGGACTCGGGCAGCCCTACGGGGGTCCCCTTCCAAGAGGTCCACAGGACCCCTTGGATCCGCTGCGCGGACCGGGGCTTCCCCCTGCGGTGACAAATATCTCCCCAAGAGAAAACATCCCACATGTCCATCAGAGGACGACTTGCAAACTCTGGCGCGCGTCCTCATGAACAGACCGGGTTAGTACATGGCCTCCAACCCAATCCGAATCCGAACGCGCTGCCTGCTTGGGGTCGCCCTATCCCTGGGCGTGGTCAGCATGGGCGTTCCCGAGCGCGCGGGCCGGCCTAGCGTCAAGCGCGCTGTCCTGGGCCAACTCGAGCTCCAGACTCAAGAGCTACAAGGCGCTGCCGAAGCCTTCCGCCGCGACCACGGCCACTGGCCCGGATTCGAAGACGGCCCAGCCCTCGAACCGCGCGCCAGCGTGCAACTCCTACGCCGCGACTTGCTCGAGCGCAGCCCGCACTACCTGTCCAATTGGCCGCTTCACGCGCTCACCGGCTCCGACCACATCCGGCGTACCGACCGCCCCGCCGACACCATACTGCAGGCCACCCGGCCGGCGTGGCTTTGGACTCCCAGCAGCGGCTTGCTGCAACCCGCCCCCAGCGCCCTACCCCCCCAGCGCTAAGCTCCCCCCATGGCAGATCCGAAACCCTCCCGCTGGCGCAACCTGCGCCTCCCCGGCGTCCTCTCCATCCTCGTGGCGATCGCCCTGGGATCGACCGTCGGCATCCCCATGTGGTTCGGCCGCGGAGACATCACGCTCAATAGTGCAGCGCGCCTGCTCGTGGACGATCTAACCGAAATGCGCGAGCGCGCTTCCTACCTCCACGTCGATCTGCAGGTCAACTTCGACGAGGACGGCGGCGGCTACATCATCTCCGATGACAAGGGCTTCCCCCTCGCCGCGCCCCTCGGGCCCGGCAGGTTCCTGCGTGAGTACGACATCGACGCCGTCTTCCGGGGCGTGCGCATCAGCGCCCTAGAGATCGAGGGCTCCTCCGAGCGCTACGTTCGGGTCGACCCGAACGGTTCCTTCGCAGCCTTCTCGCAGGTCGAGATGAGCTTCAAAGACCAGCGCCGCACGATCATCATCGATCCGAAGACCGGTGTGATCAGGCTGCAACCCGGCCCGCTAAGAGCAACGACCGAGTAACAGTACGAGTCACGCGCTCCGCGCTAGAACTGGATCGTCTGTCCGTTCGAGAAGTTCGAGGTCGGCCCAGGGTTCATGTCCTGGTACCAGAACTGGAAGTGCCAGGTAGAGCCGGGCAGGATCGCGCCACCGATGGGGCCCGGTAGGTTGACCGGAATGTCGAAGCCATTGCCGCCTGCTCCGCCCGTACCCACCGTGTTCACCAGATCACCCATGGCGTTGAACACGCCTAGGGAGTTGCCGGCGCCACCGAAGATGGAGTTGTGGCGGCCCGTTCGAGAACCAAGGCAGAGCGTGCCCTGGCCGACGCTAATCAAGCCGGCGTTACCTGCAGAGACCAGGAAGTAGCCGGCTTGGTTCGGCGGCCCGCCGTGAGCATCGAGGTGCCAACCGGAGCCAGCACTCGCGCTGGCAATGCCGAAGAGCTCCACCGCAGTGCCTGAGCTATTGATGCTCGCGGGATCGCAGAAGGTCAGGCCGGGATCACAGGACGCCGCGACACCCACGTCCGCGTAGATCACCGTGTGAAAAGACGAAAAGGGAGTACTGCTGGGACCGCCGCACCCATTGGTGTTCTTGTAGCCGCCGAAGAAGAAACACCCAGGTGTGATTGCGGCGTTGAGGCCATCGATTGCAAATTCATCCGTAGTATCGAGCCCGGTATCGGAACAAGTACTCATGGGGTGGTAGTACGTTCCTCCACCACCCCATAAGAAAGCTCCCGCGACGCCCACGCTCCACGATGGGTCACCTGCCATGATCGGCCCGGTGCTTGTTCCAGCTACGCCATTGAAGATCCACTCGATGCCGAAGGACTCGAGGTCGAGATCTCCGTTGTATCCAGGATTGGCCGAACCACCGTCCCCCTCCAAGCAGAACTCTCCGCCACCCGAAACGTCGAGAGTGATGATCCAACAGGCGGCGAATCCAGACTGTCCGCCGGGCAGGCCCACCGCGCTCAAGCTACCAGCCAGGGCGAATGGATTCTGGGGCGCAGTCACGATCAGATCGCAGGGCGTGTAGCTCTCATATAGATTGAAGGTGATGCCCACGTTCGGACCGGCCACATCTGAGCAGTACGAGAACTGCAGTCCATCAACCACGTAGACGTCCTCAGTAACACCAGCAATCGGACCACTGGTGGTCGGGATCCGGCCAGAGTCGATGATCGAGAAATCCCCGTTTACGGAACTACCTCCCAGGGTTGTGAAGTAGCCGGAGGGCGCATCGTTCCTGTAAATCACATCAGGTCCCAGGGCCGCGATGGAACCAGATGTGCGTGTCCACGTGCCGCTGGCCACGTGATAGATACCGGCGTTGCGAGCCCCGCTGGGCATGGCCTCGGGTTGAAGAACACTCTGCCCCGAGGCGGACGCGGTGAGGAGGATTGCGATAGAGGAAAGAGCGCGAGAAGACGAGTGCATGATTGCGCGCCCCGCGAAGGGCGAATCAAGAGTGTGCCAGGTGCTGACCCCGCGAGGGGCCCGGGGCACTCGTGAGAATGCCCCCGTGGGGACGATCAGCCTTGGGGCGAAGCCCTAGAACTGGATCGTCTGACCGTTCGAGAAGTTCGAGGTCGAGCCGGGATTGAAGTCCCGGTACCAGACCTGGAAGTGCCAGGTGGAGCCGGGCAGGATCGCGCCGCCGATGGGACTGGGCAGGTTCGCAGGGATGTCGAATCCATTGCCGCTCGCACCGCCCGTTCCAACGGCATTGAGCAGGTCCCCGGCGCCATTGAAGACGCCCAAGGAATTGCCTGCGCCACCGAAGACTGGGTTGTAACGCCCGGCCGGGGAATCGAGGCACAGCGTACCTTGGCCAACACTGACCGAGCCGTTGTTGCCTGCCGAGACCAGGAAGTAGCCAGCTTGATTCGGCGGACCGCCGTGCGCATCCAAGTGCCAACCGGAACCAGCGCTGCCGCTGGCGACGCCGAATAGCTCCACCGAAGAGCCCGAGCTGTTGGTGCCTGCAGGCTCACAAAAGGTGAGGCCACTATCGCAGGTTGCCGCGACGCCAAGGTCCGCGTAGACCACGGTGTGGAAAGCAGCCAGGGGTGTATTGCTGGCGCTACCGCACCCATTGGTGTTCTTGTAGCCACCAAAGAAATGACACCCGTCATAGATCGGGGCGTGAAGCCCTTCGGTCGCAAAGTAGTCCGGGGTATCGAGCCCCGTATCGGCGCAAGTCGTCATGGGATGGTAGTACGTTCCCCCACCGCCCCCGAGGTGCGCTCCGGCCACGCCTAAAGTCCAATTAGGGTCGCCCGCCAGGATCGGGCCCGTAGCCGTTCCCCAAACATCGTTGAAGATCCACTCGATGCCGAAGGAATCGCGTTCGATGTCACCATCAACACCGGGAAAAGCCGACCCGCCATCACCCTCGAGGCAGAATTCACCACCTCCGGAGACATCGAGGGTCACGACCCAGCAAGAAGCTACACCCGAAGCTCCGCCCGGCAATCCAGCAGCGCTAAGGCTACCTGCGAGGGAGAACGGCGCCGTAGGTGAAGTCGCGATGATGTCGCAGGGCTTGTAGCTGTCGTAGAGGTTGAAGGTGATGCCCACGTTGGGTCCAGTCACATCCGAGCAATAGGAGAGCTCCAGCGCGTTGACCACGTAGTCGGTATGGGTAACTCCAGCAATCGACCCGCCGGCTGTGGGAATTCGCCCTGAGTCGAGGATGGACCAGTCACCTGTGGCTACGGCGTTGTTAAGCGTTGAGAAGTAGCCCGAGGGGGCGTCGTTCTTGTAGATCACATCCGGACCGAGAGCCGCGATGGCTCCAGAGGTCCGTGTCCACGTGCCGCTAGCCACGTGGTAGATGCCCGCGTTGCGAACTTGGCTGGGAAGCGACTGGGGCTGGACAGTCGTCTGCCCAAAGCTCGGAGAGGCGAAGAGAATGGCTACGCAGGCACTGGCACGAAGAGTCGTGAGCATGCTTTGTGACGCCCAAGGGCGCTAATTGAGTTGTGCCAGGTGTGACCCCTGAAGAGGGTCTTGAGCACTTGCGAGGGTGCTCAGGTGCGGTGGGTACGGGTTGGACGCTGGAGGCGACTGTTGGGTTCCCACCGGACCCATATCCTAGCTCGCTCCGCCGGCACTGGGGGCAATTCAGTCCGCCCAGACCCTACTTTGAGGCCCGCACCAAGAAGGTGTAGCCCGTCAGCGGGTCGCCGGGGGGCTGGCCCTCACGCTCGAAGGGCGACATGACCAGAGCAATGCTGTCATCGCCGACTCCGATCTCAATCAGGTCGGGCGGTCCGTCGCCCTCGAGCCAATAGGCACCACTGTCATCGGTGTGCCCCACGGGACTCCCATCGATGCTGACGGCTATGCCGACCCGGGGAGACTGATCGCTGATGTCGATCACACGCACCAGGCTGCGCCAACCACGCTCGAGCGGAATGCGCAGGGCCTTGTCGTCGCGGCCCGGCTCGAAGGGCAAGCGCGTGAGTTTGAAGCCGGGCGCGCGAATGAAGAAGGTGACGCCGTGGTCGTTTGGTACAGCAACGGAGCTAAAGCCATTGCGCGGCACGCGCGTGGGCCGCATGCCATCCATGAAGACTACCTCCGCCTGAGTGAGAGCTTCTCCACTGACTCCATCCACCACGCTCAAGCTCAGGGTAGTGCTCTGCTGCCTGGTGATAGTCACGCGTGTAGGCTCGCCGTCGAAGCGGAGCTTGGTGAGCAGGTTGTCGACGCTAAAGCCCTCGTCAACTTGGACGGTGACGATCCAGGGCGCGGGCGGAAGCTGCTTGAGTTCGAGCTCCCAGGTTCCGCGCAGAGCACCCGGAACACGTTTGGGAACTGGGATGAACCTCTGCGTGATGTCCGCTTCGTTGACGACGTAATAGCCAAAGCGCGTCAGATCCGCCTCTGGGATGGAGGTGGCATCAAGGAGTACCCGCGCGCTCAAAGTCGAGCTGTCCGCCCTCGCAAGGGTCACGGTCCCACGCTCCTCCGGCGCGACGTACACGCTTCCGGATTGCTGCCCAGATGCCATATGGCAAGACCAATCATAGGTGCCTGGCACTAGGTACTCGACACCTCGAGAAGTTAGGCCGCCTTCGTCATAAGCCATGTTCAGCCGCTCAGTGAACGAGGCCTGCTCGCTTGTCAGATCAATCACAAGGAAGTCGGGTAGCTCATCCTGCGCCCCTTCCATGATAAAGGTCAGGGCACCGCGCGGTTCGAACACCACCAAAACGAGATCCGCCTGAATACCAACGGCCTGGTGGACGCTGGCTAGACCGACAGAAAGGCCGCCGTTGGACAGGAAACGTAACTTCCAAGGCCCCGTAGCGCCCACCTCCCCAAGCGGCTTGGGCAGTCGCACCCAGGGACTGGGCGAGCTACGTACGGGCATGATCAAGTGCTGGCTCGCGTGGATCCCCGGTCCCTTAACCTCAATGAAGTACTCCTCATCCAGGCGGAAGGGAGAGCCTTGGTAGTCGAAGTGAAAGGTCGGTCCAGTCACTACCGAGATGTCGCCCTCGAAGGGGAAGCTCGGAAGTGCGCCAACCATGGGCAGTGCATAGCCCTGGTCACGTACTTGGATCTGGGTGAACGCATCGCTCGCAAGCATCTCATCCGAACGGAAGCTCCCGTCCTCCGCAGTGAGCGCATCGGTCACCAAATGCAGCGTGTGCGCGGCGTCCTCCCTCCATGCGGATATCGTGACACCGGGAATCGGCTCGCCCGTGGCCGCGTCGATGACCCGGCCTTGGAAGGCATGTGTCACAGCGGCCGGGGTAGCCGGGCCGACAGGTTCGGGCAGCGCCGCCACTTGCTTGCGCTCGGATCCGGAGTCGGCGTCCGGAGCGTCGAGCGCGTCTTCTCCGAGCGTCGCCTGTGCGAGAGCTATATCACCCTCGGCATCATCCGCCTCGATGACTTCGGCGAGCTCCGCCGCCACAGGGTCCGTATCCAGGCTCTTCCAAAGAGAGACGGCGAGCAAGGGAAGCACGATTAGTCCGGCGACTTTGAGTGACATGAGAATTGTGCCTGTGGTCAAGAGGGCCGCGGCCGTTCCGCCCGTGGCGGGGGCAGCGGCGGGAGCGGCGGCGGGTGCGGGTGCGCTACTCACAGGCGGCGCCCCCAGGGGAATGCGTAGCGCCCAGGGCGCGATGACCATGCTCCAATTCCCACGACTGCCAAGGCGCTTGTCCATGCGCTCGCGCAAGGCCTGCAGGCCGCGTGACAGGTTCGCGCGCACGGTGGAGGCCGAGACCCCCTCCATGGCGCCGATCTGCTTGGCGTCCAGCTCGTCGAAGAAGCGCAAGCCCAAGGTGCGCGCCTGTAGCGGCGGCAGCTCGCGCACTTCCTCCAGCACGATGCGCATCATGTCCATGCGCTCCGCCACATCGTCGGGAGGGCCGGCCACATGGCTAGCCTCTGCGGCAATGACGGCTTCGCGCTCACGGCGACGGGCGGACTTGCGCCCACCCTTGAAGGCCAGGAAGCGAATCGTGCCCGCCAGGAAGCTGCGCACGTCGCGCACCTCAGATTGGGTAGTGGCCAGGACGCCAAATGCATCCTGCACCAGATCCTCGGCCTCGTGCCCGTCGCGCACCAGGGCGGCGGCGAAGGATCGCAGCCAGGTGGTGTGCTCGAGCAGTTCGCTGGAGCTCAGGGCTCCCAGGCGGTTCAGTGTGGATTTGTTGTTCACGGTCAGAAGGAGGTCCCCGCCGACCCCCAGGGCGCTGCAGGGAATCCTCGAAACTCCGCGGCCTGCCCCCGTGCTGGCTAGGACTGCAACAAATCGATCAGGGCTTGCTTCAAGCGCAAGTATGCCTGGCGCTGGACCGAATTCAGGGGCTGCAGCATCAGATTCTGGCCCTCGAAAGGGTCCGCCAGCAGGTCATACAGGCGCTCGATTCCCGTAACCTCGTTGCGCGTCAGCTTGAATCTAGGACCGCGGATCGCGCGCCGGATCTGGGTTGGATTGTGATTGGGGGAGAAGCGCTCCCCGAAGATCGACTTGCGCAAGCTCGCGCGGCCCGGGTCATCCAAATAGGGCCGCAGACTGATCGAGTCGCGCGGGAAGGCCGGGTCCGCTGGCAGCACCGAGAGCGATGTGCCGAGCTCCAAGCAGGTGTCGAATAGGTCGGTGGTTTGGACCAGCGCAGTGCACTCCGACCCAGGCTGAGCAACCGCCGGCCCGGCCACGATCAACGGCACTCGCAGCCCCCCTTCGAAGAGCGTGCCCTTGCCATGCCCGGGCACGAAGGGCGCTTCGGTGGTGTCGTTCTGAGTGCCGTTATCCCCCACGACAATCACATGCGTCTGCGCCAGGATGCCCGCATCGATTCCAGCCAGTAAGCGCCCAAGCTCGGCGTCCATGGACTCCACCATGGCCCGGTGGTGAGCGATGGGGAACTGTTCCGGATCGCCGCCGAGGGTCTCGCTGTGCAGGTGCGGAGGCGGGCGGTGGTAGGGCTTGTGAGCCGAGTTGAAGGACACCACGACGAACCAGGGCGTCGCCGACCAGTAGCGGAAGAGGCGCACAGCGTCATCCACCGTGTCCGTGGTGGCGTACTTGGTGCTGACCCCCGGAGTCGCTCCGGTGATCTTCTCCCAGGCGTAGTAGCTCTCCGGCGCATCCGTAGCGCCGAGGTTGCCCGCACTCCCCGCAAAGAAGTCAAAGCCAGTGTTGCGCGCGTGACCATCGCCATCCAAATTGCCACCGAGGTGCCATTTGCCCAGCAAGGCCGTGCGGTGACCGCCCGCTTGCTGCATGGCCTCCGGCAAGCTGAACTCGCTCAAGCTCAGGCCCGGCAGAGTTCCAATGGGCGAGATAACCGCGCCGATGCCCGTGCGGAAACCAAAGCGCCCGGTCATCAGCGTCGCGCGCGTAGGCGAGCAGAAAGGATTCGCCCAAGCTGTCCGAAACAGCACGCCGCGCGCCGCAAGAGCGTCCATGTGCGGCGTACTCGGCGGCAGCGGATGCTCGCCATAGGCAGCGACCTTGTCCACGCCCACGTCATCGAGAATGACCAGCAAGACGTTCTGTGCCTGAAGCTGACCCCCGATCAGGTCCTGGGCTTCCGCGCCAAGCATGAGGCATGCCAGGAGCCAAAGTCCGAGCACACGCCCGCGTTGCTGTGAGAGAAGGTCGATCACGTGATTAAGCCTACACCAAGCCGTCAAACCAGGACCGGCTCACGAGACGGTGCTCCATCTAGCGAACGGAGAGCAGCTCCATGTCGAACTTCAGGTGCCCCCTGGAAGGGCCGTAGGCCAGCTCCTGCGGCAACCAGATTGTGAAGCTATCGCCCACGCGCATCTTCGAAACGACCACATCCCAGCCCGGGATCGCGCGACCGGAGCCGACCTGGAAATCGAAGGGCTTGCGCCCCGGATCGAGAACCGATCCATCCTCGCGCATGGCCTTGTACTTGAGGCTGGCCATCCTGCCCATGCCACACACGGAACCCGCGCCATTGCTGTGCACCTTGAGGATGCGGATGTCCGCCACGCCGGCCTTGCCGGAGGGAATCGTACCCCCCTCTGCCCATGTGCTCTGCTCGGCGACGATAGAGGGCGCGGAAACCTCCCCATCGGGGCCGCCTGCGGCCGCGTCCTGGCCCGCACAGGCGGTGAGACAAGGGAGTGCGAGCAGGGCGAAGATAAAGGACAAGCGCATGGGTTTGGAGAGCTCCGATCGGTCGGGAGAGGCGGACTAGGGCCGCAAGCCTACCCCCTTACGATCAACTCGGCTGAGTGCTCTGCGACAAATGCTGACCGAGGAGTTCGACAAGCCCTTTCGCTGAGTAGGGCTTCTCAAGG
>JBLIOL010000169.1:0-11449 GCA_047639615.1 Planctomycetota bacterium | reverse complement strand
GAGACTACGCCGCCGGTTACGAAAATGTGCTTGGTCATCGTGGTGTGGAGAGGCCGGGGCCCGCTTGGGACCGTCCTGCATGGAGAGCGACAAAGGCATCGTAATCCTCGCGGGTGTCGATGCCTCTGGGTGCACGGCGCGCGTCGAGGACGCGCAGGGATTCGCCGGCTTCGAGCCAGCGCAGTTGTTCGAGGCTTTCGAGGGACTCGAGCGTGCCCGTGGAGAGCGCGCAGCAGCGCGCCAGGGCGCTGGGCCGGAAAGCGTAGACGCCGAGGTGGCGCAGGTACTGCGGCGCCGGGGCGCCGGGGCGCGCGTGGCGCGTGTCGGGGATCCTTGCGCGCGAGAAGTAGAGCGCGTCGCCGCTCGCCTTGCGTACGAGCTTGACGGCGCTTGAGCTGGCCAGTTCTGCGTCGTCCGTTATGGGCGTGCAGAGCGTGGCGATCTCCACGGCGGGGTCTTGGAAGACCGTCACCAGGCTGGCTAGATCCTCTGGGTCCACTTCGGGTTCGTCCGCTTGCACGTTGATGATCACATCCCACTCGCCGCCCTGCGCTTGCACCGCTTCGTACACGCGGTCCGTGCCGGAGACGTGATCGGGGGACGTCATACGTACCGGCACGTCGTGCTCGCGTGCGGCTTGGGCTACCGCTTCCTCGTCCGTGGCCACGAGCACTTCGTCGATGGCGGCGCAGCTCTGCACGTTGCGGGCGGAGTGCACGAAGAGCGGCAGGCCGGTCTCCGCCAGCAGCACCTTACGCGGCAGTCGGGTCGAGGCGAGGCGCGCCGGGAGCACGGCAAGTGCCCTGAGTCGAAAGTTCGCGCTCACTGTTCGGCCCCCTTCCCGCGCTGGCTGCGTTGCGCCTTCTTGACGTAACTACGGCTACGCCACAGGCTGCGCGCCTTGCCAGCACGGGGATGGGACTCGAACACTGACCGCGAACTTCCGACCCAGGACACTAGGGCTCGCAAGCGAGTCCCGGCTGCTGCACTCTCGGAGGGCCTGGGCGAACTCATTCTCAGTTGCCCGGACCCTTGAAGTCCACGGCGCCTTTGATGGATTGGAATTGCGGCACGCGGTTGTAGATGTCCACGAAGCCACGCACGGTGGTGCGGAAGGACTCCGCCTGCTTCTTGCTCATGCCGACTTGGCCGCGGATGTGGCGCGTCTCCCCGTTGCGCGTGAGCGCGATGCTCTGGCGCAGGTCCTTGTCGGCCTGCGGCGCGCCATGGGTGGCGAACTCGCTGAAGTCTGTGTACTCCATGAATTCCAAGAGGCCCTGCATGGTCTCGATCTCGGCCACCTTGACGCCGGCGCTGAGCTTGCTGGTGATCTGGCTGTAGAAAGCCATCTTGCGCGCCGAGGCATCCTCGCCGGCGATCCCCTGGCCCTGCAGCCAGGAGTCGTTCACGATGCTCATGTTCTGGCCCGACTTAAAGTCTGTGAAGCGCACCTGGATGGCGTTGTTGGCGGCTTCGCCCTGGGGCACGTCGCTGCTCATGCTCGCGCAGCTGGCAGCGAACAGGGACACACAGGTGCCGAGAAGTAGGGTGCGTAGGACGCGGAGCATGTGCATGAAGCGGGCTCGGGTGAGACGGGAAGGGTGGACGCCCAGGGGGCAATGTGGCGGCGCTTTAGGGCGCCTGTCGTCCGGCCTGCGTCGCTGAGCCGCCCGCTTTCGGGGGCTGCGCACGCTAGTCCTGGGACCTGTAGAGAATAGCGGCGCGGGCGCGCCCTCTCAAGCTCAGCCCCGGATCGGTCGGCCGTCGTCGGGGACCTTGGCGTCCTCGTGGACAGGCATGAAGAAGCTGCCCCAGCGGTTGAGGTCGTCCTGGCTGAACTGCCAGCCCTCAGGACTGCGCAGAATGCCCTCTAGGGGCCCCCGGCGCAGGGGGCCCGGGGCGCCGAAGCGCGCGCGCTCCAGGCGGCCGGAAATCTGCTTGGTGGCTAGTTCTGCGGCCTGCTCCGTAGGGCGCTCCTCGATCTCAGGGCAGCAAGCCGGCGAGTTGAGCGGCTCCCCGCAGGTGTTGCAGCGCCAGTACTGGGTTACGAAATCGAGCCACAGGTCGGCCGGGATCAGGTCCCCGCGGCGGTAGGCGCCGCCCATGGGCAGGTAGGGCGAGCGCCATTTGTAGGGCTCCTCGCAGGCCACCACGATGCTCGACTCGCGCACGATGGCGCCCGGCTCCCAGGTGTTGGTGGGGTGCACGCCCCAGGCCGGCGGGTGGTTGTTCTGCCAGGAGTGGCGCTGGTCGAAGGTGGTCAGCCGGTCGATGACCATGTAGTCGGCCTTGGGGCGCTCCCCTGCGTTGTAGAAGTGGTAGGTGATCCAGCCGTGGCCGTGGGGCGGCAGGGTCTCGTACTCGAAACCAAGGCACCAGATGTCCTCGCCGAGCTCGGGCCGCACCAGGCGCATGGGGGTATCGAAACCGCGCAGGGCGGAGTAGCTCTCGACGCTGGCCATGTCGGCCGTCTGGGTCACGCCGTAGAGCGTGCGCGAGTGCAGGTTGCGCTCGCCACCCTGCTCTTGGTCGTGCTCGCGGCGCATGATCAGGATCGGGCCCAGGTCCTCGTAGGCGTCGCGATCCCAGAGCACGGCCTCGACCACATAGTGCCGGCCGACCACGCGCAGCAGGTCGTCGTGGTCCGGGTTGCGCAGCACGGGCTCGTGCAGGATCAGCCAGTCCTGCTCCAAGAGCACAAAGAGATCCGCGCGCCGGTCGGCGGCGGAGAGGTGTTGCCAGCCGTCGAGCTGGTGCGGGAGCTTGGTGACTGTGACCCCCGGGCCCTCACGCATGAAGACGGCCCAGTTATAGGCGCTCGCCACGCGCATGGGCTCCGCGTTCGGATCCTCCTCCAGCTGCGCCGCGGCCTTGGCATTGAGCCAGTCGATCGCTTCCCAGTAGCCCGAGAACTGACGCGTGTTGCGGTCCTGTAGCTTGTGCAAGCCCATGCCGACAGCGAGCACTAGGCAGACCATGGCCAGCAGCTTGCGCACGACCCCGCTGCCCTTGGCACCCCAAAGCACGCACCAGCCCATGCCGACCGTGGGCGTCAGGATGCCGAGGATCGGAATCCACAGGCGGTAGTCCTTGGCGCCCTTGGTGGAGAGGATCGCCACGTACAGGGCAGCGACCGCGATGGGAAGCCATACGCGCCAGCTGGGTTTACGCCAGGCGCGGCCCAGGCCCAGCAGCAGGAGCACCACCAGCGGCCCCACATAGAATTGGTGCACCTGGGTCACGTACCAGTGCGGCGGGAACTTGCCGCGGATGACGAGCCCGCCCTGGGCACCGAAGTCGCCGGCCAGGGCGTACAGCGGCTTGGCGATGGACATCATCCCGAGCTCGTAGAAGGGCTTGGCGAGGATCGGTCCGAAGTTCTGGAAGAAGTAGCGCTTGAGCGAGTACCCCATGCGCCCGTAGGTGGCCAAATCCAGGAGTGACTGCGCCAGCAGCATCAGCAGCACGCCCAGCAGCAGGCCCATCCACGGCCCTCGGTACTGCGGCTGGCGCCAGGCGCGCAGCAGCTGCACGAGCCCGACCGCGCCCACCAGGGGCAGGGTCTTGTAGGCGCACATGATCGCCATGCCGAGCCAGACTCCGGCCAGTAGTTGGCGGCGCTTGCCCGTGATCAGGATTTCGACGCCCTTGGCTACGCACAGGGCCGCGGCGATGTCGGCGATGGGGGAGACGGAGTACTGCAGGAAGACCGGGTTGGCCGCCACGAAGAGCGCCGCCGCTAGGCCTGCCCCGCGTCCGCCGATGCGCGCACCGATGCGTGCGGTGATGCTCACTAGGGCTAGGCCCAGGAACATCTGCAGCAGGCGGAAGAAGCCAAAAATCGGGCGCGGGTCCTCGATCTGCAGCACGTCCGCGAGCCACAGGATCGGCGCCAGTAGGGCCGGGAAGAAGTAGGAGCGGATCGAGTGGCTATCGATCACGTCCGTGCCGTGCACCAGGGCTTGGGCGTTCTCCACGTACTCGATCGAGTCCGCAAGCTGGTAGCCGCCGAGGATCCACCAGGAGAGCGACTGCATCACAAGCGTCAGCAGCAGCACTAGGCGCAGGTCGAAGTCGGCCAAGCTTGGCAGCTTCCGGCCGTCCGCATCCAGGTTCGAATCGAGGCTCACCTGCGGCGCCGCAGCACCCCTGGATTGGAACGGAACGCGGCCATCCTCGGCTTTGTCGCCGGTCAGATAGGTCGCTTTCTCGGTGGGCTCGCTCAAGGTCCCACAATCCTAGCTCATGGAACTCTTCCCGTTTGGTGTCCCGTGCGTACCAAATCGATGCATTTGTCTTTGACTCCGGGTGCCTGTCTCTAGATCCTCAAGTGCGTTGCAAATGTCATCCAGGCGTGGGGTTTGGATGCGGTCAACACAACCGATGTGGAGGGGGCCGGTGGGGCTCTTTGGTGGATGGGTAAAGTCGAAAAAGTCGTCGTCCTCGGCGTTCTGTTCTCAGTGGTCGTCAGTCTGGCCGTCTCGTTTTATTCGCAGCCGGACCAGGAAGAGGTCCGCGCCGATTTGGATCGCTCAGCCCGGCGCGGTGAACCCGCTGCCTCCCGGCTGAACCGGCCCGAGGGCATGGATGACGGTTTGGCTGGCTCCACAGCTGCGGCCAAGAAGAGCGCCTGGTCGCCCCGCGACGTGGCGCCCATGGCGGACGTGGAGACCCCTGCAAGCCAGCCCGGGGCCCGTCGCCTGGACTTCACTCCTCCCCCCGAGGATAAGACCGCCGGCCTAGAAATCGTCGCCAGGCCCCAGAACACGGTCCCCAGGAGCGCCGGTCTGCTCAGCAGCACGGTCAATACAGCCCAGCCCAAGCGCCCGGTCGGCGCGAGCACCCTGGCCAACTCTGGCCCCTTGGAGGCTTCCTGGGACCTAGTCACCACCCAGGGCCTGACGAAGACTCCGAACCCGCTCTACCAGACCTACACCTGCGCCGCGGACGAGACATTCCGCAGTGTGGCGGTCAAGCTCTACGGCGACGAGAAGCGCGCCGCGCTCTTGCGCCGTGACAACGAGGGCCTCGACACCCTCACCGCGGGCCAAGAATTGCTCGTGTCCGTCATCGACGACCGCCCCGGCAAGGGCGAGAGCTACGAAGTCCAAGACGGCGAGAGCCTCTGGCGCATCGCGAAGAAGGTCTACGGCGCCGGCTCCCGCTGGAAAGAAATCTACGACGCCAACCGCGACACCCTCGGCTCCCCCGACGACGTCCGCGCCGGCGTAGTACTGAGCATCCCCTGACCATACTGAGCCGCACCAACCGCCGCCGTTTTCACCCCCTTGGCATAACACGTCCCTGACACGTTCTCGTTGGGATGAATTTGGTCGCGCAGAGGATTGCCCCGAAGTCTTCGGGGCAATCCTCGTTTAGGGGCCGAGGCTCCTGTGTGTCCTGATGAATGTTGTGAGTGTGTACAGGCAGACCAGGGAAAACGGCGGCGATTGGTGCGGCTCAGTATGGTGGAGCGCCCTGATGCCCCGCACCAGTCCCGCACCACCCCCGCGCCTTCCTCAGCGCAATTCGTAGCGGTCTAGTTTCTTGTAGAGGTGGCTGCGTTGCATGCCTAGTTCTTCGGCGGTGCGTTTGACGTTGCCGTCGTTGCGGGCCAGGCGCATGCGGAAGAAGAGGGTTTCGGAGTTGGTCTTGAAGTCTTCGAAGCTGGCGGCTTCGAAGGGGTTCTCGCCGTCGATGGCGAGGCTGGTGCTCGGGGTGCTCAGGCCCGGGCCGCTGGCTAGGATTTGTTCGACTTGCTCCATGCCGATGCCGGCGTCGTCGGCGAAGACGGCGGCTCCTTCGAGCACGTTCTTGAGCTGGCGCACGTTGCCGGGCCAGGCCAGGGTTTGGAAGTGAGCGAGTACCTCGGCTGAGACCTGCGGACGGCGGCGGCCGGAGCGCTCGGCGGTGATGCTGAGCAAGGTCTCTACCAATTCAGGGATGTCCTCTAAACGCTCGCGCAGGGGCGGTATCGCCAAGGGCACGACGTTGAGCCGGAAGAAGAGGTCCATGCGGAAGCTCTTGTTTTCGGTGGCCTTGACCAGGTCGGCGTTGGTGGCAGCGAGCACGCGAATGTTTACCGGGCGCGCCTCGCTAGCGCCCACGCGCGTGACCTCGTGATTCTCGAGCGCGCGCAGCACCTTGGCTTGCGCGGCCAGGGGCATGTCGCCGATCTCGTCCAGGAAGAGTGTGCCGCCATCGGCCGCCTCGAAGTGGCCCGTGCGGCGATCGGTGGCGCCGGTGAAGGCGCCCTTTTCATGGCCGAAGAGCTCGGACTCGATCAGCTCCGCCGGGATCGCCGCACAGTTGACGGTCACGAAGGGCTTCGAGGCGCGCGGCCCGCCCAGGTGCAGGTTGCGCGCGACGACCTCCTTGCCCACGCCGTTCTCGCCGGTGATCAGCACGCTAGCCTCCGCCTGCGCCACCTGCTCGACCTGGCCGCGCAGGCGCGTCATGGCCGGGCTCTCGCCCACCAAGCGCCAGCGTCCGCCGAGTTGCTTGCGCAGGCCGCGGTTCTCCACGGCCAGTTCTTCACCGCGTAGGGCCGTGCGCACGGTCACCAGCACGCGGCTCTGATCGAGGGGCTTCTCGAGGAAGTTGACCGCGCCGCGCTGCATGGCATCCACGGCGATGGACACATCTCCGTGGCCGCTGATCAGCACCACCGGCGGCCCGTCAGCAGCGGTAATGCGGTCCAAAAGGCCCAAACCATCCAGGTTCGGCATCTTCAGGTCCGAGAGCACCAGCGCCGGTGCGTCTCCACGCTCCCGCTCCTGCTCCAGCCGCTTCCAGGCCTCCTCGCCATCCCGGGCGGTCCAAACCTCGAAGCCCTCATAGCTGAGCACCATCTCGAGGGCTTGGCGGATGTCCGCCTCGTCGTCCACTACAAGGATCGCGCGCGAGCGCTTTTGGTCTTCGGAGGCCATGGCCCTAAGGTAGCGCCCATGGGCCTGAACCCAATCCCTCTTCCCGGCGCACCGGCTTTGGAGCCGGGCCAGCCGCTGCGTGTGGCGGGCGTGCTCTCGGGCACCTCGGCGGACGGTATCGATGTGGCCTTGGTGGAGATCGCCTGGAGCCCGGGGCGAGCGGAGGGGGCGCGCTTGGTCGCTTTTGCGAGCGAGCCCTTCGAGCCGGAGTTGGCCGGACGCGTGCGGCGCGTGCTCGATGGGGAGGCGATCGGGCTGGGGGAGACAGCTTATTTGCATCGCGATCTTGGGCTGGCTTTTGGGGGCGCTGTGGCACGCCTGGGGCGGGAGCAGGATTGGGCGCCCCATATAGTTGGTAGCCACGGACAGACGGTCTGGCATCACGACGGTGAGGGCGGGCGTGGGCCGGCGAGCCTGCAGCTGGGGGATGGGGATTTCGTGGCCGAGGCCGCCGGCGCGGGCACGGTCAGCGACTTTCGCCAGGCCGACATGGCGGCCGGCGGAGATGGGGCGCCGCTCTCGGCCTACGCCGACGATCTGGTTTTTCGGGAGGCTGGCCTGCCTCTGGCGGTGCTCAATCTTGGCGGAATGGGCAATCTGTCTTGGCTGGATGGAGAAAAAGTCTTGGCCTTCGACACGGGGCCGGCCGGGGCCCTGCTGGATGGGCTGGCGCGAAAACTCTTGGGGCAGCCCATGGATCGGGATGGGGCCGCCGCGGGCCGCGGCCAGCCGGTTCCTGAGCTGGTGGCGGGGCTCATGAAGCACCCGTTTTTGGCCCGACCCCTGCCGCGCAGCACAGGCCGCGACACCTTTGGCGAGGCCTGGGTCCTGGAATTTTCCGAGCGAGCGAGCCAGCTGGGCACCAGCCCGCAGGACACCCTGCGCAGTGCTGTCGAGTTCGTGGCTCTGAGCGTGGTGCTGGGGGCAAAAAACCACCTTCCGAGCCTCCCGGAGCGCCTCTTGGTGGCGGGTGGGGGAGTCCATCATGCGCCGCTGATGGCTGCGCTCGAGACCCATCTAAAACGGCCCGTTGCGCCTAGTAGTGCGGTCGGAGTGGACCCCGATGCGCGCGAAGCGCTGGTCTTCGCGGTGCTCGCCGCGCGATTCTTTGTAGAAGAATGTGTCACTCGGCCAGAAGCCACCGGGGCCCGTGCTGGACGCCTGCTGGGGAAGTGGAGTCCTGCTCCATTCCTGCGGAAAGCACCGTAGCCAGCGCCTGGGTGGGGGGTAGCCCTCGGAGTTGTGGAGTGGGCCCGAGGCTCCTCTGACCAGCAGGTCAGAAGAATTTTGGGTCGGAAGCGACGCTCTGGGCCGCCTCTTCGGTTGACCCACGTGGGCCCCTCGTTATCATTCCGCAGCTGAATGCCAATACTGGTATTCGTATCTGGGCATGTCGCGAACGGCGCGCCCTGCCCCCCTCTAGTCGTGGCCTGATCCCCCCACCCCCCCAGGCGAAGGACTTCGAAGATGATTCACTCGCGTCGGCTGCTGAGCTGCCTTTTGGCTCTGCCCGCTCTGTCCCTCTCCGCAGTTGCGGCTCCCCTGACCCAAGATGTGGCTCAGGACTTTGCCCAAGGTAAGACCGCTCTCGAGCAAGGCCGCAAGGCTGATGCTCTGCAGGCATTCCAACGCGTTCTCGCGGCGGATCCCAGCAACGAGGTCGCTTACCAGCTGTGGAAGGACACCGATCACGAGATCTGGCTGCAGATGCTTGTCGAGGGCGGTGAGTACGCTCTCGTCGCTCAGCGCCTGATGGAGCGTGGCCGTTTGGCCCGCGCCGACCGCATGAACGATGCTGATGCCATTCGCGGCCTGGTCGCGACCCTGCGCAACTCCAGCGATGTTCGCGAGCGCCGTACGGCTCTCGATGCACTTGGTACCAACCACGGCGACTACGCTGTGCCGTACCTGATCTCCGCCCTGGCCGATGTGTCCAATGCTGACTGGCGAGTGATCGCTATGACCAGCTTGAGCGACATGGGTCCGGTCGTGGTTCCGCCGCTTATCGAAGCGCTCGACGCTAGCGATGCATTCCTTGCACGCAACGTGGCGCTGACCCTCGGCTACCTTGGCGATCCCCGCGCAGCCGGCCCGCTGGCCGCTCTGGCTCAATCCGCTAGCGATGGCATGGTTGTCACCGCCGCCGGTGAAGCAGCTGCCAAGTGCGGTTCGAACGGTTCGGCCCTGGCCCAACTGCTTCAGGACGGCGAGGACTACCACTACCGCCGCGACAACGTTCTGCCCCCCTACGCTTATAGCGCAGTGGTTTGGAGCTGGGACGGTCGCGAGCTGCAGTCCGAGACTGTGCCGCGCGCGCTCTACAACAACGAGCTTTCCAAGAAGGCTTACTACCGCGCCCTGATGGTCGCGCCCGACTCCGTCGACGCGCGCGCTGGCGTGGCTCGTGCCGCCATCGACATCCTGGCCAAGCTGGAGATCCTCGCCGCCCAAGGCGGCGACGTCTCCGACCTGCAGGCCAAAGCTGAAGTGGGTGGCCTCGCCATCGCACTGGCTGGTGCCGACGCCCTCGACCTGGCCCTGCAGTGGTCAGTGCTCAACGACGACGTCACCAGTGGCGCCGCTCTTTGTGGCGCCCTGGCCGAGCTGGCTGAAGGCCCGACCGAAGGCCTGCGTCAGGCTCTGCAAGCTCCCGACGGCGGCGTTCGCGGCGAGGCTGCTGTGGCCCTCGCTCACCTGGCTATCCGCTCTGGTTCCGCTCCTTCGGCAGACGTTGTGGCCTCCCTGGGCCAGAACGCCGGCCGCGAAGTGGTGCGCATGGTCGCTCTGCTCGACGGCAACGCTGAGCGCGCTCGCGCACTCACCGACAAGCTGTCCGGCATGGGCATCAGTGTCAGCCACCGCGCTTCCGGCGCCAGTGGCCTGGAAATGCTGCGCCGCACCCCGGGCGTGGACCTGATCCTTGTGGGCGACCAACTGGGTGGCCTGACCTTCGACGCCGTTCTCGTGGACGTGGCTAACAACGCCGCGACCACCGACGTGCCGACCTTCCTGCTGACCTCCGACTCGGATCTAGGCGACGCCTACTCCGATCGCGTGGGTGGTGTGGTTGCAAGCGCCGACGACCTGTCCCCTCTGGACGACGTCTTCGCCGCGACCCTCGAGGGTGACCGCGCCCAAGCCAACGACCTGGCCGGCCGCTCCGCTGCTGCTCTTTCCGCCCTGGCTAGCGCCGGTGCTGACATCAGCAGCACGATTGAGGCTCTGGCTTCCATGCTGACGGGCATGCGCCCTGACGGCGTGGTCACTCCGGCCCTCGACGCACTGGCTTCCGCCGGCAACGCCAGCGTCATCGCTGCCGTGCTGAGCACCGTGCAGAACGCCGATCGCTCTGACGCGGTGCGTGCTGCAGCTGCCTCCGCTCTCGGTGGCATCCTTGGCCGCGGCGCAAACTCGGCTGACGCCGTGGCTGCTCTGCGCGACCTGGCTAGCTCCTCCGCTCCCTTGGCCGTACGTGCCGCTGCCGCCCGCGCCCTTGGGCGCGCCGGTGTCCCGGCCGCCGACCGCGCTGCGACTCTGCTCGCCGCACGCGTCACCGTCTCCGAGTAAGCAACGAACAAGCCAGAGTAGCTCAGTGGTAGAGCATCGCTTTCGTAAAGCGAGGGTCGTCGGTTCAAATCCGATCTCTGGCTCCAACTAGGCAAGCGGCCTCGTCCTTCACCGGACGAGGCCGCCTGCATTTCCCCTCACCCCTCACCCCTTGCGCGCATGCAGCACCAAGACTTGATCCAAGCGGCGCTCCAAGTTCGTGAGCGCGCCTACGCGCCCTACTCCAAGTTCCAGGTGGGGGCGGCTGTCGTGACCACCGACGGCGAGCTTTTCCTGGGCACGAACATGGAGAACGCCTCCTTCGGCCTGACTGTCTGCGCCGAGCGTAACGCGATCGCCGCGGCGATCGCCTCCGGTGCGCGTGGCCTAGCTCAGGTCGCGGTGGTCTCCGGCCCCGGCGCCCAGATGTGCGGCGCCTGCCGCCAGGTGCTGGCGGAGTTCGCCGACGACCAGACGGAGGTGCTGCTCGGAAACGGGGCGGGGGAGTTCCGCGAGCTGCGCCTGAAGGACCTGCTGCCCGAGGCCTTCACGCCCGCGGACCTGCCCTAGCGCTGACTTATGACGTTTTGCGCCTGACCCAGATCGTCAGAAGTCAGTTACGGCGGCGCATCTCGCCGATGGCGATGATCAAGAGGTCGCCCAGCTTGAAGACCAGGGTTCCGATCGCCGCCAGGCCCAGCAGCACGCCCACCTCGCGCCCCTCGGGCACGCGCAGGATCACGAGCAGCGCGACCACGATCAGCAGCAGGAAGATGCCGCCGGTCATGAACCACTCATGGCGCAGGCGCTGCAGCGGGTGGTCGTCTTGGTGGGGTTTCATGGTGCTGCGTACGGTACCACGGCGAGTTATGGCGCATGGGGTCAGGCACAAGACCTCACCGACAATACCGAGCCGCACCAAAAGCCGCCACTTGGCGCCAGTTGGTTCGACTAAGTAGAGCCGTTGGCGCCAA
>JBLIOL010000168.1:0-11686 GCA_047639615.1 Planctomycetota bacterium | reverse complement strand
CTACCCCGCCATGCGATCCGAGAGCGTCGAGATGCAAGCAGCCGCGGTACAGGCCAGGATTCCAAGCCCAAGCCTGCGGCGCAGACCGGCCTCGTCAGCGTCCTCGCGCGCCAGGTAGCTGGCGATCCAGAGCACACAACCCGCCCCGGTGACATCCGTGAGCACATCGAATGCCGATCCCACACGCCCCGGTACCCAGATCTGGTGCACCTCGTCCGTCACCGCGCAAACCAGTGCGAAGGCCAGAATTCCAAGGGCCTGGGGGCGAGCCAAACACACCCAATTACCAATATGCCCGCCCTCGGCCAGCGCTTGTCGGCGCGCCAGAGGTAAGGCCAGCAGGGTCAAGATTCCGAACTCGAAGGCGTGCATGCCATTGCCAAGCACCTTGAAGAACAAGCCCCGCGCCCCCGCCGGCGCTCCGGCGAACTCCGAGGCTAACCAGATCAAGAGCACCCACAAGGCCGGCGGCACCAGGGACCAGGGCAACTTCAAGCGCAGCAGGACCCGTCCGGCCCTATGCAAGATCCCCACCAGGCCCGACTCGCGCTGCGTGGAATCCGTCATGCGCCGCTCAGGCCGCCGGAGCGTCGCCGTCGTAGCTGCGCACAGCGCAGAAGCCCAGTCCAAGGCCGTCGCGACTCGAGTCAACTTCCAGCCGATCGACCATCTGACCTAGCAGGAAAAATCCGCGGCCGCGGTCGTCATCCAAGTCCGGAATGCCGTCCGGAGGGCTGACCATCGAGCGCAGCTGCTCCAAATTGCCGCCTCCGCAATCCTCCACCAACACGGACCAGGCCTTGCCCTCAAGCCGAATCCAAAGCTGCATGCGCACGTCTCTCGCCAGGTCCGCAACCTCACGCGCTCCGCCGCCACCACCATGGTCCACCGCGTTGTCGATCAGCTCGCCCGCCACGAATTCCAAGGTGGCTAGCTCCGATTCCGGAATGCCCTCGGAAGCAGCAAACTCCGCCACCATGCGCCGCGCCATACGGCCAGCGCTGTGAGCCGCGGGCAGATCCAAGTGCATCTCGCGCTCCCCGTATTCCGTACGGATGTCACTCATCGCACGGGCCTCAGCTTCAGCGAAAGGTCCAAGCTCGGTGCCGAATGGGTTAGAGCGCCGATAGAGATGCGTTCCACACCAGCTTCCGCGTAAGCCGCGACATTCTCCAAGGTGATCCCCCCGGATGCTTCGAACTCCACCGAGGCCGCGCACTCGATTGCCAACTTGCGAAGGCCCGGCAGCAACCCAGCGATCTTCGCCGGCGTCATATTGTCGAGCATGACCACATGCGCGCCCGCGCGCACAGCGGCCTGCGCCTCGGCCTCATCCCGCGCCTCGCAGGTCACGCGCACGCCCTCGCCCAAGCTCGCGCGCAGATCGCGCACCGCTCCCTCGAGTTCGCGCCCGGCCAGTTCCACGTGGTTGTCCTTCACCATGGCCTCGTCAAAAAGTCCGAAGCGATGGTTCTCGCCGCCACCGCAGCGCACGGCGTACTTCTGCAGTGCGCGCAGCCCCGGCGTGGTCTTGCGCGTATCGAGAATGCGCGCGCCGGGCACATGCGCAATGCGCTCCACATACTCAGCGGTCACGGCAGCGATGCCGGAGAGTCGCTGCAGCAAGTTCAAGGCCGTGCGCTCACCTACCAACAGGGAGCGCGCCGGCCCCTTCACTCGGCCCACCACCAGGCCAGCTTCCACCCTGTCTCCGTCAGCCAAGTCCAAGCTCACGCTCACACTCGGATCCAGCAGCTCGAAGACCCGCGCAAACACGCCCAGCCCGGCCAATACGCCCTCGCCCTTGGCCAAGAGCACGCCCTCGGCCTGGGCCTCCTCGGGCACAACACCCAAGGTCGTCACATCACCGGGGCCCAAGTCTTCCTCCAAGGCCCCCCGCACCACCGCATCGATCACGGTGTTGTCGAGAGCATCGGGCAAGCCCCTGCGCGGGGCCGGCAAGGCCTGCGGGGGTGCTCCTAGGGAGTCGTAGGGGGATTGGGCCATGTGGCTGGCTCGAAGTGTACGGCCTGATCCAAGGCCCTGTGCGCAGGAACACAAGCTAGGGCCCCATGAGCCACCCCTTCCTGGGCCCCAGCTAGCGCCCCGGCTCCCCACCTGGGCCACCAGCACCAGACCTGCCAAGCAAGGCAGGCTGACCCCGGCCCCCAGGAGCAAGCGCCCTCCGTAAGCGGAAATCGGCCCCGAGCCCAACCCGTCACGGCCCCCGCCGTCACTGGCCCAATGCCGGCTAGGCCCTCCATCCAAGCCCCCGCCCCAGCCCTGCGCGCATCGACCCCAGCCTCCCAGAATGCGCGCGCCAACTGCCGCCCACGGGTACGTCCAACCCCAGGAACCTGGCGCAATTCACGCTCGGTCGGCAGCAGCAGCCATTCGCCGCCGAGCTCCCGCTGCCACTCCCCAAGGTCGGGCGCACAGACACTCAGCGTCACCCAAGGCCGCGCACGATCCCAGCATTCGATGCCCCAAGCAGCGGCCAACCAACCCAACAACGCCGGCACCCAAACACTGCGCGCTAAGTCCATACACCCTAGACCGCCCCAAAGGCCGCCCGGTTACCGAGCGCGCGACTACGCCAGCCGACGGCCGAGCGTACGCCCTATGCCAGCCGGATGCAGCTGATCCAACTGCCCGAGCACTTCGCGCCCGAGATCGCCGAGTGCCAGCGCCAAGGCGCTCTCCGGTTCGGAGACCGACACCGGCATCCGCCGCTGAGTGCAACGGAAGGCCGCGCGATCCTCAGGCAGTACGCAGGCAAAGCGCAGGCTCCTCCCCAGGAACTTGGAGGCCACATTCGACATGCGTCGCATGGCGATCTCCGCCTCGGCCGGATCCTGCACCCGATTGATCACCACCAAGGGATCCCGCGCAGGCCCCAACTGCACGAGCACCTTCAGGAAGGCATAGGCATCCGTCAGCGAAGTGATGTCCGGCGTCGTCACAAGCACCACTAAGTCCGCCGCCGCCGCCAGGCCCACGGTCTGCTCGGAAAGTCCCGCCGCGGAATCCACCACGAGATAGTCGTAGGAACACTCCATGCGCTCCAGCCCGCGGGCCAGCATCTCCAACTCCAAGTGCGAGAGATGCGCAACTCGAGCGTAGCCCGAGCCCCCTGCCAGGAGGTCCAAGCGATCGCCGCAAGGTGTGATCGCCCGCCGCAGGGGCAGGTTGCCTTCGACCACATCCACCAAAGTCACTTCCGGATGCACGTTCTGGAGCAAGTGAGCATTCCCCACCCCCAGATCCGCATCCATGATCAAGGTTCGCCCTCTCCGAGAGAGCAAATTGGCCAGGGAAGCCGTGCAAAGAGACTTGCCTGTCCCCCCCTTCCCGCTGACCACACACACCGAACGGGCTCGGGCAAGACCTAAGTCATCGCGCCGGGGCAACGGGCTGATGCCCGCGGTGTCCCTGACACGCTTTCGACGACTGAGTAATTGCTTGGCTTCGGCCCAGTTCAAAATGATGCGCCGACCCCCTACGCCTGATGCGAGGAACCGACGTAAGCACCCTCACAAACGCCCAGCCCCAACTCCAACAGGTGACAAAATGGAAGCCCCCGTAGCCCCGCTATCGGGAAGAATCCCGCCTTCGGCACCGAGGCCTGAGCATATGAGCCCGAAACAGGCTCTAGTCCGCTGCAATTTCGCTCGCGTCGGCCGCTTCAAGCAACAGCAGGAAGCGCCGCATGCACCCATCCAAGAATGCCTCGGCCTCCTGACTCTCCTCAATCGCAAAGCTCGCACCTTCGACCACACTGCCCATGAGCCCGTCGCCCTCGCCGCGCAGTCGGCACAGGGCTGAACCGCGATAGCGCCATTCGAGCCCGCCCGGTCCGGGCGCAATGGCCACATCGCCGTCGATGCGCTCGATGCGACCCGACAACGCACTCACCGCTTCGCGCTGGGTTGCGTTCAAGCAGCGCACGAACTCATCCGCCGGCACGGCCGCTGCCGCGCTGCCCTGGGGCTCCGCAAAGGCCGGGAGCAAGCATGTGGAAAGGCCGCGATCGCTACGCATTTCATGAACTTCGAAACACTGCACCTGGCTCTGCGGGAGACACGCCAAGCGCTCCCCCACCAGACTTTCGAAGCTCGCCGCCACCACCGTCACGCGCGCCTCGGCCTCGACCTTTAGATGGTCGACGTTCAAGTGCCGCTGCAGCAGGAAGCGTTGCCGACGCGCCAAGCGCAAGGTGTCGAGCACCTCGAGGGGCAAGCCCTCCGCCGCGCCATCCACGAACAGCACCAGGTTCAAGCGCCCTTCTGCATCCACGCCCACCAAGTCCGTGCGCAGGCCGTCCAATTCCAAACTACGGTCGAGCACCTCGAGTCCGGGCAAGGCATCCATCACGGCGGCCTCAAGAACTAGGGACTCGGCGTCTGTCAAAGGCTGGAATTGGCTCACGCCCCTATTCTCGCCCAATTCCGCCTGCCTGCCAAGGCCCCCGCTACTCCCTCTCTAGTAGCTCCTCATAGTCCTTGCGATAGGCCCAGGTCAGCGCCAGGGAGAGGGCATCCGTCGCATCGTGGCGCAAATCCGCCACGGCCTCGCCCAAAGCTGAGCGAACCATGCCCGCCACCTGGGTCTTATCCGCCCGCCCGTTGCCCACCAGCGCCTTCTTGGCCTCCGCCGGCGTGTACTCACGAATCTTAGCCCCCACCACCGCCGCACAGCACAGGGCCACCCCACGCGCCTCCCCCAGGCGCAGGGCCGAGGCGATGTTCTTGCCAGCGAAGGCCCGCTCGATCACCACCACCTGCGGCCGCAGCTTGCGAAAGAGCTCGTCCAAGTCCTGCCGCATAGCACCCAAGCGCATCCCAATCGCGCCCTCACGCCCCATACCCAAGGTCCCGGCCGCCAGAAACACAGGCTTCGCCCCCCGCAAGACCAGCGCCCCATAGCCCATCACCCGCGAGCCCGGATCGATACCGATCACCACCGGATGGGGAAAGTTGTCGGGCAGAGAGGGCAGGGAGTCCATAGGAAGCTGGCGGGATGAGCCCGCTCCCCTACCCTACGCGAGTCCCTTCCGAATCCCAATGTTCGACGAATCTGAACGCGCTCCCTACGCAGCTGCGGTGCTTGTGGCCGCCGGCCGCTCCACGCGCATGGGCAGCGGGCCGCCCAAACCCCTGCTGCCCCTGGCCGGAGCGACGGTGCTCGCCCACGCTATCGCCGCCTTCGTGGAAGCGCGCAGCGTCGCTTCCATCGTGGTGGTGATCCCCGAGTTCCAGCGCGCAGATTTCGAAGCTGCAACGGCCCACTTCGGCGACGCGATCACAGCCCTGGTCGCCGGCGGCGCGGAACGCACACACTCCGCCCTCGCCGGCCTCCTGGCCGTGCCGGAGGAATGCTCTGTGACCTTGGTACACGACGCCGCCCGCCCGTTAGTCAAGCCCGAGCACATCGATGCCGTCGCCAAGTGCGCCAGGTCACGCGGCGCCGGGCTTCTAGCGGTCCCCGTCAACGACACCCTGCACCACAGCGAAGACGGCGAGCACGCTCAGCGGGTCATCGATCGCTCCGCACTTTGGAGCGCGCAGACACCCCAAGGTTTTCGCACGAGCGAGCTGCGCGAGTTGCTCGAAGCAGCCATCGCAGACGGACGCGTAGCCACGGACGAAGCCGCACTCTACGAGGCCGCCGTCGGCCCGATCCCGCTGGTGCACGGCTCGCCCACCAACATCAAACTGACCACCCCCGACGATTTGCGCATGGCCGCCGCGCTGCTCGCCCCAAGGACACTATGACGATTCGCGCAGGGACCATTCGCGTTGGACTCGGTTACGACCTGCACCGCCTCGTGGAAGGCCGGCCGTGCATCCTCGGCGGCATCGAGTTGCCGCACCCCGCCGGCCCCCTCGGTCACTCGGACGGAGACGCGGTACTGCACGCGATCACCGACGCCGTGCTCGGCGCAGCGGGCCTCGACGATCTCGGCACGCTCTTCTCCGACAAGGACGAGCGCTGGAAAGGCGCCGACTCGGGCAAGCTCCTCGGCGAAGCCTGGAGCCAAGTCCGCGCCGCCGGCTGGAGCCTCGGCAATGTGGACGTGGTCATCATCACCGAAGGCCCGCGCATCGGCCCGCACCGTGCAGCCATGCGCGACTCCATCGCGGAGCTGCTGGGCGTCACCAGCGACTGCGTCAACATGCGCGGCAAGAGCGTCGAAGGCTTGGGTTCCCTAGCGGGCGGCGCGGCCGTGGAAGTCCACGCGGTCTGCCTGCTCGAGCGGACTTAGTCTCGCTCGAGCCGCGGGCTATTCTTCGTCGCGGAACTGCATGGCGTGCAGCCGCGAGTAGGTGCCATTGAGCGCCAGCAATTCGTCGTGCGTACCAAGCTCGACCAACTCTCCAGCCTCCAAGACCGCGATGCGGTCAGCCTCCCGGATAGTCGAGAGACGGTGCGCGATGACGATCGCGGTGTGGCCTTCGAGCAAACGATCCAAGGCCACCTGAACCGCGCGTTCCGACTCGGTGTCGAGGGCCGAAGTGGCCTCGTCCAAGAGCAGCAAAGGCGCCCCGTGCAAGACCGCGCGCGCGATCGTAATGCGCTGACGCTGGCCACCGGATAGACGCATGCCAGCGTCCTTCACATCGGTGTCATAGCCATCGGGCAAGCTTCGAAGAAACTCATCGATGTCGGCTGCACGCGCCGCGCTCGACAC
Organism: Planctomycetota bacterium; assembly: GCA_047639615.1. GTDB lineage: Bacteria > Planctomycetota > UBA1135 > UBA1135 > CAYWNK01. The sequence continues at coordinate 4,995 of JBLIOL010000168.1, read as the reverse complement.
CTCTTCCTCGCTCGCGCCAGGCTTTCCGTAGCGGATGTTCTCGCCAACTGTGGTGTGGAAGAGGAACGGACTCTGCGTCACCATCGAGAACTGCTGGGTCCAAGAGTCCAAGCTCACGCCGCGCAGATCCTTCCCGTCCACCGCTATGGAACCCAAGGTGGGATCCATGAAGCGCGCCACGAGATCCATCAACGTGCTCTTGCCCGAACCCGAGGGCCCCACCAAGGCCAAGGTCTCGCCCGGCCGCACCTCGAGGTTGATGCTCTTGAGTGCAGGGCCGTCGCCGGCGCCGTAGTCGAAGCTCACGTCGGTGAACTTCACGCCTGAGCCCAAGCCCGATATGGCGACCGCATTTGAGTCATCCTCCACATCGCAGCGCTCGTCCAAGAGCGCTTGCAGGCGCGAGTACGCACCCTGCGCTTGCGCAACCTTGCCGAGCCCCTTGGTGGTGCGCTTCATAGAGCTGTAGGCGCGACTGATCAACAGGAAGAAGGTCAGCATCTCGCCGCCGCCCGCCATGCTGGTGTTCTTGGTCATCAGCCAACCCACGACCAAGACCACGATGCCCAGACCCATGTGGGTGTAGAGCACGGTCCAAGAGGCTGCGAATGCGTTGGCTCGCACCATGCCCATAGTGGCTTTCACATAGCTGCGATTGGCTTCCGAGTAGCGCTCGATTTCGCGCTCTTCGGCGCGATAGGCCTTCACCGTGCGGATGCCCGAGAAGATCTGTGACAGCACCTGGGTAGTCTCGCCAAGGGTGCTGAGGCTCTTGGTAGAGCCCTTGCTCACCAAGCGCATCAGAAGCGACACCGGCACCAGCAACAACGGTAGCCCGATCAGCACCATCAGGGTGGCCTGCCAAGAAACAAAGGCAGCCATGCCCAGAGCCATGAGCGCCATGAGCGGCTCTTGGATCAAATCGCGCAGTGCCAGGTTGACCACGCTCAGGGTCATGCCCACATCCGCGCTCATGCGCGAGAGTAAGTCCCCGAATTTGCGCTCGCCGTGGTAGCGCATGGGCAGGTTCACGAGATGTCGTGCCAAGTCCTCGCGCAGAGCGACCACCATGCTCAAGCTCACGCGCGCCGCGAGCATCGAGGCAAAGTACCCGGCGATCGCAGCCAAGAGCGCCACAGCCGAAATCACCGCAGCCACCTTCCAGAGCAACCCCATGCGGCGCTCGTTGGTCAGCTCGGTCTCCTCCCCAAGGATCGCATTGGTAACAGCGCGCTTGGTGCGGCTAGCCCAACCATCCCCAAGCTTCGACTCAGCGTAGCGAGCCTCCGCTTCCGTCAGGGCAACCTGGATCTGATCCTCCACCCCGCTCAGGCCTTGCTCCTCGAAGACCTGTCCCTGCACTTCGGCGAGCGCTTGCTCCTCCGACGGAAACAGCAAGGTCCAAGTGGGCGGCAAGAGCAGGTAGGTACCCTGCTGCAGGAAGGCTCCCAGGCTGCTCAAGAAGAACACTGCCAAGAGCGCCTTCCAGCGCGGCTTGGCGTAGGGCTTCAGAAGCTCGATCAGTCCTCGTGCGCGTGATTTCACGGGGGGGATCATCGGGCCACAGGCCTCCGAACACAAGCACGCGCCCGCGACCGGCATTCAGCCGATCACGGGCGCGCTTGCTAGCCCCCACAACAGGGGTGCGTCAGAGTGCCCTACAGGCCTTTCACATCAGCCGCTTCGAGGCAGGCATGGGAGAAGCGCGTGAAATTGGCACGCAGGAAGTCCTCTTTGATCATGCCCTGGTGACGCTCATCACTGGCGTTGAGGGGGTTCGTCGGCGGACGCTTCGTGCGCAGGTAGCAGATGTAGTAGCCCATGGGACCCAGGAAGGGGCCGGCCACGGTGCCGGGCTCCATGCTGAAGAAGATCTCGTCAACGATGAAGTGGTTGTCCAGGTACTCGGTGTAGGAGCTCTCGCCGATGGCGCGCTTCATGTCGTTGCGCGTCATGAGCGCACTCTGGAAACGGCCGCGGTTCTTGAGACCGATCGCCGGGGGCATTTTGCCGGTGACGGGCAAGGGCGGATCCCAGTAGTCGGAGTTCAGGTCGAGCAGCTCGCCCCACCACTGGTCGAAGGGCTTGAGCACTTCGTCCGGGCTGTAGTTCTCGCCGGAGGCGGCGGCCTTGAGTCGCTCGTCAGCCTGAGCAGCCAACTTGTCGAGGTAGTCGTCGACCTGGGAGCGCATGTCCAGGGCGCGGTTGAGAGCCGAGTCCCAGCCGCCTTCGGCCCACTGATTGTTGGGGTAGTCGAAAGCGGAGAGCAGCATCACTTCGGCCTGGGACTTAGCTAGCCCCATGATGCCGTTGGCGACGGGCATGTGACCCTGCAGCGCAGCCGACATGCTGCCATCGGCGTTGATCGTGAGATCCTCAGCGATGACGGCCCGGTAGGACTCCATCAGGAGCATGTGGTCGTAGTAAGCCTCGACCGACGGGAACAGGTGTCCCTGCAATGCCAGGAACTCGATCTGGAACATGGTGCCCTTGAGATCGTCCGTCATCTTGCTGAACTTCGCCTTGAACTCCTCATCGGAGAGCAGAACGCCCTTGGCCACCAGTGCGTCGCGGGATGCCGCCAGCAAGGCCAAACAGTTCTTGGCCTCCTGCACGTCGTGAGCGGTGAACGCGTGGGACATCTCCTGATAGACGTCTTCGGTGAGCAGGTCAGCCTTGAAGCCGCCGCCCTCCACGGTCATCAGGATGTCCGCGGGCAAGCCGTCCATGGACGTGGTGATGTCCACCAGGTTGTCCAGGGCTGCCATGACGAAGTCCCGGAGGAGCCCCATCATCATCTCGTCCTCGCGCGGCTGGAATAGGCCGTGCACTTCGTCGACCATACCCTTGAGTCGAGCCCGCTCTTCGGTGCCGAGGGAGTCGAGAGCGCTGCCATTGAACTTTTCAGCCAATAGCGAAGTCTCGGTCAGGGCGCGTTGTTTGTGCCAGTACTCGATGCGCAGCACGTCGTTCTTGGCGTAGTCCTCCACCAAGTCGAAGTTGGGCGAACCAGCGTGGATGGACTCGACCGTAATCGGGGGCCACTCCTCGGCCGGGCCTTTGAAGAATAGGTCGTCGAACTGCAGGGTCTGACGCACCTGCTCCCGATACCAATCCGAGCTCTGGTAGGCACGGGCGATCTCGGTGTCGAGATCCAAGGTGGGGTAGCGCTCGTAGAAGCTCTTCTCTTCCTTCTTCAGGCGAGCGTCGTACTCCTCCTTGCTGTACTGAAAGTGAGCCATTTTGGCGGCCACGGCCGCCTTGAGCTCCTGCTGCTCGCCTTCGGACAGCTCATCCGAGGCACGCCCGTCGTAGGTGTCCGAGAGCAGTTCCTCGCCGTACTCGTACTCGCGCAGCTCCCACTCCTGCTGCATGAGGGTCGCCAAGCGGCGCGCCTCCAGGGCATTGCGACCCTTGCCGTAGCAGAGGAAGCGCTTGATCTCCATGTCGGTGATGCGCGTGCCGTTGACGTACAGCGGCTCGCCGAACACCGATTTTCCGTCATCAGCGGGCTCGACGCTGACGCCGGGCTCCTGAATCGGGGCGGAGGCCAGCAGCGGAGCTGCCGGGAGCAAAGTGAGAAGGAATGCGGAGATGATGGTCTTCATGGTCCTGATGCGTGACAAGCGAACGGCCCGCAGGGCTGCTTAATGGATCGAGCCTGGGGGTCCGGGAGCTTACGGAGCAGATTCGCCGCAATGAGTGAAATCCCGAAAACGGGCCACCAAGACCAGGGGCAATCCCACAAGCAGCCATCTGAAGGCTCTGGAGCAGGGGGGGACGGATCGCCTCCTTGGCCCTATCCTATTCAGCCCCGATCACCATGGACTACTCGCCCCGCACCATCGCGCTCCTCACCGAGCTGCTCCACCCTCCCACCGCGCCCGACCCCAGGCCCATCCAGAAGCTCCACAACGCCATGTTTGAGGGAGGCGAGCCGGACTACTCCAGCTTCGCCGTGACCCCCATGGGCCCAATCCTGGCCAATCCCGGCAGCCAGCCGGGCTCCGTCTCCCAGGCAACCTTCCTCGGCGACCGCATCCAATTCCGCGAGGAGCACTCGCCCCTGACCGTGGAAGCCTTCGCCTCGCGCGTCATGCGCTTGGCCGGATCCGTGGCAAAGGCCCGTGAATTGGGCGTTTTCGCTGGCCAGCAAGTGACCGTGCGCAGCCTGGTCAACCCGCGCCATCACAAGGACGCACGCGCCTTCCTACGCCACGGCCTGCTGCGCTTCGGCGACGAGCTGGACGTCTTCGGAAGCAACCCCCAGCTCTACGGCCTGCGCTTCACCTTCCCCGGTGACGCCTCCCCCGCTGGCGACGCCGGCGCCGTGATGTTCGCCCTGCGCGTGGAATCCTACAGCGCCGACCCGCGCTCACTCTTCCTCGAGGCCCAGGCCACCTTCGGCCCCGTCGACACGGGCGGCGACCTAACCCTGCTCGCCGATCGCATCGGCCAGGTCTACGAATTCCTCAGCCGCCGGGCCCTGTCGTTCATAGAACGTTTCGATCAGCCCCAGGGGGCGTAACGAGGCCGACCGAGGTCGCTATTCATGCCCATGCAGCTCCCCATTACCCCTAAGCGCCATTCCTGGGCCTTGGGCGCCATATTCTTGGCCCTGGGGGCCTGCGCCCCGGCCGGCAACGAGCACCCCGGCCCCGCACCCAACCCTGGCGACCCCGTGCCCCTGCCCGAGGGCCTGCCCTCCGACACGGTCTTCCTGGTGGAGGGCGAGCCGATCACCCGCGCCGAGATCGAAGAGTGGGTCGAGACCTTCAGTCTGGTGGAGCCGGCCAGGTCCGTGCATGCGATCAGGACCCTAGTGGTGACCAACCTCGTGCTCCAGCGCGCGATCTGCCGCGTACTCGCACCGGAAGAGCGCAAAGAAGCTCGCTTCCGCATCGACGAAGCCCACGAGCAACTCACCGCCGGCGGCGAAGCCACCGAGAACATCGACCTGCGCCGCACCCACGACAACTGGAGCTCCGAGCTCGG
>JBLIOL010000167.1:0-11751 GCA_047639615.1 Planctomycetota bacterium | reverse complement strand
GAAGTACTGCTTGATCTGGCCCAGGCGCTCGCCGTAACGCTGGTTGCCGGCCTGCTGCCAATAGCTGCGGTATGAGGAGGACCAAGGACTCTTGTTCTCGTCCTCTTCCTCGTCTTCCTTATCCGGCTCGTTCTCGTCGGGCTCGTCCACGCGCACCATGCTGAAGAGCCGGTGGCCGATGTCGAGGGACTCGGGCTTGCGGCCGAGCTCGTGGTAGAGGTCGCCGAGGCGGATCAGCACCTTCCAGGAATCACCTTGCAGGGCCAGCATGCGTTCGAGGGTCCCGGCCGCGGAGCCACGGTCGCCGATGTCCTCCTGGATCTGCGCCAGCTGCAGCATCATGCGACCGACGCCCGCGCCGCCGGCTACGCCCTTCTCGAGCACCTTGACCGCTTCCTCAGGCAGGTCGTGCTTCTTGTACAGACGCGCCACCTTGCGCAGGTCATGTACACCCGCCATGAGCTGCTTGGCGCGCTCCAGGTCGCCCGATTCCAGGCAGGCCGCGGCGATGTCGGTGGAGAGCGTCTGGTGGTCGGCCTTGGGCAGCTTCCAGAGGGTCTCGAAGTCGGTGATGGCCTCACCGAAGCGCTCCATGAGCACGTAGAGCTTCGCCCGTTGGCGCAGCAGCGCTGCTTCGCGCGGCTGCAGGATGATCAGGCCATCCAGGATCTCGATGGCCAGTTCATATTCCAACTCGCGCTGGTAGATGTCGGTCAGGGCCAGGGGCGCTTCGAGGTCGTAGGGGTTCTCCTCGACGCGCGCCCGCAGGCTCTCGATCTCGCGGTCGAGACGGCCGCCCTCGCTGAGTAGCAAGTAGTAGCCCTTGCGCGCGCGCTTCTCGACGCTCTCCTCGCGCGAGGCCACGGCTTCGAGCACGTGCTCACGAGCCTTGTCCCACTCGCCGCGCTGGCGGTAGGCGTCGGCCAAGTCCATGCGCAGGCGGCCGTCGTCCGGCTTGAGGCGCACGGCCTGTTGCATGCACTCGATGACCTTGTCCCAGAGACCAAGACGCTTGTAGGCGTCGGCGACCTCCTTGAAGGCGGCCGGGTTGTCAGGGGCACTGCCCAGGATCTCGTCGTAGCAGGCGAAGGCCTCGTCCTGGTTGAGCAGGTTGAGGTGGATCTTGGCGACCTCCTTGAGGTAGCGCCGGCGTGCTTGGGGTTGGCGCTCGATCAGGGCAGCGTACTGGTCCAGTGCCAGCTGCTGATCGCCGCGTTCCTCATAGAGGCGTGCCAGCGCTCTACGCGGGTCTTCCTGGTCCGCGTCGATTTCCAGTAGTCGTTCGTAGAGGCGGATAGCTTGATCCGGGTCGCGGCGGCTGACGTACATCTTGGCCAGCACGAGATAGGGCGCGCGCTCGGTGCTGCCGGCGTCCACGTCCGCTTGCTCGCGCAGGGCCAGTTCCTCGAGACGATCCGATTGTCGGTAGAGGCGCACTAGACGGTCCACGGCACTGGTGCGCAGGCCCGCTTCCTTGGCGTTGTTGACTACCTGGTGCAACACATCGCTGGCGCGCTCGACGTTGCCTTCGCGTATGAGCAAATCTGCCAGGCGGCCCAGTAGTTTGGGGTTGCCGGCGTCTAGCTCCAGCGCAGCTTCTACGGCTTCGCGTGCGCGGCCGTGATCACCGAATTGGGCCCATAATCCGGCCAACTCTTCCAGGCGCGGCGCGCTGCCAGCAGCGGCACTGGCGGCCCGTTCGAGCACTGCAGGCACGTCGTCCAAACGGCCGCGAACGGTTAATAATGAGCTTAAATCGCCATAATGGCGCAGTTCTGAGGGCTCGAGTGCGATGGCTTTCTCGTACATGCCCACGGCGTCGTCGATCTGGTCGTAGAGCGCGTAGAAGGTGGCCAGGCGTATGCATAGGCCGGGGTCCGTGAGGCGTTTTTCGAGGGTGCGATTCCACTGGCGCTTGGCCGCATCGAAGCGTCCTTCGGAAGCCAGTACGCGGCCCAGATCCATGTAGAGATCGAGCTCTTCCGGTTGCTCCGCAAGGATGCGCTGGTACTCGGCGATGACACCGTCGGTGTCTTCCGTGCGTTTCAGCACTTCGATGCGATGGCGCGAGAGCGAGAGGTCGCTGGGGAAGTCGGCGGTGGCGCCGGCGAGTACTTCGGCGGCCTCGTCGAAGCGCTGCACTTCTTCGAGGGAGGTTGCCAAAAATTCCACGGCGTCCAGGTCGCGGGCGTGCTCGCTAGCGGCGGCGCGTGCGGAGGCGACCATCTCTTCGAGGGTGCCCGTGCGGCGGTGGATGGCTACCACGCGGTTCATTAGGTCGCGCTTGAGCCAGTTGCCGCGGCTCATGAGCCCAATGGCACGATCGTAGGTGGCGAGCGCTTCCTCGATCTCTTGCAAGCGTTCCTGCAAGCGACCCATCTCGCTCATGACCTTGCAGCGCTTGGCCGTGTCCGTGTCGGCCAGCTCCTCGGCCACGGTGAATTCGATCAGGGCCTCGCGGTGCAGGCCGTGGTAGGCCAGCTCGGTGGCGGACTCGAGTCGCAGGTGGAAGTTCTCGGGCTCCAGCTCGGCCAGGGCCTTGAAGGCCCCGTAGGCCTTGTCGCGCTCGCCGGCGGAGAGGTAGGCCTGGCCGCGCTTGGAGTGGATCGACTCCAGCTGCTTGCGGTCTTGGGTCATGCCGGCCGCTTCGTCCAGGGCTGCCATGGCTGCCCCAGTCTCCCCGCGCTTGAGCTCCAGGGTGCCGATCAGTTCTAGCAGAGCCACGTCGCGCTCCTCAAGTGCGCTGAGTGCTTCGAGGGCCTCTGCCTCGCGTTCCGTGCGCGCGTACAGGCGCGCGAGCACCACCCGGTCGGCCAGGGAGACGCTCGGGGTCTCCAGTTTGGCTTCGAACTCGCGCACCAAGTCGGGCAGCCCGTTCATGGCCACCGCCGCTTCGATCAGCTTGTCGAAGGCCCAGTCGTGGTAGGGCTTGCGGGCGAGGTAGCGCTTGTAGCTCTCGACCTGCTTGGCCGGATTCGTGCCCTCCTGCAGGTAGGTGGCGGGCCTGGCCGCGAGGCTCCCGGTGGGGAGGGCGGCGAGGCTCCCGGTGGGGAGGGCGGCGAGGACGAGCGCGAGCGCGGGAATCAACCGCATAGCAAGCAATCCAGGGGGGAGCGGGAAGCGCGGACCGTGCCGCGCTGGAGTAGCGCATCCAATACTAAAGGCGCGGGCGCAAGCTGGGGGGCTATCCCCGGCCTACGCCCGAGTAACGGACTGGTGAGTCCGACCTCTATTCCCTGGCAGTGAGACCTCTACAGAATCTCCGTCAGCCACTGGTGCAGGCGTTCACCCAGGGTGTGGATGTCGTAGCCGAGCACCTCTTCCAGGACCAGGGCCGAGTTGTCGCCCTTGCCGACGCGTTCGAGGACCTTGACGGTGACCTCGGCCGGGTGGCCCTCCATTAGGAAGGCTGCCAGAGCGAAGCTCACGAGCAGGTCCTTGGAGGAGAGATTGTTCACGTCGCGGCCCAGGCCGATGGCGATGTTGGGCTTGCTCTTGCCGCCGAGCAGGCGCTTGGCCATAGACAACCAGTTCGCGTCGTCCCGGCGCATGTCGCGGTCCCGATCCTTGTCGTTGTTGTTCACGTACTCCGTCTGGCGGATGAAGTAGGTCAGGCGCGTGTGCAGCAAGCGATCGGTCAAGTACATGCCGAAGCCCTCGGTCACCCAGCCATGCCTTGAGTTGATCCCGAAACGGCTGCCAAGCAAGCCGGCCAGGGTCTGGCGGCAGGCACCATCGATGCGGCCCGCGGAGTGACGCGCGTAGGAGAAGATCGAGCTGCCAGTGCGCATACCAGCTACCTTCTTGAGCCTCGCCAGGCGGTCCGGTTGATCGCCGTAGGCCTCCTCTAGAATCTCGTTGCGGCGCGAACTGCCCTCGATCATGTAGATGTTAAGGGAGGGCACCATCTCGTGCTGGAAGATGTCCCTCGTGTAATCCCAGAGGTTGTGGCAGACCTCTAAGGCGCGCATGGTCTCCGACTTGGAGGCGTTGCCATAGACCTGAACCCTGTCTGTGGATCCCGCGTAGGGCCAGTCTAGGTCGTAGTCGCCGGTGGTTGGGCCCTCGTTATCCTCGGGCCTTTGCCAGTCGGCTTTCAGGGTCTTACGCAGTTCGCGCTGGGTGCGGCGTTTCTCTAGGGCGAGCGCGCTCTCCTTCAGGACCCAGACAGTCTCACCCTGCTTCTCGGCGCGCACCTGGCCGTTGCGCTGGCGCAGGTCCTCGTTATCGGGGTTCACCTCCAGCAACTGCTTGAGCAACTCCGCGTGTTGGCGCTGGCTCCCACCATACTTGCCGTTGAGGAAGCTCATGAGCCGCCCCAGGTGCTCCGCATCGATGGCTGTAAGCAGCTCGCGAGCTTCGCGGGCGAGTTCAGCCTTCGAGTTCTTCGGCTCGCGGTACTTGCGCTTGCGAACCCACTCGTCCGCCTTCTTGTCGAAGGTGTAGCCGAGCATCTTGCGCCCCAGCTTGTGGTCCGGCGAGTGCTCCAGGACGCGCCCATAGGCCAGGTCCCGTTCGCGGTAGGCCTTGTTCTTTTGGCACCACTTTGCGTGAGCGTCCAGGGCCGTGACCAGGATCGAGTTGGTCTCGGCGAGGGCGTCGGCGTAGTCGTCAACCCGCAGGCTGGCGCTGGGCGCTGGCTGGATTGTGCCGACGGCCGGGAGGGCCAGGACTAGCAGCGAGGCGAGGGTGAACATGGAGGCGTAGGTAGGGTCGAGGGTAGAGAGACCCCAATCTTACCTGCGCCACACACTTATCTGGGTGACTACGGCAGGATCGTGATCTTCAAGTAGTCGGCAGTCAGCACGCGCGGATTGAGGTAGATCGCTTGCATGTACACGTTGGTACCGATCAGCAGGGGGTCCGCGGCGATGGGGTACGCGGTGACGAGGGTGCCATTGTTGTCGGAAATCCCCGCGTTCATGAAGCTCAGGGTCTGGCGGTGGACATACAGAGTGCCTGCGCCGGGGATGAAGAGCGGGGGCGATTGGGGCAGGGGCGAGGTGATCAGCAGGGCGAAGTTACTAATGGGCCCGGAGGAGATCACCGACGGCGTGGTACCGATACGGGGCGAACCGAGCATGGTCAGGTCCTCGCCGCCGGCGTCCAGCAGGTTCACCTGGCCGCCGTTGCCGTTGGTGTTGGCGTGCACGGACTTGCTGCCGACTGCAACGCGCTGCCCGTCGGCGGACATGTCGAGGTCGAAGACCGAGCCTGGCAGGTTGAGGGTCTGGGTGGGCGCGCTTTGGCTGCTCGAATACACGCGCACTTCATCGACCGTACCCGCGTCGCCCCAGAGGCCCACGGCGAAGCGTGAACCGTCCGCGTTCATGGAGACATCTACGGGCAGGTTTTGGAACCCGCCTTGCCCGTTGATGGTTTCGGTCATGAGCGCTGCACCGGTGGCCACGTCCATGGCGTCGATGCGGACGTTCAGGCCCGGGTTGTAGTAGTACCAGGCGTAGGCGAGGGTGGAGGAGTCGGCGGAGATGTCGATCTGCGCGCAGTACACCTGGCCGCTGAGGGTGTGGGTCTGGGTGTTGACGTAGGTGCTGCCGTCGAAGGCCCAGACGCGCATGCTGTTGAAGTTGCCGAAGGCGAAGACCGAACCGTCGCCCGAGATGGCGTGGCTATCGAAGCCGGCGCCGATGTTTTGGGAGAAGACGATCGTCTGGGTGGCGATGTCGAAGAGGTTGGCCACGACTCCCTGGGAGAAGTAGAGGGTCGAGCCATCCTCGGACAGATCGAAGCCGCGCAGGCCGTTGCCGGCCGGCGGGAGCACGGTGTAGCTGAGCAGGTTTCCGTTGTTCGGGTTCAGCACGGCAATCTCAACACTGCTCGTGTTGGTGTTGATGATCGCTGCGACGATGGTGCTTCCGTCGTCGGAGATGGCCACCTTGCCCGCGCCGTTGATCAACGGGGTGAAGGTGTAGGTCCAGTCCGGGTTGGCGCGCCGTGAGCGGAACTTACGCACCGTCACTTCGCGCGTTTGAATCGAGCCAACGATGGTCTGATTCGCGGCCACATGCACGTCCACGTCCGCGGCCGAGGCCACGTTGCGGAATTCGGTGCCCAGGGGACTCACATCGGTCCAGATAGGCGTCGCGGGATCCACGTCGAACGCGGAGAGCACCTCGGCTGCCTCGTTGTTGAGGTCGTACTCAGCGAAGACCTGCGTACCGAGGTTTCCGATGGACACATCCCGCGCGATCCAGGCCGCGCCGCCGTCCGTGTGGGTCCACAGGTTGCCCGCGGTGGTCAGCGCTTGGTGGGTACTCGGTCCAGCCAACTGGCTGCCATAGACCACGTGCTCGCTGGCACCGGCGGCGGTGACCTCGATAGTGGTCGCGGAGGTCTTCAGCACGGGTGCTGAGGACTGGCCGGCGTCTTGGGCGCCCAGTAGCGAGAGCGAGAGGAGTAGTAGATTCACGGTGCGAGCTCGGTGGGGGGGCGGCGGGATGCGGACAGTTGATATGGAACGGGAGGGACTACTCGTCGCCCTCGTTCAGTAGGGCCTCTAGCTCCTCGGCCGCTTCTTCGTTGGTGATCCAGATGGGATCGGGGTGGCCCGGGTCGATACGCACCTCCACGTCCTGGGTGTAGCGTTCGCCGTGCACTTCAAGCACCACTCTGTAGGTGCCGGGGGTAGCACGTCGGCCGCCGCGGAACCGGCGCCGGCCGCTACTGCTGCTGCTGGTACTGGTCGGCCTGGAAGCTCGCAGGTCCCAGACCACGCGGTGCAGACCCTTCTCGCCGCTGGCGTCGAGGGTGCGCATGACCGTGCCGTCGGCGTTCTCGATCGTCAGGGAAACCTCGCGGGCCTTCTTGTCGAGAGAGTAGTAGATGACCGCACCGTTGGTGGGGTTCTCAGCTTGGAAGGCTCGGCTACCGGTGGAGCCGGGGCTCGGTTCGCTGCGCCACTGGACCGCCGGGCTGGGGCTGAAGAGGTGCGCGTCCGCGTCGGTGACCTCCTCGGTCAGCTCACGGATGGGGCCCAACTCGAGCACCCAGATTGAGCGGCCGTGGGTACCGACCACCAGTTCATCGGCGGCCTCCTGCAGGCTGAAGTCGTGGACCGGAACGGTCGGGAGCTGATCGCCGTTGATGCGCGTCCAGCTCTGGCCCATGTCGATGGACAGGTAGCAGCCGAACTCAGCGCCGAGGAAGAGCACCTGCTTGTTCTTCGAGTCCTCAGCTAGTGCGCGCACGGAACCAGCGTGGTCCGGCAAGTTGCCTCGCAGATCGGTCCAGGTCTGGCCGGCGTCTTCGGAGACGAAGACGTAGGGCGCGCCGTCGTCGGAGCGGTGTCCGTCGAAGGTTGCGTAGACGCGATCGCGCTTGTGGCGCGAAGCGACCAGTTGGCTCACATAACGGCGACCGGGCATGAGCTGGTCGATGGTGTCTTTGATGTGCTTGGCGGGCTCCTTGTCCTCGGGGGCAGCCTCGGTCTCGTCGGACTCCGGAGCCTCGCTCGCATCGCTCGCATCGCTCACCTCGCTCAACGCGGCCAGCACGGTTTCCTGCGGGCCATCGGAGGGCGTGCGACGGGCGCTGAAGTCGAAGCGGAAGGCACCGCCAGCACCGACGATCTCGCCGTCGATGTGAGAGACACCCTTGTCGTCCTCGTTCAGATTGCCGGTGAAGTCGAGGCGTGTGTCCTGGCCTACGAAGGCGAAGGAGAGCTTGCCTGTGCTGTCGTCATAGCGCCCTTCGCGGAGCTCGCCCGCTCCGACCTGGCTGTCGAGGCTGCCGCTGATCTTGCCCTCTTTGCCGAGTACGAGTTCTAGGGTGAATTTGCCTTGATCGTCACCTTCGATACCGGCGCCTTCGGCCTTGGCATCCCAGTGACCAGTGATGGGGTCATCGAAGCTGATGGCGACCTCTTGGGCCTTGGGAGTTTCGTCGCTGGCGGCGATGTCCGCTGCTTCCAGCTCGACCTCCACGGGCGCCACTTCCTCAGCGCCGTTCAGAGTCCACAGGTCAACCCAGGTCACACCGCCGTCGCCAGTGGTCCACAGGGAGCCGTCGTCCATGCCCACGTAGAGGCGCTGCTCGTCGCTGGGGGACTCAGCCAGGGAGGTGGCGCTGCCGCGCTCCGTGTGGCTCAGCTTGGGCGAGATGGCGCGTTGGGCGTTGCCGCGATCCAGGCTGCGGAAGACATGGCTGCCGGCGGAGTAATGGATCTTGGGGTTGTGCGCCGAGAGGATGAAAGGCGTGTTCCAGTTCCAACGATAGGTCTCGTCCTTGGGTGCGCGCGGGCGCATGAAGCCACGCTCGCCGGTGCCTAGGTGTCGGCGACCCATGCCGCCGTTTTGACTCTCGGAGTAGATCAGCTCGGGATCGTTCTTGTCCACCAGCGTCACGAAGCCATCGCCACCGCCCACGTTGAACCAGTCGCCGTTGGTGGCGCCGCCGTTCGACGTCCGGTTCGGGCCGCCCCAGGAACCGTTGTCCTGCAGGCCGCCGTAGACCATGTAGTCTCGGGTGTAGTCCGTGCCGACGTTGTAGAACTGACCCATGGCCACGTGGTTGTGGTGGTCCCAGTTTTCCATGGTGTCCCAGGTGACGTAGATGCCGCCGTCGTTGCCGAGGATCATGTGGCGCCCGTCCTTGGGGTCGATCCAGAGCGCGTGGTGGTCCACGTGTACGCGGCCGTCGTGACCGTCGGCCTCGAAGCTCACGCCCGCGTCGAAGGAGCGATAGAGGCGCGTACCCAGCACGAAGATCTTGTTCACGTCGCTCGGGTCGACGCGGATCTGGCTGTAGTACATGGGGCGCGGGTTGAGGCTGTTGATGCGCGCCCAGGTGCTGCCGCCGTCATCGGAGCGGTAGACGCCGCCGAAGTTGTTGCCCTCGGGACCTTGCAGGTCCTGCTGGTTGGCGCGTTGACCGCCGAGGCCGATGGAGAAGGGGCCGGCACGGGGGTAACCCAGCTCGTCGGTTTGGACTTGGTCCTCTTCAGGCTCCGGGGGGGCCGCCAGGGTCATGTCCACGGTGACAGGCTCGCCTGCTCGGATGACTTCGATGCTGACCACTTGGCCACGGGCACTGAAGCGCAGCTGCTCGGTGAAGTCGTCGCCGTCGACGATGGTGCGCTCGCCCATGCGCAGCAGCACGTCGTCCTTCAAGAGGCCTGCTTCCGCAGCGGGGCTGTCCTCGGTGACTTCGGTGATCAATACGCCCAGGCCTGCGTCCGCGGTGGTGATACCGAAGAAGGCCGAGTCGGCGCGCTCCTGGGTGATGTGCTCGGTCTCGACGATGGCGAAGACCGTGTTCTCTTCCGATGCGGCCCAGTTGATGCCGATGCGGCCAAGCTTGGCGTCCGGCAGACCCGTCCCAGGTCCGTCGCCGGCTTGCAGGCGTTCGAAGCTAGCGCCGCCGTCCGTGCTGCGCCAAAGCCCACTGCCCGCGCCCCACTTCTTGGCGGGGTCGTTGGAGTCGTACATGTCACGCTGGCGCTCGTAGGTGGCAGCGATGATCACGTCGGGATTGGTGGGGTGCAGGGTCACGTCCCCAGCCCCGGTCATGTCATCAACGAAGAGGATGCGCTCCCAATCATCGCCGCCGTTGGTGCTCTTGTAGAGCCCGCGCTGATCGCTCGGTCCCCACAGGCGACCAAGGGCCGCCACGTAGACAGTGTTCTCGTCTTCCGGGTGCACGACGATGGCGCCGATCTGGAAGCTCTCGTCCAATCCGATGTGCTTCCAAGTGTCGCCGCCGTCCACACTCTTGTAGACGCCGTCGCCCCAGGAGACGGAGTTGCGCGGGTTGGATTCGCCGGTGCCCACATACACGACGTCGGGGTTCGAGGGTGCCACGCCGATGGCGCCGATGGAGCTTGAGCCTTCCGAGGTGAACTGGTGCTGGTACTGCACACCGTTGTTCGAAGTCTTGAGCACGCCCGCGCCCGCGGTGCCGATCCAGTAGGTGCTGGTGTCGGTCGGGTGGGCCGCCACATCCGTCACGCGACCGCCCATGTTGGCGGGGCCGATCGAGCGCCACTTGAGGCTGCTGGCCCAGTCCAGGGGCAAGCTGCCTTGGGCCGGTTTCAGACGCGGCTTCTCCTTCTTCTGGGCCACCGCATTGGTGGCGAGGAAGGGGAGCAACAGACCAAGAGCCAGGGTGGCGACGGGACGGAGTCGCACGATGGGCAGAGCACGCATGGAAGGTGTGCGGCGCCGGGATTGGAGGCACCGCCAGTGGGGGACTAGCTGGGAGGAGCGCCGAGCCCGCTTTGGGCTCGAAGCGTCATTCTAGTTCAGGGCCCGCAACCTGGGTTCCTCGCCCTGTACGGTCTCTGTTGAAGGCGACCCGATCGGGCCACCCAGCCCTACCATTCGACCAATTCGTAGCCGTCCGAAACGCTATATCGGAGGTAGCGCGTCCTAGGCCCAGCATTGCGCCGCACCAGCTCCTCCATCCACTCCTCTTCGCCGGGCCAGGGGTAGCCATAGACCAGGTCGAAGTCGGAGAGGTCCATTCCTAGCTCCTCGTAGCCGTCCTCGCCCTCTACCTGGGTGTGGAAGTCCGCGTCCAACAGATCCACTTCGTCGCGATACTCGCTGGGCACAAAGCTGCCCTCCACGAAGGTCGCCCGCGAGCCGTAGTCCTCGGCCAGCCTCAGGGAGGTCTCAAAGAGCTCCGGCACCACCTCGATCCCGTAGGCCTCGTACCCGAGGAAATCCGCCAGGATCGTGATCAGTCCGAGACCCGATCCGAGCTCCAAGAAGGAATGGCACTCATTCCGCAGCGGCGCCAAGGCCTCCACTGCGCCCATGGCATCGGCAGGAATGAACGCATGAAACAACTTCCCGCGCCCCTGCAAGAAATCGCGCCAAGCCTCAGCGCCCTCACGCAGGAAGGACTCGAGCTTCTCGTTGGGGATGCCGAAAGTGGAGTCCATGGCTAGCGTAGTAGGGTAGTGCCTAGGAGCGTGTCGCACATAGCCAACTTCGCGAGCCACGCGCCCTTTTCCGCGATGCTGCGTTGCACCACCCCCCAAGTAGCTACGGTTACGAGGGTCTTGGCGCGCCTTGCCTCGCGAAAAATGGCGCATGCCTCGCAAACTCGGCTATGCGCGACACGCTCCTAGCTGCCATTCGCGCTCACATTCTTGGCCTCCGCGCGTTGAGTTCCTAGGGGTCTGTCGTTACGCAAGCCCTTGGGCTTCTGCGGCCTTCCCCGGTCAGCCTCGATTGCCCCATCCCATGAGTCCACTCGCATCAACAACTTTCGCCCTACTCCTCGTCAGCGTTGGTTGCTATGCGCAGTCGGGGGATTCAGCAATGGAGCAGCCCGGTGCGCCGGTCGATCGCACCCTAGTGGGGCAATTGCTCTTGCCGGAGGGGAGTGGAAGTCGGGGGATGGAGATCCTCGTGACGGCCCGGGATTCAGCGGGCGAGGAGCGCGTGGTGTGGGTGCTCTTTGATGAGCGCGGGCACTTCTCTCACACCTATCAAGACAGCTTGGCTTTGGTGCGGGTGCGGGCGGGGATTGAGCGCGATGTGCGCTTGCTTGAAGCGGAGGACTTGCCCGAGATCGATCAGGCTGGACGGGTGGACTTGGGTGTGATTGACCTGCGCGAGCACTTGGAAGAGCATCGCGTCATGTTGCGTGAGGCCATAGGGAGCTTGCCGGGAGTTGTGCGGGTGGGCATGTGGTTTGGCGTGCCGGGCACCGGGCCGCAGGGTGAGCCCGTCTCCCTCGGGTCCCGCCAGTTCAATGAGATTGATCTGGGTAGCGAGGTTGAGT
>JBLIOL010000166.1:0-11773 GCA_047639615.1 Planctomycetota bacterium | reverse complement strand
GCTGCCAGCGCCGGCACTGGCGGTGATGCGCGCGGGAAAGCCGAAGGTGAGCGGTCCAGCGGACATGACCGCCAAGCCGTTCACTTGCCCTACGCAGCTGCCGTCGGTCTCGATGCGAATGGTGCCGTCGGCGATGTTGCTGCGGAAGCGGCGCGAGGGGCGATCGGCGCGCTCGCGGCTGCGGCGGATGGCTGCCTTGACGTGCTCGCCGCTGACTTGGGCAGCGCCCGCATCACGGTGCGTGGTGAGGAAGGCCGCTTCACGCGCGATGTCGGAGAGGCGTCCGAAGCGCATGGTTAGGCGGTCGCTCCGACCGGCGATGCGGGCGCCATGCTCGAGCAAGACCGCGGCCGCTGCGGCGCTAAAGGGGGGCAAGCCTTCGCGTTGCGCTAGGCCTGCCAGGAGGCCCGCGTAGGATTTTTCGCCGGCCTCATCGCGCGGGATTTCGGTCTCGAAATCCGCGAGCACTTTGAACAAGTTGGGGAAGTCGGAGTCCTTGCCATCGAGCGCGTAGTAGAGCTGCGGATCGCCGATTAGGACAATCTTGACGTTGATCTCGATGGGTTCTGGCTTGAGGTTCGAAGCACCGCCAAAAGCGCCCATATCATGCGGCACGATCTCCAAGCGGCCCGTGCGCAGGGTGCGTACGAGTACCTTCCATGCGCCGTTTTCACTCAAGAGATCGCGTGCGTCGAGAATTAAGAACCCGCCCTCCGCGCGTAGCAGGGAACCGGCAGCGATCATCGTGTGATCGGAAATTGCGATGCCTCCCGGTTGCACGCTGCGGTCGATGGTGCCGAGCAAATTCTGCAGGGTTGGCGTGTTCTCGACGATCACCGGGCAGCCCTCGGATTCGCGCGACACGAGTAGGTTGACCGAGTACAGCTCGCGGGCTTTGACCGAGCCCTCCTGCAGCGCAGCGAGTCGACTGCCGACCACATCTTCGATGATCTCGGCTAGAAAGGTGCGCACCGAAACGGACGGGTAGGTGGCTTCGATCTCGCCCAGCTCGATGTCCAGTAGGCGCCTTGCTTCGGTCTCGTAGAGATCGCGCAGGTTGATGCGTTGCTCCTCCTGGAGTTTGTGCAGGTACTCGTTCAGGGCGTTGAAGCGTTCAGCGAATCCGTCCAAGGAGGCGCGCACCTTGTCCGCATAGGCCTGTTCGACCTTGCCCTCCGCGAGCAGCGCTTCGAACTGTTCCGGCTGTACGGCTTGGCCGTCGATCAACGGTAGGATCGCGGTGCTGGTCTGTTCGCCTTGACGAATGCTGACCATGGTCAGGTCGGCCTCGCCGAGTTCCTTTTCGAAGCCCTTGCTCTTGGCTTGGATTTCCTCGCGCGTGGTGTTCTGTATGGCATCGCGCGCTGCTTGGATGCGGTCGGAGGAGAGCGCCGGTACGAGCTCCGCTTGGATGTAGTCCGCCAGGACTTCGATACGTTGCTTGAAGCTGCGCCCGCGGCCGCGGGGTAGGCTCACCAGGCGCGGTCGGTCGGGGCTGGTGAAGTTGCGCACGTAGCAACGGTCCTGGGCCACCGGGCAGCTGGGTTGGATGTCCTCGAGCAGGCGCTTGACCAAGGAGAGCCGACCGGTGCCTGTCAGACCGCGAACGAAGACGTTCTGACCGGGGGCGTGCACCTCCAGGCCGTAGCGCAGGGCCTCGACCGCATCATCCTGGCCGACCACGCCGTGGAGGGGCTCCACCTCGAGGGTCGTTTCGAACCCCAGGCTGGCGGGATCGCAGGACCAGCGAAGGTGCTCCGTGGGGACGCGTAGGGGATGCTCGCTAGAGGAGATGCTGTGCGGGACGCTCATGCCTGCATGGTAGCGCCCCTGGCCTGGGAACAAGCATGGGGCCCACTGCTGAGGGGCTAAGGAGCCTCCTAGTGGCCGGGCTCAAGCCGCCGGGCCATGGCGGTCGATGCAATCACCTGCATGTTCCACCTCCTCACTCGCTACTTGCTGGCGCCCCTGCTGCCGGCGGCGCTGATTGCGGCTCCTTTGGCTTCGCTCATGTCTGCGAATTCCACCCTCACGTGGGATGGAGCCTTCACCGGACTGACCATCGTCCTGTGTAGTGGTTGGGCCGCTGCAAGGCTGCGCGAGGATCGTCGGAACCGTGTTCACTCGAAGCTCAGTGACCCGTGCTTTGGATCGCTCGAACGGCGCGAGGGCGGACTCTGGTGGGGTTCGGTGGTGCTTGAGAACCATCCCGGGCTGCTGCCCATCAGCATCGAAGCAGGGCCGAAGGGGCCCAGCGAGGAACAGCGCGAGCGTTTTCA
Source organism: Planctomycetota bacterium (assembly GCA_047639615.1). GTDB lineage: Bacteria > Planctomycetota > UBA1135 > UBA1135 > CAYWNK01. The sequence continues at coordinate 9,494 of JBLIOL010000166.1, read as the reverse complement.
GTTCCTGCGGCACGCCGTGGGTGATTTGGATGGCCCGCTGCGTGCGTCCCTGGAACGCGCTGTGGCCGCTCCGCAGGATGCTTCCGAGGCGCGTTTGATCTCCCTGGAACTGCTGCCGGAGGGCGAGGGCCCGGCCTTCATGACAACCTGGAGCCTTGGCTCCGAGGGCGGCTCGAGCGATGTATTTAACATCCCGCTTTCCGCTCAGGCATCGGATACAACATCCAAATGCGGATCCGCCAGCGAGCTCAGAGACGCGCCCGGCCCGGACTTGCGGTCCGCGGGCTAATCCTCGCCATCGCCCTGCAGGCCTTGCCTGCTTGCGGCTCGGATTCTGATTCTGCTGCGCCGCTCGTCGGGCGTGTGCAATGGCTCGACCCTGGTACGGACAATCCGGCAGCGGCGCCGGTCCGCCAAGTCATTCTTCCCGGTGCATCCGAGGAAGCCTGGGAGGTTGAGGGCGCTGAGGAAGCCCAGCTCATGCAGCCGCCCTATGCCGGGGAAGGGCCTGATGTTCTGCGCTTGAAGGGCAACGCTGCCTTGGTGATCCATGTCCCCGGGCCAATTCCGGCTGGCGTGACGGGCATCGAAGTGTCGCTCTTCACGCGTCACCGGACTGCCGTGTCTGTGGAGCTTTGGCGTGACTCCGGTGAGGGGCCGGCTCGCCAGGAGAGCCTCGACAACCAGCTCAAGAATGGCGCGCCGGCTCCGGAGACGCTTGTCTTTCGGCGCTTACCTGGGGCTGGCGCCGAGGCTGATTTCGATGCCTTGCGCATCAGCGTCGGAGCTGGTGGTGGGCTCGTGTTCTTGCACAGTATCGAGCTGCTCGAAGGCCGACCGGAAGCAGGTTTGCCGTCAGCGTCGAGTGGCGCCGAGCTCGCCTTTCTCGGCGGGGATGGGCGCCGGGCGGTGGCGCTCACGAGTGCCGAGCCCCTGATAGTCAAGGTTCCCGATGCGGCCAATCAATGCCTGGCGCTTGACGCGGGAGTTCCTCGCGAGCTCTTTCCGCGCGGCCTGAACGCGCGCTTGCGCGTGCGCGGGGAGAACGCCGCCGGGAGTCGAATGGAGCGCATGTTGAGCCTGGGCCGGGGGCAGTGGCACACCATGGAGGTCGACTTCTCCGAGTTAGGTTCCGGGCCGGCGCGGGTGAGCGTGGAGTTGCTCGCCGCCCGCTCGGCCGTGGCCCTGGTTGGGGATGCCCGCTGGCTAAGCAGCAAGCGCAGTAAGTCGCCCGCGCCTGTGGTACTGCTGGTGTCCTCGGACACGCACCGGGCGGATCATCTGGGGCTCTCCTCCGGTGACTTGGACGTGCGTACGCCCAACCTGGATGCCTTGGCTGGACGTGGCGTACGCTTCCTCGACGCTTGGTCCTCTTCGAACATCACCCTGCCCAGTCACAGCGCCCTGCTCACGGGCTTGCATCCGCGCGACAGCGGCATCGTCGACAACGGCACGACCCTCTCGCGCAGCGCTCAGACCCTGGCGGAGGCCTTTGCCGAAGGCGGCTACGCCACCTTCGGCGTGGTCAGTTCGGCGCACCTCTCCGATACGATCAGCGGCTTCGGCCAGGGCTTCGATCGCTTCCAGGAGACCACGCGCACGACGGAGAAGGGCGCGAACTCGGTGGGCGCTCTCAAGGCCTGGCTGGAGGCCGAGCGCGGCCGGCCGGTGTTCGCCTTCCTGCACCTGTTCGACGCCCATGCGCCCTACCGGCCGCCGGTTGAGTTCGCAGAGGCCTTGGCCTCCGGCAAACAGGGCACCTTGGAAGCTACGCGTGCTCTCTACCGCGCGGAGATCGCCTACCTGGACGACTGCCTCGGCATGCTGTTCGACCTGCCCGGCGTGCGTGCCGGCAGTGTGGCCATGACGGCGGACCATGGGGAGTCGCTCGGGGCACATGGCATCACCTTCAGCCATGCGGAACTCTATCCCGACACCTTGCACGTGCCGCTGCTGCTGCGCTGGCCGGGTTCTCCCGAGGGATTGGCTGTGCCTGGCGCGGTGCGCCAGCAGGACATCGGCCGCAGCCTCTTGGACCTAGCTGGACTCGGGGCCGTGAACTTCCCCGGGCAGAGCCTGATGCGCTATGCGGAGGCGGGCGCGGGATCCGCGCCCGAGCAGAGCACCTTTGCGATCGCTTCCGGAGCAGCCTCGGCCAGCATTCGAGCCGAGGGTTGGATGTTGGTACTGCACCTGAGCGAGCACAGCCCCATGCTCCTGCGTAAGCCGCGGGTGTACGGGCGCCACGAGCTGGAGCTCTTCCACCTGGCCGAGGACCCCGGGGCGCTCGAGGACCTGGTGTCGAGCGAGCCGGACCGGGCGCGGGCCCTGCGCGGGCAACTGATCCAGTGGTTGGGCTCGGCCCAGCCGGCTGGCGTCTCCGAGCGCGCCCAGCTGGATGCAGCTTCCATCTCAGCCTTGGAGCAACTGGGCTACGGCGGGGGAGACTTGGGCGGCTCGGAAGAGCGCGGAAGCCTCTTCCCGACGGGCTGCGACTGCGACTTCTGCGCGAAGTTCTAGTTTCTTGCCAGCAGCGCCAACGGCCTGGGCTTCGTCGGCAACTGGTGCATGGGTGTTCCCGCGCGTCGCACAGACGCCAGCGCCTTCTCTCTCTCGATCGACTTTCGTCGGGGCCTTGACCTCACGCTCCCAACCCACGGCAGGGGATGGAGATCACGTGAACTCGGCTCGGGCTCTGGCTCATACCACATAGGTAGGCCGTTCTTCCCGGACGGACGCCTCGGCTGGCACGGGCAGCACGCTGAGGAGTTGCGATGCGCGGGACCCCCCCTTCACCCGTGAACGACAGACCACGGGGGGGCTGGAGTGGCCGACTACAGACCGGCTGTTTCACGGGACGAGCGCGCGGGAGGGATCCCGCGCGCCCGTCTCATCTACCGGCCTTTCGGTGCGGCGGCCACCGTGGGCCGCGCCCGGATCACTGCACGATGCCAGGGTTCCCGATCAGGATCTGGGTGCCCGACTGGAAGGCGTAGACCGCGGTCTCGGTCTGCATCTCAGCGAAGGCCGCGGCCGAGCCGGCAGGTGTCAGGATCGAGCCGTGATGGCCTTCGATGAAGCGCACTACCCCGCGCGCACCGCCTGCGACAATTCCCGTATCCACCGAGACGCCGGGCAGGCCCATGGCCGTGATCAACGGCTCACACCCTGCTAGGGGTGCTCCTGCAACCGTGGGCGGGATGGTCTGGTCCTCCAAGTTGCTGGCGCCGTCGCCCACCACCTCGATCATGTGCACCCGTTGGGTGGCACTGTTGTAGGCACTGGCATAGTTCAACGGATCGGCCGCGTCAGTGACTGTCTGGGCTACGAAGAGGAAGGCCTCAAATTCAGGGGTGCCCTGAATAACACCGGCCGCGGCCAAACCCGCGATGACCTGGGGGCCGAAGCTGGGGGAGCCGACCAGCATCTTCGGGATGCCACCGCCGGGCATGGCGAAGGTCTTGCTGAAGGCGTCGGGGTAGCCCGCGAAAGCGCCGATCCCGACGATGGCTCCGAGTGAGTGGCCAACGAAGTGCACCGAGGTCGGATCGAAGTCCAGAGCCATATCCCCATCCGCGTCGATGGTGGGCACCAGGGTCATCAGGTTGAGCAGGTCGGCGTGGCCTTGACGCAGGTTGTCCCGGTTCACCAGCAGATTGGTGAGGTTGATGGAGTGCGTACCGGAGGGGTCAGCCAAGCCATCGGGACCGGGGGCCAGGGTGCTGTTGTTGACCAGGTCGAGGCCAAAGTGGCGCTCCCGCAGGCCGCTATCCAGGTGCCCCGTGAAGAACGGCAGCATAGAGTCGATCACCCCGTGCAAGGGCAGGTCGATGGCGACTGCACCCATGCCCTGAGCGGCGAAGGAATCCGCGATGGCCAACAGGTCGGTGCGGTCGCGCGTAATGCCGTGCTGGAAGACCACAACGGGCCAACCGCCCATCGGTGCCATACCCGTAGGTAGCGTGATCAGCACGGGCACGGTCTCTTGACCGGTGATCGCCGGGAGCGGATTGAAACGCGTGACGTTGTTCTCCGGATCGCCCGGGAAGAAGTCGTAACGCGAACGGAAGAACTCGGTCAGGGGTGCCGTGTCCTGGGTGCCAGCCGTCATGGAAGCGTTGGCAGCCGAGGTCAGGTAGTAGGGCAGGGTCACGTCGCCTTGGAACACGTCGGCCAGGCCTGCACCGCCGTAGGCGGCGGTGTTGCCGAGGGCGGTGAAGGTGGTGCCGAGGACCGGGGTGGAGAGCGGGTCCGGGGTCATGTCGGCGCAACCGAATGGCAGTTGCATGCAGAGGCTATTGATGATGTTCTGCTCGAGACCGGAGCTGATCCCCAGCAGCACGTCGGTCACGTCGGTGATGCCTTGCGTGGTGAACACGTTGGCCAGAATCACGTCGTCGCGCGCGATGCCTTGGCCCGCGGCGTTGTCGAGCATGAAGCCCACCAGAATCTGCAGGTTGCGCAGGTCCGTGCCGGTGGACCAGGGCAGCAGAGCCGAGGCCAGGGTGAACTCCTTGGACTTGTCCATGCGGAAGCCCTCGGTGTCGTTTATGCCGCCTGTGAGCACGAGCATGTAGCTGGTGGCCGGAAGTAGGGGCTCAGTGGGCTTGATCACCAGGATGGAGCCGCTCGAATCTTCGGCACCGAGGCCGACGGTGAAGGCCGTGACCTCTCCGGTGATCCCAGTGACCGGGCCGCCGACGGGTGCGACGGCAGTGGAGATGGTGACCTCAAACAGGCGCACGGTGTCGCCCGCTACGAGGGTCGAGGCAGCGATCGGGCGGCTGAATTCGACGCGGAACTCGGCCGTGGTTGACCATCCGGCCAGGGCCGAAAGAGCCACCGTGGGATCCGTGTAGTCCATGGCATCGGCCACGGGTGGATTCAGGGTCAGATCCAGGGTGCCCGAGAAGAGCAGGTCGCTCGGAACGGGCAGCACTCCCATGCTCGGCTCGTAGAGCGGCGCTCCGGGGGCGCGGGCGTCGGCTACAGAATCAATGTCGGAGCAGCCGGCGAGCAGCGCCGCAATCACGGCCGCGGCGAGGAGAGTTCGAGTCATAGGAGCTTCCCTTCGATGGAGTGGCGCGGGACCGCTGGGGTCGGTCCCGCAGAGCGCAGGCGCCCGGAGTGCTGCCAAGTGTACGCCCTCGCTCGAAACCCCGTGCAGGAAGCTCCCGGGCACGATTCGGGGAGGGCTCTTAGGCTTCTAGGAAGCGCCAGAGCAGCCAGCTCGCGAGCACGATTCCTGGGCCGCTGCTCAGGCAGCCAAACCTTAGGTAGCGCTGCTGCAGGGAACCGCCGCACTCCACGCAGGAACGCGGTTTTTGGTCGGGCAGCTCAGCCCCGCAGTGCGGGCATTCGCTCTCTTTGATCAGTCGGGGCACGGGTCGCGCCTTACTTTTGAATCAGGTCCCGAGGAAGCTCGACGGGCAGGGGCGTGGCGGCCGGGTCGGTGAGACCCAAGCGGCCAGCGGCTTCGCCGAAGGCTTGCAAGGAAGGGGTCAGCAATTCGCCAGGCTCGTAGAGGCATTCGTCGCGCAAGTACTTGCGGCAGGCTTCCACGGGCAGCTTCCAGGTCTCTGCGGCTTCGTCCGCGAGGGCCAGCAACTGATCGCTGCCGCGGGCGCGCGCGCGCAGGAAGGTCTCGGCGTGGGCTTCGATGTTCACGTCCGGCCTGACGATCCAGGTAGCGAAGGTGAAGGGCAAGCCTGTGGCTTCGCTCCAGTGTTCGCTCGGGTTGTAGACCGGGAATTCGCCGGCGTGCAGTTCGCGTAGGGCTTCGTCACCGATGCGCAGCCAGGCGTCCGCTTCCATTTCGCGCGGGTCCTGGCCGGGGGCCGGCTCCAGGAACTTGGGGCAGCCGCCGGGGCGGTCGGCCAGTTGTACTTGCACTAGGGCGCGGGCTGCGCGGCTGGAGGGATCGAGGGCGATCGTGCGCACCTCCTCGATGGGCTTGCGCAGGAAGACCTGCACGCTGGCCACGTAACCGTGACCGGCCACCGCGATGCGATCGAGGTAGCGATAGCCAGGCTGGCGGAAGAGCTCGATGGAGCTGACCAGGGCCATATCCAATTCGCCGGAGCGCAGGGATTGCACCAGCTTGGCCGGTACTGCGCGGGAGAATTCGATGCCGGGCTCGTGCTCGAGACCTGCGTCTAGGGGGCGACCCACTAAATAGGGGACCGAGCCGACGCGAAGGGGACGTTGCATGTGGGGGGATTCTAGCTCGACAGGGCGGGTGTGCTGGTAGCTCGGGATCGGAATGGAGCAAGTCCTCTTCGATTCCCGGAAGAGCGAATGCAACCGGCGGCGTCCTGGGAAGGTTTCCTAGGCATGCAGAAGCAAACGGTGCGTGTGGCCTTGGGGTGTATTGTAGGCGGTTGGGCTCTCACTCTGGGGTTAGCAGCCCAGGGGGGGCGAGTTGCGGAACTCCGCGCGAATTGTGATTCCGGGCCACAGGCACGCGAGGGGCACGCATTTGGCTGGGCCATGGATTTTGGATCGGGGGGTGGGGAGCTCTGGGTCGGGGCTCCGCGTTGGGCCTTGGATGGAGAACGCTCCGGCGCGGTGTTTGGCTTTGAGCGGGTGGCCGGAGGATGGGAGCAGGTGGCGCAACTGCTCGATCCGGCGGGGGAGGAATGGGACCAATTAGGTTGGTCGGTGGTGCGCAGCGCTGGGTGGATTCTGGCGGCTGCGCCCCAGGCTGGCGGGCGCTCGCCCAACTCGGGAGCCGTACGTGCTTGGCGCTTGGGTGCAGGCGCGCCGCAGGGACCGCGGAGCCTGTTCTCGCCTGAGGGGCAGACGGGGGATGGCTTCGGAACGGCGATGCTCGCCGCGGGCGGCGAGGTCTGGGTCGCGGCGCCCTTTGCCCGTGCGGACAACGGTGTGTTTCAGGCGGGGCGTGTGGAACGCTTCGCGCCGGGGGCCGGGCCATTCGACGATTGGGTGCGGGTCGAGCGTCTGGTGCCGCCCCTACCCTTAGCCCATGCGCGCTTTGGCGAGGCGTTGGCCTTGCAGGGGACGCAATTGCTCGTGGGTGCACCCTTTGAGCCGGGCGGCGGCGGCGTCTATCGGCCGGGTGCTGTGCCCTTGCGCATCGCGAATCCCTTGGGCGATGCGGGTGCGGAGTTTGGTGGGGCCTTGGCCTGTGGCGGCCAGTGGGTCGCGGTGGGGGCGCCGGGCGCTGGGGGGGGGCGTGGGGCGGTGCTGCTCTTTGATGGGAGCAGCGACTTCACGCAGCCTCTCGGGGTATGGCTGGGGCATGCGCCGGGGGATCGCTTGGGCAGTTGCTTGGCGTGGTCCGGGGATTGCCTGCTTGCGGGCGCACCCGGTGCGCGGGGCGGGCAGGGAGCGGTGCGCTGCTTCGATGTGGGCGGCGGTTGGCCCCTGGAAGGCGAGCCCTTGGCCTCGCCGGGTGGCTTGGCCTTCGGTGCGAGTCTGGCCAGCATCGCGAGCGGGGTGGGAATCGGGGTGGGTGCACCGGCTCCCCTTGGGAGCGTGCAATCGGCGCCGGGGAGCCGGGACCTGAGTCCGGTGGCATTGCCGCGCGTGTGGTTGTTTGGGCTCTGAGCCCCGCTGGATTCGCGGCTACTTGCTGGTGGCGCGTTCGCTCAGCTTGACCGGGATCTTGAGGGTCTTGCCCTTGCGCCAGATCGTTACTTCAACCGTGTCGCCGGGAGCTTTCTCGGCGACGGCGGTCATCAGGTCCTTACGTGTGACAAGGCGCCGTTCGTCCAAGGCGGTCACTATGTCGCCAACCTTGAGGCCGGCCTTTTGGGCCGGGCTACTGGCGTCCTTGGTGAAGGCCTTGATCTTGACCCGGCTAATGCCCTCGAAGCCGGATTCGCTCTCGGGATTGAACCAATAATGCGGCTCGATGCCGATCCAGCCGCGCACCACGCGGCCGTGCTCCAGAATGTCCTCGACGACCTTGCGCACCATGGCGGCGGGGATGGCGAAGGCGATGCCTTCGTCGCCGTTGCTCTTGAGGCCCACCGCGGTGGTGATGCCGACCACCCTGCCAGACAGGTCGATCAACGGACCGCCGGAGCTGCCGGGGTTGACGACGCAGTCGGTCTGAATGAAGTCCTCGTAAATGTTGAGGTCTAGGTCGCTGCGGCCGAGACCACAGACGATGCCGGAGGTGACGCTGTGGCCCAGGCCCATGGGGTTGCCTAGTGCCATGACCACTTGGCCCACGGCGGGGGCGGGGGTGTCCAAGGAGAGGGCGTGGAACTCGCCATCGCCGGGTTCGGGGAGAATGCGGAGTACTGCTAGGTCCGCGTCCGCGTCGCGCGCTAGGAGGAGTGCCTTGCGGCGCACGCCGTCGGTGAGTAGCACGCGGAATTCCTTGCCGTTCTCGACCACATGATTGTTGGTCACCACGATGCCGTCCGCTTGGACGATGATGCCCGAGCCCTCCTGTAGGGTGCGCAAGCCGCGGCGACTGGTGCCGAGGGTGCGTACTTGGACCACCCCGGGCGCCGCTTCGGCGCTGACTCGGACGAGGGCATCGCTGAAGCCGAGGGCCTGGTGATGACCATCCTGGGTGGCGGGGTGGCTCATCCAGGGACGGGAGAGTAGTCCGGCGAGGGCGCAGCCGAGGATCAGGGCGGTTTGGGGGCGGGTGGTCTTGATCATGATGTGTGGCTCTACGTCCTACCCTAGGGGCGGGGTGGGTGGCCCCGGTGTTAGACTGTTGTAGTCGCTCGGCGAGGCCTGGCAGATGCATCCGGACTGCAGTTCCAAGATACTGGGATCAAACGGTTTGCGCTTGCGGGTCCGGATGTGAGAGTCCCGTAGGGAGGGGGGCAGCCCGATACACGCAGAAACACATAGGCTTCGCCCACCTCTTACTCACATGCATGCCGTTCCTAACGTACTCTAGGGCCAATGCCAGACGGGGTGGCTGTTTCGAGACCTGATAGAGGCCTCCAGCGAAACCCCTCCGGCCGCCGATTCACAGTTACCCGTGCCTTCGTGCTCGGCTCGAACCTCTACCTCAACAACACCCCATGAAGAAGCTCCTGCTTTCATTCGTCGCTCTGACCCTGACCCTCGGGACTGCGGTCGCTCAATCCGGCGAAACTGCTGGCTCCAAGGCGTGCAGCCAGGAGAAGGCCAAAGTCGTCGCGAAGAAGTCCGAGTGCTCGAGCACTAAGGCTACCTGCGATGGCACCAAGGCCACCGTCGTCGCCAAGAAGGCCGAGTGCTCGGCTGCTAAGACCAGCTGCGACAGCACCAAAGCTGCCGTCGTTGCCAAACCCGCCAAGAGCCAGTGTTGCTCCGAAAAAGCCAAGGCCACTGTGGTCGCCAAGAAGTCCGAGTGCTCCGGCGCTAAGACTTCCTGCGACAGCACCAAGGCCACCGTCGTCGCCAAGAAGTCTGAGTGCTCCAGCGCAAAGACCTCCTGCGATAGCACCAAAGCCGCCGTCGTCGCAAAGCCCGCCAAGAGCGAGTGCTGCTCCGAAAAAGCCAAGGCCACTGTGGTCGCC
>JBLIOL010000165.1:0-11796 GCA_047639615.1 Planctomycetota bacterium | reverse complement strand
GGACACGGCCGTGATCGACGTGGACGGCGACGGTCGCAAGGACCTGGTACTCGGCCGCTGCGCCAGCACCGAGGTATGGATCGCTAGCGCCGGCAAGATCGGCGACTCCTACTGTGGCCCGGCCACTCTCAACTCCAGCGGCAACCCCGCCTCCATCGAAGCCTTCGGTAGCACCCAAGCAGACCTAAACGACCTGCGCCTCGTGGCCAGCGGAATGCCCATCGGCCAGTCCGGCTACTTCCTCACCAGCCAGAACCCCGGCTTCAGCATGCCCGCCAGCTCCCAAGGCAACCTCTGCCTAGGATCCGGCATCGGCCGCTTCGTCCAATCCGTCAAGCAAGCCGACAGCAACGGCCAATTCGACCTAACCGTCGACCTCAGCGCTCTACCGCCCAACAGCACCCCCGTCCTAACCGGCGAAACCCACCACTTCCAAGCCTGGTTCCGCGACACGAACCCCACCAGTACCTCCAACTTCACCGACGGAGTCGCGATCCTCTACGAGTAGACGACCAACCCGTCGCCCGCCCTAGTCTGTGCGAACAACCAGGCCGGGCCTCGCCGCCTGTATGGCGGCGAGGTGCTCGTTCGATAGACGAGCCACAGAGTCGACCGCCCGCTGCGCAGGCCGCTACTTCATGAAGATCCACTTGAACAGGTTCTTGAAGCTCGGCGCTTGGCCTTGGGAGAGAACACCGACGCGGAAGATCTTGCCGCTGGACCAGACCAGCACCACCGTCGTAACGATGCACAACCCGACCGCCGCGAAGATCTCCCAGGTAGCGGGCCCCGGGGGCGCTAGCACGCGCAACAAAAAGATCATCGGCGTCGCGGTCGGGAAGTAGGTCAGGCCCGTGGCGAGCGGTCCGTTGGGGCTCTCGATGATGGCGCCGAGAGCAAACATGGGGATCATTAGGATGATCATGGCCGGCATCATCATGCTCTGGGCGTCGCGCAGTTCGGTGCAGGCCGAACCTAGAGCACCGAAGAGCGAACCGTACATGAGCAGGGCGAAGACCATCATGAGCAGGAACCAACCGTAGGTCGCCATGGGAATCATGTGGCTCACGTTCCAGTGATGCGTGGCCCACATGACGCCGCCTAGGTAGATCGTCGCCAGGGTCATGGAGACACCGACGCTGCCCAGCAGCTTGCCGAGCATCAGCTGGAATGGCGTGACGGATGACACGAGCACCTCGGAGATGCGCTGCATCTTCTCCTCGAGCACCTGGTTCATGAGCTGCGGCGCGGTGGTCATGACCAGCATGAAGAGCAGCATCATGCCGGCGAAGGGAATGCCGAAGGTGACGAGCTTGTTCTCTTCCTCGGCATCGTCCACCGTTCCATCCGTGCGGGTCTCGGTCAGGCCCCAGGTTCGGAGGCGGACTTTGCTCGAGAGTTTGGCGGCCAGATCACTATCCATGCCAGCTTCTTGGAAGCGGCGACGACGGATCGTGTCATTGACCACCTGCTCGATCCAACTGGGGAGCTCCGTGAAGGTCGGCTCGTCCGTGTGATAGGCAAAGGGCCGCTCGGATAGTTCCTCCGTGAGCAAGGTCTCGTCGAGCAAGACGAAGCCGTGCAGCTCCCCATCACGCACACCTTGTGAGAGCGCCACATCGGGGCGTTCGTCGCCTTCCGGTACAAAGCGTGTGAGCGTGAACTCGGGCCGGCGCTGTTTGCGTTCGCCCTCGTCCGTCATCTCCCAGATCCCGAGGGTATTGCGCTGCTCAGCGGCCGCTTCCAGCACCGGCCAGAGTTCGCCGCTGGGATCGTACACGGCGCAGGCGCGCTCGCTCAGGTCGACCCGGTCGGCGACCATGACTTGGAATACAAGCCCGCCCCCCATCAGCAGGGGCATGACAAAGAGACCAATCAGGAAGGCCTTCGAAGTGACGGCCTGTAGAAACTCAGCGCGTGCGATAGCGAAGATCTTGTTCATGCTCGAACCCCTTGCTCAGCGGCCTCGGGGCCAGCGATACGAATGAAGATGTCGTGCAGATTGGGACGAGCCTCTTCGAAGTGACGAATGTGGGTGCGGCTCGACAGAGCGCGCAACACCTCCTGGGAGTCACCCTGGACGCGAACCTCCTGGTACTGACCAAAGTCGAGCACCTGCTCCACGTTGGGCAAGTCCTTGAGCGCCTCCATGCCCGCGTCCGTGCGCACGCGCAGGGTGTCGCGACCGTACTGCTCGTAGATGCTGTCCATGGGACCGTCGAGGACCTTGTCGCCCTTGAAGATCATGATCACGTTGTCGCAGAGTTGCTCGGCGACGGCCATGTCGTGGGTCGAGAGGATGACCGTCGTCCCGCCTGCCACCAGTTCGAGGATCGCGCTGCGCAGCACCTCCAGGTTGACCGGGTCCAGCCCCGAGAAGGGCTCGTCTAAGATGATCAGCTCAGGCTTCGCGATCACAGTCGAGATGAACTGGATCTTCTGGCTCATGCCCTTGGAGAGTGACTCGATCTTGGCGCTACGCCAATCCTCGAGACCTAGGCGCTCCAACCAACGATCGGTCTCGCTGCGCGCCTCCTTGATGGGCATGCCCTTGAGCGACGCGTAGTAAGCCAGAAGCCGGCGCACGCTCATCTTCTTGTAGAGACCACGCTCCTCCGGCAAGTACCCGATGCGATCGTTGGACGCGCGCGTACCCTGCTCGCCGAGCACCTCCACCTCGCCACTATCCGGCGCGAGGATGTGCAGGATCATGCGCAGGGTCGTGGTCTTGCCCGAGCCGTTGGGACCGATGAACCCGTAGAGGGATCCGGACGGAACCTCCAGGCTCAGGTCGCGAACCGCGGTATGGGCACCGAAGCTCTTGGTGATACTGGTCAGTCGAACTGCAGACTTATTCAATCGATCTACCTGAGGGAGAGGAAGCAGGGGGCAAGGGCACCGGCGACACAACGCGAGGCGGCGCATATCCAAACGAAAAACCACCCGCAGGTGGCGTGCAAAGATCTACTACTGGCAGGAAAAGTCATTCCCTCCAAATCACGAATAAACGGCCACTGGGGGCCGTCGTTGGGGTTCCTCACGCCTCACCAGATCGAGATATATTCCTGACCTAGGACCCCACGCCGCGACCGATCCAACTGCCGAGCCCCGTGAGTTAAGGGCGCACGAGGGCCCTGAGTGCTTCCCGATCCATGCTCGGACTGAGAGTGCGATGTGGAAGGTAGATTGAGGAGGCTTGGGCGAAGTCTGGACCAAAGTCCAGCTCCTCCGCATGCGCCACGCGCATGAAGTAGCCGCGTGGAGTATCCACCAGGGACCACTCACCAGCCGGCGTAAGCCCTTGAATCGCCGCAGGTACCTGAACCATGGCGCCATCCCGAATCACCATCTGCACTCTCTGCCCAAAGCGGTGGCTGCTGCTCGCCTGTCTCAGCCAGCCGCGATGCTTGCGCCGGACTTCAATGCCCTGGATAAAGCTCGTCCCAATAAGCGCAATCCCCACGCAGATGGGCACGATCCCGAAGGTAGGGATAAATACCCCGACAGCGATACAAAGTCCACCGACACAATTGGCCTGACGCCCCATACGACGCACGCCGCGAAGGTTGGGAAGGCTGACCGCTACGAGCTCCTCCCAGTGTTCCTCAAGATGCGCCCTGTCCAGGGTGAACTCGAAGCGGGGGTAGCCATCGAGCTCGGGATCAGGGACGAATGCGGTGCTGGACATGGTCTGGCCGCAGCCTACGCGAACCTGCTCACGAGCTGAGACCCAGCTTACGAACGATGGTCCGCGTGGAGGTGATCGCTATGTACACCAGCGGCAGTCCGAAGCACGCGAACAGGCAAGCGGTGATAACCATGGCAACCGAGTAGATGAAGAGCGCTCCCGCCACCATCTCCGGACTGATCGCCTCCGTACCAGATGAGTGCCACATGAGCGCCGCACTAAACGTACCCACGCTGCACACGCTGAGCGCGCCGTAATAGCGGAACGCTAACTCCATAGGGCTCCGTTCCGGATTCATGATGCCAGACCTATACCAGAGGGCGAGCAGGGATGTCGTCAAGATGAACGGCAGCCCTAAGGCACTCATCTGTCGCGCCACGGGAAAGTGGTACATGACGGCCAGGGCGACGAAGATCATCAACAGGCCGAGCGTGCCAAGGACGGCGAAGCAATTGAACATGATCAGGGTCCGCGTCAATTCGGTCCTGCTCAAGAGACCGCCTCTCGGCGAGTCATGACGATCGGGGTCATGCACAGAACCGCATGACTCACCTGCGGCTAGCCCGCCATCAATACAAACCTGCCGGTTCAGGGCTCGCGAGAAGGCGATTGCTGCATACACCAGCGGTAGCCCAAGGACAGCAAAGATGAGTCCGGTGAAGAGTGCACCAACCAAACCGGTCCCCATGGCAAGCGGCACGTTGGCCCAGCTGGATGAGCTTCCGGGCAATGCGCGGAAGGCCGTGCCCCCTCCAGGCAACATTGGCATGAGCAAAATGAGGATGCAGTAGTAGGCGAGGCCGATGCCAACCGGCCGCCGCTTTTCATTCAGAATCGGGCCCTGCAAGAGCAGTGCTAGCAAAGTAACGATGCCAACGAAGTAGGGAACCAGCATCAGGTTCCCGAAGGTCTTGGCCAGCCCCAACCCCCGCTCCGATGGGTCGCCCAAGAACAGGATGGCTGCAAGAGTCCCCAGCCCGCCGAAGCAGGCGCTCAGGATTACTTGCCGGGATAGCAGCCCTCCGCCCAGGTCGCGGTCCTTCGCCACTTACCGATTGAACAGGAATGCGGGGCTGTTCCCCAAGGCCCACGCCAAATCCTGGGTAGCACTCAGCAGAATTTCCTGCTCGAGCGCAGGGTACTTGCTAATGAACTCGCGATAGATCGCAGCGACTTGTTCGGCGCTGCGCTCGGGAGCGGGAAGCAGCAAGGCTACGGCCACGTGCTCGGGCATGGCATGGTGGCGCACCGGGCGCGCTTCCCGGGTCACGGAGATACGCAGGTTACCGATAACGTGCTGGCTGCCGTAGTTCTGGTCGAGGTTGATCACCAGCAGGGAGCTAGCGAGGTCGGCCTTGGTCTCGAACACGGCCACATGTGCCTGGTTGTAGCGCGGCTGAATGGCCCAACCAGTGCCGGGCTTGCCGTCGATCAAGCCGGCGGGGGCCCAGCCCGATTGGGCGAAGCTGACGCTGGCGGTTTGAAACTCTACCGGCGCGCTGCCGGTAGGCATGCCCAGGGGAACGGCGGATACGCGGAATTCGTTGAGCACGAAGTTGCCGTGCTCGGTTCGTCCGGGGCCGCTCGGATTACCGTCCTTCTCAAGGGGCAGGACCTCCAGACGAACGCCAGTGATAGCGCCGGCACCCGTCGGTGCGATGATGGTGTAGGTCACCTTCTCGTCCACCTCGCCCGTGGCGAGCACGCTGCCGTCCGCTTGGATCTCGAGCGTGCTCTTGCCGGTGGTGAGGGCACTGACCGGTGTCAGAACTTCCCAATCCAGGATCGGACGGTTGTCGCGCTCCCAATCGGCGAGGGTCTTCGTCAATGCCGCACTGCGCTCTGGACTGAGCGCATCACGGTTAGCAATGTCCCGGGGATCGAGCGCTAGCGTTAGCTCCGCGGTCTCCTCGGCCGTGGGATAACGGCAGAGGAAGGACAGGTAGAGCTCTTCCAGGATGGCGCCGCGATCGCGCTCCACCTCGAGCAACTCAGCGATGCTGCCCGTGCTATCCCGTAGGGCATCACCGAGGGTCGGGCCGTTGATCAGGTTTAGGGCCTGACCCAGGGACATGCCACCGCTGCGCTCGCACTCGCAGGCGCTCTCGCGCGGGGGCCGGCCGAAGAGGTCCAGGAATCCGTCCGGGCTCTTGGTGCTGGGATCGAGCAACTGCACCGCGCGGGTTCCCTTGCGGACGCCTGGGAGATTGGCGCGCGTACCGGTGGCCTGATGCACCGCATCGAAGAGCACCTCCGAGGGCAGCCTGCGCGCCAGGGCGTGGCCGTAGTTGATGTCATCGCCCGCGTTCCACTGGGTGGTGGCCACCGAGTGTTGGTAGGTGCGGCTGTTGCAGATGGTGCGCATGAGCGAGCGCAGGTCGAAGCCCTCATCGATGAACTGGGCGGTCAACTGGTCCAGCAGTTCGGGATGAGTGGCGGGGTTACCCGCGCGGATGTCATCAACCGGGTCGATGATCCCACGACCCATGAAGTAGCTCCACAGACGGTTGGCCATGCTGCGTGCGAAGTAGGGATTCTCCGGAGCGGTGGTCCAAGCTGCTAGCTGGGCGCGTCGCGTGCCGGCTTCCGGCTTACTGCCCGCGTGTTCGTAGGGAAACAGCGGCGGAGCCACGCGCGTGCTATCGGGATAGTGCACCTCGCCCTCGTCCTTGTCGCCGATCAGCTCATCGGCCGGCACACCTCCGCGCAGCATGGCGCTGCCGCCCACGGGCTTGCGATCCACCTGCGCGAAGAAAGAAGCTAGCTGCCAGTGATCCTTCTGGGTCCAGCGCTCGAAGGGATGGTCGTGGCACTTGTTGCAGTTGAAGCGGATGCCCAGGAAGAGCTGCGTGCTGTTCTCCATGGCCAGGTCCGGCTCGCGCAGGATCTGGTAGTAGGAGGCCGGCGGCGCTTCCGAGGTCTTGCCCGAGGTGTCGAGCAGCGCGTGCACGAACTTGTCGTAGGGCTTGTTGCTGGCCACGCCGGCCTGCACCCAATCACGGAAGTTGCGCGCGCCTTGCTTGCCCAGGAAGGTGCTGTTGACCTGCAGCAGGTCGCACCACTTGTTGGTCCAGTGATCGACAAAGTCGGGGCTGCCGATCAGGCGCTCCACCAGTTCCTCGCGTTTGACCCGACTGTCGCGAGTGTCCATCAGGAACTGACGCGTGTCGCGTACTGCCGGCTGGGTCCCTGTCAGGTCGAGGGTCACGCGGCGCAGATACTCAGCATCCGTGCAGAGTTCGCTAGCGCCTGACTCGATCTCCTCGAGCTTGGCGTAGACACGCTCATCAATGTAGTTGTAAGTGGGCTGCGCTTCCCAGCTCCAGCCTTCACGATCACCGCGGATGTAGAGGCGTGTGGCTGCGTACTGGCCCTCGTAGCGCGCCATGATCGCGGCCTCGCCGCGGCGCAGTCCGCTTACGAGGGAGCGGCTGTCAACGGAAGTGACCTCCGTGTCGTTGGTCTCCACGAAGGCGTGGGCCGTCACGTCGCGGCGGCTACCGTCGGCGTAGTTCGCCATGACGGCGAACTGTTGGTGCTCACCGATGACTCCGATAGTGGCGTCCTGGGGCAGGATCTCGAGGCTGGTAACGCGCGCATCAGCCGCGTCCAACTGCGCGCCGGCCTGAGCCCAAGCACGCATGGTCTCGTAGTTGTGCGAGCCAGGCTCCAACGCCTGGCCGCCCCCGTGGGGCACGGCAGCGGTGGGCTTCTTAAGGAACAGACTCTGCTCCGGACGCACGCGATCGAAACGCCGCGCAAAAAGGTCGTCGGTAAGGGCCGTGTGATCGAAGAGCGGGTCGTAGCCGCGTAGGGAAAGCTTAAAGCCCTGCTTACCATCGGCCGATCCGTGACAGCTGCCGGTGTTGCATCCCGAAGCCGAGAGCACGGGCATGACATCGTTGCGGAAGCTCGGAGCTGCGCTCAATTCCATGCCCTTCACCTCGTAGGGCACACGAACTTCTACACCATCCAGCTGCAGCAGCAGCTCGCCGCTGCCGTTGGCAAGCGGCCGAATCAGGCCGCGGTCGTCCATCGTCAGGTGCTCCGACTCGTCGGTGACTCGTGCCATGCGCGTGGCGTCGAAGGCACGGCCACTGGCGTCGCGAGCGGTGAGTAGCAACTGGCTATAGGCAGCCGAGCGCTCGAGCACGATACGCTCAGGGTGAGCCGCGAGGCTCACAGCCCTGCTCCTCTCGACCAGTGCGCCCTTAGGCTCAGTCTCGTGGGCCAAGCTGTGCCCCGAAGTGCCCGCGAGGATGAATGCCAGCAGGCCGGCGGCGATCGATTGACTTCTCATTGGTCTTGCGCGGCCATGGGGACCGGAATGAACTCGTTGATGACGCTGCCTGTCTCGGTGCTAAGCACCCAAACCAAGCCCTCGAAGCCGCCCACCGCTAGGCGGCTGCCCGTCGGGTCGTAGTCCGCGGTGTAGATACTGGACGGGAACTTGCGCTCCCAGAGTTGCTTGCCTTCGGCCACTTCGTGCACGCGCACGAGGCCCGCATCACGCAGGCCGCCAGCGATGGCCACGCGCTCACCCGCAGGATCCCACGTGGCGCAGAAGACCCGCCCAGGCAAGCGATCGAAGGCCCGGATCAGGTTGTAGTCGTCACCGATGACGCGCTTCTTCTCGCGGTACATGCGGTAGATCTTCGGCAAGCCATCGGCGCCGCCGATCAAGAGCTCGTCCTTGCTTGGATGACGCTCGACGGTCATCAAGCCGCCCTTGAGCGCACCCGGAGTGATGCTCGTGATGTTGTCGATGAACTGCTGACTCGAGACCAGCGAGAGCTTCATGGAGCGATCGCGCCCCACCGAAACCAGATGGCTGTCATCGGAGGAGAAGGTCGTGTCGAGCACCCAGTCGCTGTGGGCGCCCTGGTAGAGCAACTGCTCGCCGCTCTGCGCGTCGATGATGCGCAAGCTGTTGTCCTTGCCACCGAAGGCCACGCGCGTGCCGTCGTGCGACCAGCTGATTCCGCGCAGGGTGTCGTAGGTAACGGCTAAGGACAAGAGCAGTTCAGCCTTTGCAACGGACCAAATCTGTACCTCGCCCTGCAGGCCCGGGCTGCCGCCAGCCACCGCTAAGCGCTTGCCATCGGGCGAGAAGGCGATCGACTCGATGCGTTCCGAGAGACCGGCCAGGCGGCCCGCCGGGCTCGGCGTCAGGCGATCCCCGACCTCGTGCAGGAGCACCTCGCCGCGACCGCTCACCGCCAACAGGTTGCCGTCGGGGGAAAAGGCCAAACTGGTGACCACCGGGGGGCGCGGGTAGAGCTCGGGCGCATGGTGCCCGTCCTCCGCGATGGAATCGTCCGGAGCACCGGCCGCGATCCAACGCTTGATGAGTTCGACCTGCTGCTCGGTCAAGGGTGGGCGATCCACGGGCATCTCCGGCGGCGTGTCGCCATCCGCGATGATCAAGTCCAGCAGCAGGCTCTCCTCCGGCTTGCCCGGAACCACCAGCGGCATCTCGTCGATGCTCACCAGCAGCTGCGCATGGTTCATCAGGATGATCCCGCCCTCCGCCTTCGCCGGCTGATGGCAAGCCTGACATTGAGCGCGCATGATCGGCAGCACATCGCGCGCGAAGCTGACCTCCTGCGCGGGGTCTTGCTCCTGACGGGCCATTCCCATGGTGGAGCTGAGCAGCAGCAGGCCGCCCATGACTCCCATTCGCCGCAATCCGAACACGCTCATGAGAACAGGTCCAGCACGGGGTTGCCCTTGACCAGCTCGCGCGGTTGGTCGAGGTGGTTCATGACCATGGTGTGGGGCTTGATCCCAATCGCGTGGTAGATGGTCGCCAGTAGGTCCGTGGGGTGCACCGGTTTCTCGAGAGGCGCGGAAGCCGTTTCGTCCGAGCGCCCGTGCACGTAGCCGCGCTTGACGCCGCCGCCGGCCACCACCGCCGTGAAGCAATAGGGCCAGTGATCGCGCCCGTCGGCGTCGTTCACATTGCCGGAGGTGCTCAGACCCTTACGCGGACTGCGTCCGAATTCACCAACGCAAACCACCAGGGTCTCGTCGAGCTTGCCGCGTTGATCCAAGTCCTCGATCAAGGTCGCCAGCGCCGGATCGAGCATGGGCGCGGCCATCTCCTTCATGCGCTTCTGCAGCCCAACGTGCACATCCCAGGAGTGCAGGTCCGAGTTCGCGACCTTAGGCCAGTTGACCTGCACGAAGCGCGTGCCCGCTTCCACCAAGCGGCGCGCCATCAAGCAGCTCTGCCCGAAAGTCGTGCGCCCGTAGCGGTCGCGCAGCTCGTTCGATTCCTCGCTGATCTCGAAGGCCTTGCGCGCGCGACCGGAGATGACCAGGTCGAGGGCTTGCTCCGCGTACTCGTCGAGGTCATAGCTAGCCACAGCCTTGTCCACTGCGGGCATCTTGCCTCCGATGCGCTCAAGCAAACGCGCGCGACGCTTGAGGCGCTCGGCCGACACCTCGGAGCGCAGTTCCAAGTCCCCCACCTGGACCCGGTCCATCTTGGTGTTGTCCAGGTCGCCGCCCGAGGGATAGAGATAGTAGGGATCGTAGGCGCGCCCCAGGAAGCCAGCCGTGCCGGCCTTGCCGATCACATTGCTCTCCTGCAAGGGTCGCGGCAGCATCACCAGCGGCAAGGTCGAAACCTCGGGCGGCCGCAGGCGAATGATGTTCGAACCGATGTTCGGAAAGTCCTTGGGCGAGGGCGGCTCGAGCTGACCAGAGGGGCTGACCTTGTCGGCCGTATAGCCCGTGAGCATCTGGTAGTGCGCGGCCGTGTGATTGAAGAGCCCCACCGGCGAGTAGCTCATGCTACGGATCAAGGTCAGCTTGTCCGTGACCTTGGCCAGGTTCGGCATGAGCTCCGTGAGCTCCATGCCCGGCACCTTGGACGGAATCGTCTTGAAGGCACTGCGGACGTCGTCCGGCACGTCGTCCTTCGGATCCCACAGGTCGATGTGACTCGGCCCGCCCTGCAGGAAGATCAAGATCACACTCTTGGCGCCACCGAAGCTCTTGGCGGCCAAGGAACCACCCAGGGCAGTCTGCTCAAGGCCGAGCAGCGGAGGCAGACCTAGGCCGACCAAGCCGCCGCTACCAAGACGCAGAAGTGAACGACGACTCAGGGGGTTGGGCATGCCACCCAGACTAAGGCATGCACGGCTTTCTGGGGTTCGGACCAGGGCCCGATCCCTCCACGGGGCAAATCCCGTAGACGCCGAATCCTGCAAGTGCCGTAGGATCGCAGCATGAGCCTTTCGCGCCTGTGCTTGCTGCTGCCCTTGGCCGGTGCCTGTGGAGCACCCAACTCCGCCCCAACGCCTTCCAAGAGCCCGCCGAACATCCTCTTGGTGCTCGTGGATGACCTGGGTTGGACCGACATCGGCTGCTACGGCAATCCCGCCGTAGATACGCCACGCATCGACGCCTTCGCAGCCGGGTCCATGCGCTTCACGGATGCGTACTCGGCCGCGCCCGTGTGCTCGCCCACGCGCGCGTCGATCATGACCGGGCTCGCGCCCGCTCGCCTGCGCATCACCAACCACATGCCGGACCATGACGGCTTCCTGCCGGATGATCCCGTGCTGCTCCCGGCGGAATGCCGCGATCGATTGGCGCTTGAGCACCTGACCCTGGCCGAGCTCCTGCAGAGCGCCGGCTACCGCACCGCCTTCATGGGCAAATGGCACCTTGCCCCCCAACGCACGGACGACCAAGAGGACTTCTATCCGGACCGGCAAGGCTTCGACATCAACCTGGGCGGCAATGGCTGGGGCGGCCCGGGACGCTCCTTCTTCGCGCCCTACAGCTTCCCGAACCTGGTCAGCGAGACCGAAGGTGAGTACCTGCCCTACCGCATCGGCCGCGAGGCGGTCGACTACCTGCGCGAGCACGCGGAGAGCGAGACCGAGCAGCCCTTCTTCCTGGCACTCTGGCACTACACCGTGCACTGGCCCATGGACTCGCCGAAGGACCTGCTCGAGAAGTACGAGGCCAAGGGCAAGCAGCCCGGCATCGAGGATCCGCGCTACGCCGGCATGACCGAGGCCCTGGACCAGGTCTTTGGGCGCGTACTCGACGCGCTCGAGGAGTACGGGCTGGCGGACAACACGCTAGTAGTC
>JBLIOL010000164.1:0-11913 GCA_047639615.1 Planctomycetota bacterium | reverse complement strand
TCGGCAAGGCCATCAATAAACTATTCGGCCGCAGTGGCCGCGTGCTCCGCGACCGCTACCACGCCAAGCCCATGTACGGCCGCGCTGCCATCCGCCGCGCGATCACCTACGTGCTCCAAAACGCGCGAAAGCACCAGATCCCGATCCCCGACGGCGAGTGGGATCAGTACAGCTCCGCGCGCTTCTCAAGTGGCCTGGTGGACGCGCCCGCGGAGGAGTGGCCCGTGGTCCTCGTATGCTACTTCTACGCTTTCGCGAGAGCCGCCCTACGCACCATCCGCCCCGACATCTTCCCAGGCTACCTGCAACTCCGCGCCTGACGCCCTGCGCCCTGCGCCCTGCTCCCTGCTCCCTGCTCCCCCCGGCCAGCGGCCGGCTCCGGCGCCCTCAACCCTCAGCACCAACGGACGGCCTTGGCGCTCTCCTGCAACCCCGACCCTCCCATCGCCAGCCTCGCCCCCCCCGGCCAGCGGCCGGGCGCCGTCGGCCAATACCTGTCCTCTCACGCCAAGCGCGCCGTGCTCTTCGCCTAGCGCCTCTTCGGCGTACGTGGTACGTCGCCTTTGAGGGGGTAGGTGGCTTCTACCCACTCGCGCCATTCGTCTTCGATCTTGAGCACGCTCATGCCGAGGTGCTCACGGAGGAGGTCGCGGGATGGGACGCGCTGCTTGAGGCCTTGGAGAATCTTGGGGATGGCCTGCACGTGGTTGGCGACGAGCCAGTCGTAGAGGCTCCAGCAGATGGCTTGCTCGGGCAGGCTCATGGCGCCGGTGTTCATGTCCATCAGCCTGGGGAGTTGGCGCTTGGATTGCTTTTGGAGTTGGCGCCGGATGGGCGCGCGCCAGACGCCGTTGTGGAAGTTGAGCCGGGCGGTGGCCTCTTCGATGCAGTAGTTGAGGCTCAGCTCGTGAATTTTGTACTCGTACCAGTGGGCCGAGCCGGCATCCATCCAGCCGCCGCCCTGGTCGCCGGTCCACATCTCCTTGTAGAGGTTGCTGAGCAGCATGTGGGAGGCGTTGTGGGTGAAGAGGCGCCGGACGCCGGGCACGGTGTCGAAGCTGTCCTCGGTCCAGACGGAGAAGACCGGGGTCTTGCCAAGCATCTTGAAGTCGCCGGTGGAGGCGCTGTGCAGGAACTTGTGCATGACCTTTTTGTGATCCGCGGGCTTATTCCAGATCCACATGCGCATCTTGGCCTTGTAGTCGGGCTTGGGAGTTTCCGGCTCGGTCCATGAGTCCGGAAAGTCCTCTTCCTCCTCGGGCTTGGCGGCGTTCGCGGCGGCCATGGCTTCACTTCCTTGGAGTACGTAGTGCTCGCCGATCAAGCGCGCCACCTCCTCCACGTCGCGCGCGACGCGGTGCATGATTAGGTGCTGGTCGACCTTTTTGCGACCTTCCTTCAGGGTGCCCGTGTCGATGATCAGCTTGAAGTGCTTGGTCTCCGCGACGGGCACCGGGCGCTCGAGGAACTCCGCCATGGGCTGCTCGGCCATCCAGGCCTTGACCGCTGCTTGGCGGGTGGGGATGAGCTCGTCGTCGGGCCCGCCCTTGCAGCGCTTGCAGTCGATCAGGAGAGCGCCGGCGCAGGCCTTGCAAGCGGCTGCTACGGAGCAAAATTGCACGTCTACTTCATAGGCGTGCTCCTCTTCGCTGTGCTTGTCGCAGGGTACGACGCCGCGCTTGTCGCAGCGCCGGCAGCCGTCGCCATCGGGACCGAGCGCAGGTAGGAGGACGGTGAGTAGCGCAGGGATGAGGGCTAAGGGGAGTGCCATGGGAGCATGGTAGCTGGATTCGGTGATCCGGGGCCGCGCACGCTATGGTCAGGGCCCATGACTCCCCGCCATCTGCTGACGCGTGCCATCGTGCGTCTGATTCTGCTCGCCGCCGTGCTCAGCGCGCCGGTCTTCCTGGTGGCGGAGAGCTTCGACGCCAGCCACGTTTGGTTGGTGCTTGCGTCTAACGGGATCTGCGCCTTGCTCTGCGTGGGGCTCTTGCTGCGCCTGCGCCGGGGGCAGGTGGAGTTCAGCGCGCGGGTGCTGGTCTTCGGGCTGCTGGCCCTGGTGGGCTGGCTGGCCAGCACCAACGGCGAGGATGTGCACGTGAATGTGATCAACTTCGTGCTGGTGTCGGTGCTCGCCAGCGTGCTGCTCGGGCAGCGGGCCTTGCTGCTGGTAGCGGGCCTCTCCACGTGCCTGATGCTCGTGATCGCTTGGCGTCAGGCCGTGCCGCCTGCAGGGGAGGAGCTGTTCGAAGCACGCTTGGAATCCGTGGCTCAGTTCCTGCCTACCTACATGGTCGTAGTTGCGATCTTGTGGCTGCGCGAGCGCCAGTCTTCGGCCGTCTGACCGGCTCCCAAGGCCGATAGGGGGGGGCTTTCCACTGGGGCCGAACTGGAACGCCCTACAGACCGGGACCCCGGAGGCCCCTCCTGGTAGAATCCCCTCGCCTTCAGGAGGGGAATCCCCCCTATTCCGGGGCATATCCATGCAGCAGAACATCGTCTTCAGCGACAAAGCTCGCGAACTCCAGGCCATCGCCCGCGAGATCGCCGACAAGCACGTGCGCCCCGGCGCCGCGAAACACGACAAGGCCCAAGAGTACAACCACGAGGCCGCACGTGCCGTGGCTGATGCCGGCCTGTTCCGGACCTTCATCCCCAAGGAGTACGGCGGCCACGGCGCTGGCGTGCTGGCCTTGGCGCTGGTGGCTGAGGAGCTGGCCAAGGCCGACTCCGGCTTCGGCGTGGCCTTCGCGGTCAACGCCCTCGGTTCCTTCCCGATCATACTGGGCGGCACCGAGGAGCAAAAGCAGCGCTTCCTACCCAAGATCGCCGCCGGCGACACCTTCGTGGCCTTCTGCCTCTCCGAGAAGTTCGCCGGCTCGGACGCCTCGGGCCTCTCCGTGCGCGCCTTTGACGAGGGCGACCACTACCGCATCTGCGGCGAGAAAAAGTGGACCACCAACGGCGGCGTAGCGGACCTCTACTCGGTCTTCGCCGTCACCGACCCTGACTCCAAATCACGTCGAATCAGTGCATTCGCCGTCGAGAAAGGCACTCCCGGGTTCACGATTAAAAAGGTCGAGGACAAGATGGGTATTCGCTGTGTGCCCGTTGTGGAGACGCACTTTGAGAACGTCATGGTGCCCAAGGAGAACCTCATCGGCGGCCGTGCCGGTGCTGGCTTCAAGCACGCCATGATGACCCTGGACCACGCCCGTCCGGGCGTGGCAGCCCAGGCCGTGGGTGCTTCCCAAGGCGCCATGGACCTGGCCAACGTCTACGCCAACCGTCGCAAGCAGTTCGGCGTGCCGATCTCCAAGCACCAGATGGTGCAGCAGATGCTGGCCGATATGTCCATGAAGACCGAGGCGTCGCGCCAGTTGGTCTACGCCGCAGCTGCGGTGCTGGACGAGAAGGGCCCGACCAAGGAAGGCAGCAAGCTGGCCGCTATGGCCAAGTGCTACGCCACGGACGTTGCCATGGATGTGGCCACGGACGCAGTGCAGGTCTTCGGCGGCTACGGTTTCATGGAGGACTACCCCATCGCCAAGTTCTTCCGGGACGCCAAGATCCTCCAGATCTACGAAGGCACCAACCAGATCCAACGCATGGTCATCGCCAAGCACATGATCCGCGAGGCGGGTGAGCTCGATCACCTCGAGGCCTTCATCCCGACGGAGACCCAGGAGGCCTACGACTCCGGTTTGGTCTCCCAGAACGCCTAGCTAGCAGAGCTATCCGCGTCCGGCCCCAGGGCCGGCGACCCAGACCCCCGTCAGTCTCATTTGAGACCGGCGGGGGTCTGATTTGTGTTTGAAGCGTCAGCGTTCGCCAATCGGGCCAACGGCCAGCTGCTTGGCGGCGTACTAGGGCCTGGGAAGGAGGGGGTCCGGGCGCGAAAGAGCGCGGGCCGCATCCCCAAGAATCCCATTCAGAAGAGAGGCTCTAGGGAGGGGGTCACGGCGTAGCCGAGGTCCCGTACGGATGGGGGACGAAGCCCGCGTCGTGCACTGCCATGCCAGGGACAAAATCTCGATTTGGGCCACAGTAAACCCCAATCTGGGGCCTCCTGCGTGTATTTACAATGTTAACCCTATCCCTAACGTAAGAGATTGGGCTTTGAGTCTAACAACCAGAACGGATCATTCGTTCGACGCATCGAGGCGGCTTTGAGAGACGTCCCCCAGGGGCTGCTCGTAAAGGCGAATCCACGAGCTCGGGAGGTACCCGGGTACGTGGCTCCTCCGAGGGGCCCTAAAGACAGGAAAGACAAATGAAGGACACGCTCATCACCCAGGGCGATTTGGACGTTGTATTGGACGTCCTAGCACAGGACCCGGACAACTTTGAAGCTGAGGCGCGCGCCTTGGCGCTCGCATGGAATCTGGAGGGCTTGGCCCTCGGAACTCGTACCTCCGACGACTGGCGCAAACCCGCGGTCAAGCGCCGCGCAACGGGCGTCTTGGGCATCGAGGATCAGCTGCGTCAGGAGATTGATAGTTTCACGATCATGGACCGGCTCGAAGAGGCGCAGCATGCGCGCCGCATCGAGTTTGCCAGGCTGCTCTTGGAGGGCGCGTTGGAAGCGGCCGGCTTGGAAGAGTCAGACCTCGAAGGAGCCGTCAGCTACAACCCCGGAACCTTCCGCGATTTGGAGCCCGGGAACTGCTCTCTGCCCGACGCTGTTTGCGGGCGGTGGGTCGAGCTGCACGCTCTGCGCACGGAAGTTGTCGAGCGCAACCTGTACCTTGTCCTGATCAACGTCGAGCGCTACGCACATCTCGGACTAGGGCGCTTGGATCTGATCCAGGAAGGCTCCGCGACGCTCTTCCGTGCCGTGGATGGCTTCGATTGGCGACGTGGGCTGCTTTTCCGCACCTACGCCGTGCACTGGCTCAACCAGGCTTTCCGCAGCCACCTCTATAACTTTGGTCAGACGGTACGCGTACCGGTCTACCTGCAAAAGGCCATGAAGCACGTGAAGGCGGCGAAGGATCGTCTCGGTGATCCGAACGCTAGCGCTGAAGCGATCGCTGAAGAAGCCGGCCTGCGGGTGAACCTAGTGGAGAGTGCTCTCGCAGCTACGCGCAGTACGCTCTCCATGGACGTGCCTATGGCTGGCGGCGAGGAGGGCGGCGGACTGGCCGACATCCTCGGCGAAGCGGAACCGGAAGGGCTCTACAGCACGGACATGGAGGATTCATCCCTGTCCGAGGGTTTGGAGGACGCACTGGTGCGGCTCTCCGATCGTGAGCGCTACGTGGTCGAACTACGCTTTGGATTGAGCGGCCACAAGGAGCACACCCTGGCTGAAGTGGCCGGCAAACTTGGCGTAAGCCTCGAGCGCATCCGCCAGATCCAGGTGCGGGCCATCGGCAAGATGCGCACGCCTGTGCTGCGCAAGGCCATAGATCCGTTCTTGTAGGCCATCCGGGCAGTCTCAACGCGCCGCGTCCCCTTTCCGTTCGGAAGGGGGCGCGGCGCGTTACGTACTCGGCCAAAGGGGGTAAACTAAGCACTTATGGCCAGTCCCCGTACGCTACGCCCCGGGCTGACCGGGCAGGACCAGGATGGCCGAACCCGGGCAGTTCCCGCGCGCGCGCTTACGCCAGGGCCCTTGCGGGCGGTCTTTGGCGATCTGCTGGGCCGCAGCCCCTTCGCGGCGGAGCGCTTGGCCTGGGCAGGTCATGGCCTCGATGCCTTCCTGACCGAGACACTCGGCTCGGACGCCTTCTGGGCGCACTGGTGGGAGGAGCAGCTGTACTACCTGCTGCTCGTAGATTCCTTCCGACCCGAGACCAAGCGCACCTTGGGCACGCCCGGTGACTTGGCGGCTGGCCGCTCCGATGTGCGCGATGCGCTGCACCGGGCCGCACTTACGCCGACCTTCGACCTGCGCAATCCCGGGGCCGACACCTTCGTGACCGTGATCATGGAGCAGTTCTGCGGCCTGGCCGTGGACACCCAACGCTCGGAGCTCGAGGCGGGCAAGACCGCCTATGACGGGGGGCCCGCGCGCTTCCTCGGCAAGATGGCGGAGAACCAGTCGGATGTGATCCGTATCGCGGTCGAGAGCAAGCAGGCCACACGTCATTTCCTGCGGCGCGAGTACCTGCGCCTGCTGCGCGTCGAGCCCGACAAGAAGCAGCTCACCAAGGACGTGCGTACCGTCTACAAGAACCCGCGCGCCTTCCTCGACGTGCTGCGGGCTTGGTTGATCTCCGACACCTATCAGGCGCGGCTCAAGCTGCGCTTCCCCAAGACCAATCGGCTCTACATCCGCAGCCTGTTCGTGGACCTGGGCGACCAGTTGCCCCAGGAAGTCGAGCTGGAGTCTATGCGCACGGCGCTTGACGGGCTGGCGGATCCACGGCCCTTGCGCAGCGTGCTCACGCGCATGCTGCTCGGATCCGAGAAGGCCCAGGTGCCTGCCAGGAAGTCCATCGCAGATCCGACCCGTTGGATTGCCGAGTGCTTCCAACGCTTTCTGGGACGCGATGCTGAACAGGAAGAGCTGCGTGTCTATGCCACGGCTTTCCACCAGCCGGATTGCAAGCCGAGCACGATCCTCTACGCCTTGCTGACCCATCCGGACTACCACCAACTCTAGATCGAGGCGAAACCACCATGACCAATTCCTGGATGACACCCTCACGCCGTGACCTGCTGCGCGCTGGCGCGGTGGGTGGTGCGATGGCCGCGGGCAGCCCGCTTGTTTCCGCAGGCGCCCTGCCCTTGAGTGCAGGACTTGCGCGCAAGACCAAGCGCGTGGTCGTGATCGCCTTTGCTGGGGGTGTGCGCTCGAAGGAGACCTTCGGCTCTCCGGAGAACGTGCCCAACATGCAGGCCATGGCGAACGAGGGCGTGCTCTATCCGCGCCTGCGCACGGCCAACCTGGGGCACTTCGGTGCGACCACCTCGATCTTTACCGGCATCGCCGAGCAGCGCGGGATTCGCGAGAACGCGCGCGGGCCGGACCCGACCGTGTTCGAATACCTGCGCAAGGACTTGGCCCTGGCCCGGGAGGATGTTTGGATTACCACCTCCGGCGGCGCGCAGCAGACGAACTACGCCTACGGCTTGCATCCTGAGTACGGTCCCAAATACGGGGCCAACACCTTGGATGGGGACGGCATCTTCAATCGTCAGTTCCAGGAGTTGCTCGGCCGCTACGGCAAGCCGGGCATGCTGCCTGAAGGCGAGCAGGGAATTCTCGATGGATTGCGCAAGAGCATTGGCGGCGGTCCCGATGCGGTGCGCGAGGCAGAGAGTCAAGCGCGCGTCGAGGAGTACATTCTGGGTGAGCTGAGCCGCGGTACATCCGATATCACTGGCGCGGCTGCCGGCGACCGCAAGGCCCTGCGCTTGGCGCGCAACCTGTTGAGCCTGTTCAAGCCGAAAGTCATCGGCGTCGTGCTGCAGAATGCGGACACGGCACACGGTTCCTTCAACGGGTACGTGGAGGTTATTCGTCGCAACGATGCGGCTATCGGCGAGCTGATGGAAGCGATCCGCGAGGACGAGGAGCTGCGCGAGAGCACAGCCGTCTTCGTGTTGCCTGAATTCGGCCGCGACAAGGACCTGAACTCACGCCGTGGTTTGGATCACGGGGATGGGTCAGACGATCTACGTTATGTGACCGGTGTTGCCTGGGGCCCGGACTTCCGCAAGGGCAAGGTGGTTGAGGAAGACCAGCGCGTCTCGGACATCACCACGACCGTGTGCGACCTCTTTGGCGCCGATGCGAAATTCGCCCGCGGTCGGTCCCTGCGCGGACTGTATTCCTAACCGATGACTCGTTCGCGTTACGGGCTTCCCGTGTTCAGCCGCTGGCTCGCTGCCGTGCTCGGCTTGTGGCTGGTCGGGGCCCTGGCCCTATCGGTTCAAGGTGCCCGCGGAGGGGATCCTGAGCAGCGCACCTATGCGACGCTAGCCATGGGGCCAGTGCCGGCTACGGCTGGTGTAGGCTCCGATGGATGCCTGGCCTGCCATCAAGGCATCGAGGACATGCACCCTGCGGCGAAGCTCTCCTGCGTGGACTGCCATGGGGGAGATGCGACCGCTACGAATAAGAAGCTGGCCCACGTGGCCAAGCCGGTTAGCCGCCGCAGTGATGAGCGCGTGGCTCCCGAGAAGGAGAACCTAGCCTGGCGGCGCTTTCGGAATCCCATGGACCTGCGCGTGGCCAAGGCGACCTGCGCGAGCTGCCACTCGGGACTCGTGCATGATCTGGAGCTGAGCCTGCACGGAACTACGGCAGGCCACCTCTCGGATGGTTTCTACGAGGTCGGGCTCAACGACGAGAAGACCTCTCGCTACGGGGTCTTTCCGCGCTCGGCGAAGCCGGATGAGCGTGGCGATATCGAGCGCGTGATATCGCCGCCGGCTTTCAGTGGCCATGGCGATGGCGCCGACCTGAGCGATCACTTTCCCGACCTGGTGCGTAAGGAGTGCATGCAGTGTCACCTCTACTCGGAGGGGCGCGCGGTGCGCGGCCGGGTGGGGTTGGACGGGGACTATCGCGGCGAGGGCTGCGCTGCCTGTCACGTGCCCTACGCCATCGATGGATTGTCGGAGAGCGCAGACCCTACGGTGCGGCGTAACGAGCCCGGACATGCGCGTACCCATAGCATGGTGCGCGCACCCGCCACGGAGACGTGCACCTCATGCCACTACGGCGATGCCTCCATTGGCATGCACTTTCGCGGCTTGTCGCAGTTGCCTCCGGGGGCCGTCGGCGGCCCCGATGTGCCGGGCACAACCGACACGCTGCTGAACCGCGCTTACTACCTTTCAGACCCGGCCATTACGCCGCCGGATGTGCACCACGAACGGGGTATGCACTGTGTGGATTGCCACACCCTCGGCGATGTGATGGGGGACGGCAAGTTGCACGGGGCCATGGAGGATCAGGTGGAGATTAGCTGTGAGGCCTGCCACGGTAGTTTCAAGGAGTACACGCAGATGGTCACGGAGCGTGGCACGCCGCTGACCCAGCTGGTGCAGCAGGACGGCGGCATCTGGCTGCGCAGCAAGGTTACGGGCAAGCTGCATCCGGTGACGCAGGTCAAGGATGTGATCGATGCCGACCACGCGGACTATTCACCGGATGGTGCCGAAGCCATGACCGGCAAGCACGAGGGGCTCGAGTGTTACACCTGCCATGCGGGTTGGAATGTGAACTTCCTCGGCTTTCACTTCTACCGTAACGCGGCCTTGACCCAGCTTGACTTGATCTCGGGCCTGCGCACGGCGGGGCGCGTGACCACGCAGGAGAAGGTCTTCGCTACCTGGAAGAGCTTCTACGCGGGACGCAATGAGAACGGCAAGATCGCGCCCTACCTGACCGGCTTTTCGAGCATGGGCACGGTGGACGACAAGGACGGCAATCGGATCCTCGATCAGGCCATGCCCGTGACCGCGTCCGGGCTCTCGGGGCTGACCATGGTGCACCATCAGCTGCACTCCACGCGCCCGACCGCGCGCAGCTGTGTGGAGTGCCATCGTGCGCCGGGAACCTGGGGGCTGGGAACTTCGAACTTCCGACTGGCGCGTCAAATGGCCTTCGTGGCGGACCGGCGCGGGATCGAGGTCGTGGCCTTGGACCGGGGCAACCTGGCTGCCTCCATACCGCTCTCGAAATTCGTGATCGCGGACGTGGTGGATATCGAGCTGGACTGCGATCCCCTGCAGGGCCAAGTGCGCTTCCTGTATGCGTCGGAAGGCGGGCGCGGCATTCACGTGCTCGATGTGCGCGACCCCTTGAACGTGGTTCGCGTGGGATTTGTGGAGAGCATTTCGCCGCGGGGCATGTCCCTGTCGGGCGATCATCTCTACGTGGCGGATGGGGTCGGGGGCTTGCGCATCTTCGATGTGTCGGAGCCGAGCAAGATTCACCGGGTGGGCGGCGTGCCCATGTTCGACGCGCACGAGGTGGAGGTGCGCTGGCCGCATGCCTACGTGGCGGATGGTGCCGGCGGGCTTGCGATTGTGGATGTGCGTGCGCCGATCGCACCGCGGGTTGTGGGCGGGGTGCGCATCCGTGAGGGGGATCGCGGTATGGACGACATCATCGATCTCGACCTGCTCTTCCAATACAGCCGTCCGACGGCCAAGAGCAGCGGTGGACCCAGCAGCATTCGCACCAAGGCGCGCTACCTGTGCGCGGTGTTGGACGGCGAACAAGGTCTCTCGCTAGTGGATGTGACCGAGCCGACGGCGCCCTTCGTGATTCGCAAGAAGGGCGCGCCGCGCAGCACTTCGCGCGGGAATCGGCGTGTGCGCTACCGGGGCTTAGCCCTGCGCAGTCACGTGGATCTTGCTGCGCCCGAGAGCGGCACGAAGACCATGGAACGGGACTACGTCTACACCCTGGAGGAGCGCCGTCTGGACAACGATGACGGGCGCAGTTCGATCCAGGTCATCGATGTGACGGATCCCCTTAGTCCGAAGGTGGTGGGGCGCGAGGGCAGCGGCGACCAGAGTGAGATGCTCGTGCACGGCTCCTTCTACAACACGCCAAACCTGCAGCCCTTGGGCTTTGTACCGGCTAATGATGGTCTGTACGTGATGGACCTTTCCGAGTCGAAGGCGCCCAACCCCCTGGGGATTCTGGGCAGCCTGCGGAACACCTATGTGATCGCCTTGGAGGAGTTCCCTATGGATCGCATGCTCGATCCGGATGGGGCGCCGCTCAAGGATGTCTCCCACGCGGATTCCCGTTGGCTGCGGCGTGCGGAGATCGAGACGGTGTTGGGGGTCAAGGCGCAGGATCTTGGGCTGGACTACTTCAGCGAGGAACAGTCGGAGCTGCCGGGCGCTTCGGCGCGAGCCTTCTTCGCGCGCTTCGATGAGGATCGCAACGGCATCCTGGTAGGCAAGGAGTTGGAGCGCGGCGCAGCGCCCTTCGACCTGAACGGCGACGGTCGCGTGATCCTGGCCGAAGTGGGCGAGGGGGCCGCGGCCCTCGAGCCGGAGGTGCTGAGCAGCTCCGGGGACGAGGATTCGCCTGCGTTCCTGACCAGTCGGGTGACGGAGGACGGGGATCTGGCGCGGCTCTTCGATGGTCTGGATCCGATGCCCTTCGACCGCAACACGGACGGCGGGCTAGATCGCAAGGAAGCCGGCAAGGCGCTCTTCGCGGCCTTGGACCTGGATGGAAACGGACGCCTGACCTTGGCCGAGCTCTCGCGGCATCCGGGGCGCTTGCGTCAGTTGCGCTACGGGGATGAGGCTTCCCTGGAACTCTTTGGCCGGCAGGACCTAAACCGTGGTGGGACTGTGGCGCCGCGGGAGTTCTCCATGCAGGACGCGGAATGGAAGGCCCTGGATGTAGACGACAACGGGCTGATCCAGCTCCTGGTCTCCGATATCCGCGCCGATCGTCGACAAGGCTATGTGCCGCCTCCTGTCGAATGGCCCACGCGTCGGGTACGGGCTCTGGCGTTACCTCCGAACCTGACCAAGGAGCGCTTCTTAGCCGCCTTCGACCGGGACGAGGACGGTGCCGTCACGCCACGCGAATTGGGCCGTCGCAAGGATCTGATAGCCATGCTGAAGGCGCGTAGGGTGCCGGCATTCCAGCGCGGCGAAATCGACCGCCTATTGAGCTACTTCCAACGCTCTGGGGTGGATGCACTCGTGGATGACTTCCTGGGGCGCTGGGATATGAATGGGGACGGGAAGGTGCAGCCAGGGGAGCTGCCCGAGATCGCTCGAACGCTGGTGCGTCTGCGTTCCTTGGATCGATAGATCGGTTCGCTGTGCGGTCCTGCGTCCGACTGCCCGTGACTGGAGTCGGCTTGGATCACGGGGGAGGGCAGCTTTGCACCGACGGAGCCCGGCCGCTGGCCGGGGGCTGGCGATGGGAGAGTTGGGGTTGCAGCGGACAGCCCTAGCCCTCCGCTGCAACCC
>JBLIOL010000163.1:0-11918 GCA_047639615.1 Planctomycetota bacterium | reverse complement strand
CGGCCAGATGCCGGTCCGAGTCGCTGTTGGAAAGGTAGGCGATCAGGTTGTGGGAGGCCTCGTCGCGGGCACTGCCGGCGCCCAGCACTTTACTAGCCGATAGCTCCAGCCTGTAGGCCGGCTGGCGGTAGATGAACCGCAGCGCATCCAGGTTGTGATCGTAAATCCACTCGCGCGGGTCGTCGAAGTCCTGGCGTCCGATCTGCAGATCGAGCCCGCGCGTGCCCACGTCTGACCAGTAGCCGTATACCTCGTTGAAGAGCGAGCGATTGCGCGTCTCGTTGGGGTCATCCGCATCCCAGCGGTAGCGCGTGCTGTGGCGGAAGCCGATCAGGCCTGAAAAATTACCCGGGGGAGCCCAAACCAACTCCGAGCGGATCGATGCCGCATAGTTGCGCCGATCGCGGGCACGCTC
Organism: Planctomycetota bacterium; assembly: GCA_047639615.1. Classification (GTDB taxonomy): domain Bacteria; phylum Planctomycetota; class UBA1135; order UBA1135; genus CAYWNK01. The sequence goes on along the minus strand of JBLIOL010000163.1, from coordinate 11,503 downwards.
ATCGTCCAGGTCGAAGTTGTCTTCGAACGCACTGGAGAAATCGACGCGCGCACCGAGGGTTAGGTACTCGGAGAGCATGTGCCGACCGGGAATGTCGTCGTCATCATCCAGGGGCAGCTCGGCTTCCTTGGAGTAAGCACGCGCCTTGGCCTTCTCAAGCCCGGCGATGTTGCCCTCGCTCTGCAGGGTTTCGTCCGCAGGCAGGAACAGGCGGAAGCGCATGACGCGCAGCACAAGCCCTCCCGCTACAGGGGAAATCTCGTCCACTCGGCCGGCGATTTGGTCTCGTCCCAGACCCCGATAGCGCACCTTGCGGGCCGAAAATTTGCGCGGGCTGCGGTAGTGCCCTTGGAGCTTCACCCGGGTGCTGGCGGTCTCGCTGCTACGATCACGATCCCAGCTGGTGGAGGTGGAGAGGTGAACCTCCTGCCCGAGAATGCGCAGACGATCCTGGTCGAGGTTGCTGAGGGTGCCCACCAAGGTCTCCAGGTCCTCGGGCGGAAGCACCTCCAATTCGCTGATCCGGAAGCGCCCGTCGGCCAGATCGCCCTTGGCCGAGATCCAGTGACCGACTTCCAGCGCGGAATGCGGCAGGCCCGCAGCTTGATCCTGGCTAGGGGCGCTCGCCAGCAGAGTCGACAGGCAGAGGTGCAGCAGTACAGCCATCCAAACGCAGCGCATATTAATCATCGATGTCCTCGACGCACTGAGTTGCCAAAGTGGTCAATTCGGGGCAGACAGCGGTCCAGCGCGGGCGTACGGAGTAGACCAGGGCTAGGCGCAGGAAGGTGCTGGCTTGGTAGAAGCGCAGGGCGTTGCGGAAGCCCGGCTCGGACGCGCGGCCGATTCCTTCGAGGAGTGCGCGCGAGCAGGCCTCGACGCTGATCTGGGTGGCTTCGCGCAATCCTTGAAGAGCGCGCAGCTGCAGTTGGGCGGTAAGGTTCGCCACGTCCAGGGCTGGGTCGCCGGCGCACAGCAGGTCCAGGTCCAAGAGCACCAGGCGTTCACCTGTGCGCAGTAGCTGGCCATCGTGAAGGTCACGGTGGGTGGTGCGCAAGACGCGCCCGAGGACCCAATCGCGCTTCTCGCTCAGCCGTGCGAGTTGCTCGCGCCAGCCGGAGGGGAGCGGGGTTAGGCGTTCCACGCGCAGGGCCAGATCCTCCAATAACTGCAGCTCAGCCAGTGCATCGTGAGGCTGCATGTGTTCCGTGCTGGAGCCGTCCTGCAGTTGACGCAGGAGCTGACCGACCTTGCGGAAGGTCTTGGCCTGCGGGCTGCTGATGGGCAAGGGTTGGCCGTCCACCCAGGTGAGGCACAGGGCGTCTTGCTCCGCATCCCAGGACTGAAGGTGGGGGATTACGAAGGGCGCTTGCGCGGGCATGGCCGCGGCGGCGTGTCGGTAACGGCGTGCCGCCTCCTCCGCGCGACCCTTGCGATAGCCCTTGAGCACCCGCGGAGAGTCCCCGTGCTCGAGCAGGGCGATGCGCCTACCGGGTCGCCAGGCGAGCACTTCCATACTGCCGTTGCGAATGGCCTCCGCGTTGGCGAGGGCCAAGGGCAAGCGTCGGTCCTTGTGCGGGCGCAGCTCTTCCAGGCCCTCCGCATGGAAGCGGAACCAGCGCATGCGCTCAGCCAACTCCACGGTGAAGAGCAAGGAGCCGTCCTTGCGCGCCTCGACCCGCTCTATCTGGGAGCCGTCGCTCTTGAGCTTGAGCTCCTGCTGTAGAGCGCTTAGGCCGGCGCCTAGAACCTGGGTCATCGCCGAAGCTCCGTTTCCAGGCGGGCAGCGCAAGCCAGCATGCGTCGCGCCCGCGAACGGGCATCGCGTTCGAGGCGCCTGAGGGTGGCTGCGGCGCGGCGGGTCAACTCATACCGCACCCAGCGGGCGAGGTGGACTTCATCGCAGGGCTCGCCGCCGGCCTTTGCGTAGGCGTCCAACCAGGCGCCGCTGGCTTCGCCCCAGGTGAGTTTCGGAGCGGCCGCCAGGCGGTCCGCAATCCAACTGGCCAGATCGCGGCAGGGATCACCGATGCCGAGCTCATCGAAATCGACGAGCTGCGGCGCGCAGTCCGCTTGGCAGAGCATCTGGTCCGGGTGCAGGTCGCCGTGGACCCAAGTCAGGCGCTCCGCGGCGGGTGCGATCTGGCTTAGATCGGCGAGCTCTAGGAGCTCGGCGTCATGGGCGAAGAGCGGCTCCAAGTCGGCCAGGGAAGGCTCGGATCGGGGCGCAGGCCTAGCGCTAGCTTGGGGTAGCGGCACACGGTGCAGCTGGGCCAAAAGGCCGGCGAGTCGGTCGGGCGAATGGAACTCATCCGATGCGGGGGCCTGGCCGTCGATCCAGCTCTCGATGAGCAAGCCGTGCGCATCCTCGTGGTGCAGCAGGCGCGGCCAGGGGGCGTCCTTTGGCGAGAGGCTCTGCAGCAAGTTGCGGGCGTGCGCATTCTCGCGCGCGTTAGCGGGCGGCAGCACTCGCAGCAGCAGGTTGCGCTGGCGGGGCTTGGGGGCGGGCCGATGTAGGTCCGCCACATAGGCGTAGATCGCGCGGCGCTCCGGTTTGTAGCGCAGCAATTGTGCGCAGGAGCTGCGCGCCTTGAGCGTGTGCTCGCCGAACACGCCAGCGGCCTCCAGCAGGCGCGCCAGGTGACCTTTTCGCAGAACCTGGGAGAGGCCGTCCAAGGCGCGGTCGCCCGCTAGGCTGCTGAGGATGGCGTTTGCGCCGGGGACGACCGCGGCCGGGCGTAGGGGCGCATCAGGTGCTGACCAGCGCGGACGCGCGCCGGTTGGTTTGGCCTCTCCCGTGTGGAAGCGCTTGCAGCCCACCAGGTGCTGGCTTCCGTCGGCCAACGTAACCGAGGCCAGGGCGCTCACGGACTGACTGGGCTTCCAGCGGGCGTAGGTCCATTGGGCGGCGTTCGGTGCGCTCTGACCAGGCATGCTCAAGTGCTCTTGAATCCACTCCAGCAGTTGCTGCGTGGACGGCGGGCAGAGCTGCGCTTCGCCGGCGTAGGCGAGCAGCTCAAAGTCGCGCTGGTAGTTGCGAAGACCGTTCATGCGTTGCGCTCCACGCCACTTCGGCACAGCTCTTGATAGCGCGGCAGGCTCTCCATGAGCTGTGCATGGGTGCCGCTACCGCGCAGGCGGCCGGCTTCTAGGAAGAGCACTTGATCGGCCTCTTCAAGCCGCGACACATCGTGGGTGATCAGTAGCACCAGATGCTCACGCGCATACTCGCGCAGGGCTTGCGCCACGCGCTGGGCGCACTCCTGATCGAGGCCAGCGAAGGGCTCGTCAACGATCAGGATCGGGGTGCGCCGCAGGAAGGCGCGCGCCAAGCACAGGCGTCGTTGCTGTCCACCGGAGAGGCTGCTGCCGGAGGAACCTAGGACCTCGTCGAGAGCATCGGGCAGGCCGCGTACCAGCTCCTCGGCGCCGACCAAGCGCAGGGCTTCCCACATGGCTTCTTCGTCCGCGTCAGGATCCCCGAGGAAGAGGTTCTCACGGATCGACTCACCGAAGAGGAAGGTGCGTTGCAAGCTGACGCCAAAGCAGCTGCGCAGGGAGTCCAAGTCGTACTCGCGCAGGCTGATGCCGTCCAATTGGACGCTGCCGTGGGCGGGGTCGAAGAGCCGCAGGGCGAGGGCTGTCAAGGTGCTCTTTCCGGCGCCGCTGGGGCCGAAGAGTACGCTTAGCTGGCCGCTCTTTAGGGTCGCATCGATGGCCTTCAGGGCGCGTTGCTGATCGCCGTAGCGGAAGCTCACGTCCTCGAAGCTGAGTCGCGTCGGATGCGTGGGGGCCGTGCGGTCGCCGGCGCTTGAGCGGACTTCTTTTTCCTCGTCGAGCACTTCCAGGATGCGCTCGCCACAGGCCGCGCCCTTGGCGACCTTGGCCGCATGCTTGGCCGTGGAACGGATCGGCTTCGCCAAGCTGCGCACGTAGGAGAGGAAGACCAAGAACTCGCCCGTGGTCAAGGCGCCGCTCAACACACGCTGACTGCCGAGGGCCATGGCGACCACTAGGGAGACCCCCAATAGGAGCTCGACGGTGGCGCTCATGGCGGCGGCGGCTTTGGCCACCTTCATGCCGGCGCGTGCCGTGCGGCGATTGCTGCGTGCGAAGCGGCGTACCGTGTGGCGCGAGCGGCCTAGGGCTTGGATGACCGTGCTGGCGCTGATGGCCTCGTGCAGGAAGTCGGCCATGGCGCCTTCCTTGCGGCGTTGCTTCCTAACGGCGCGTTTGACGCGCCCAGCCATGAGCCGAATGACGAGCAGCAAGACCGGCATCAGGGCCAGTAGAACGCCGGCTAGCAGCGGATCTACCAGGAACATGACCGTCACGGTGCCGACCACGAGGGCCATGCGCGTGACCAGCAACACGCCGGAGTCCACCAGCATGGTGCGCACCATGGGCACGTCGCCCATGAGCCGCAGCAAGAGGTCGCCGGCCTTCTTGCGCGTGTGGTAGAGCGGCGAGAGTTCGGTCAGGTGATCGAAGATGCGCAGGCGCAGGGCGCGCGTGAAGGCGTGCCCAACCTCGGTGGTCTTGAGCGTGCCGAAGTAGTCGAGCAGGGCCTTGCTGATGGCCAGCACCAGGGCCGCTGCGGCGCCGGTCCAGACGTAGTAGCTGCGCTCGTGAGTGACGTCGGCCAGGGGTACGAGCGCGCCATCGAAGATCCACTTGATCGGCCAGGGGCTGAGGATCGTCAGGGTCGCGGCGCCCAGGGAGAGCATGCCCGCCAATAACAAACGCCAACGATGCTCCGCTAGTAGCGGCAGGAAGCGGCGCACTACTTGCAGGGACTGTGATTGCTTGCGCTTGCGGCTGCTCATGCCTTACAGCCTTCGAGGCCCGCTAGGACTTGGCGTGCGATGTCGACCCAGGAGCGTCCCTGGGCCATGGCGATGGCGGCTTTGGACTTGGCTTGGCGCCTGCTTGGAGCTTGAATCAAGCCCGCGATCGAGCCCGCCAGAGCGGACCAATCTCCGGGGGGGTAGACCTCACCCGCGCGGCCTGCGCCAACGCAAGCTGCCAAGTCGCCTACGTCGGGTACCACCGGCACCACACCGCAGGCCATGGCCTCGAGCAGCTTGAGCGGACTGAAGTAGAAGTCGGGGTCGCCCGCGTAGGTCAGGGGCAGGCTGTCGAACCGGGCGAGGATGCTCGGCACCAGGGCGTAGTCCATCCAGGGAATGTGCAGGCGCCGGTCGGCGGGAACGTAGGCGGCGGAGGGTCCTTCGAAGTCACCTTCGCCCAAGGTGACCAAGTGTAGATCATGGCCTGCTCCGAGCAAGTCGCCGCAGGTCTGAGCCAGCTTGTCAAAGGCGTGCCAGGGCCGCAGGCGTCCGTGGAAGCCTACGACGAAGCGCTCGGCTGGAATCGCTTCCAGCACTTGGGCACGCGCTTCTTGGGGCTTGAAGTGTTCCAGATCTACGGCGTTGGGGGTCACCAAAATACGCTCCTGCTCGGCGCCCATGCGCCGACAGAATGAGGCTACGCCTTCCGAGACGGCCATGAGCAATTTTGCGTGGCTGAAGAGCTCGCGCTCTCGCAATCGGTCCTGTGCCTCGGCGCTGGCTGCGCGATAGGTACCCGCTTCGCGCTCCAGTGGCGAATTCACCTCGAGCGCGTGCGGGACGCCATGCTGCCTCGCGAACTGACTGCCCATGTAGGCATTGAGGGCGTAGCGCTCGTAGATGAAGTCGAGCGGAGCTTCCCTGTGAGCTTGCTCAAGGCCTTCGAGTGCGGCGCTCGGGTCGGGTGTATCGATAGCGATGACCGTGTGGCCTAGGCGCGCGAAGGCCTCGCGCATGACCCGCAGGTGCACAGCGGCTCCCTTCTTGCGCTTGGGCGAGATGCCTCGATCTTGGTTGAGATGAACTAGGCGCACCTAGACCACCTCCACCGCCGCGGCTTCAGCTAGCCAGCCCGCAAGGACCTTGGCTTGCTTGGCTCCGTCGAAGTGCTCGGCTACGTGCGTGAGGCCGTGCCCTGCCAGCTGCTCGCGGCGGGCCGGGTCGGCAAGCAGACTGTCCATGGCGTTGGCGAGGGCCACGGGGTCATGTTGCGGAACGAGCACGCCAGCCTTGCCTCCGTCCAAAATCTCGGGGATGCCGGTGACGTCCGTTGAGATCATCGGGAGCCCGCAAGCTAGGGCCTCCAGTAGAACGGTGGGTAGGGCGTCGCGGTTGCCGTCGTCGCCGATAACACAGGGCAGGCAGAAGAGCGTCGCGCTGCGCATCAGGTCGCGAACGACGCCTTGGTCTTGGGCGCCCGCAAACTCCAGCATGGTGCCAATCCCTGCGGCCTGTGCTTGGGAGCGGAGTGCTTGCTCCTCGTCGCCAACGCCGACCAGGGTGGCGCGAAGTTTGGGACGGCTGACTCGCAAGTGCTGCAGGGCGTCGATCAGATCGTTGAAGCCCTTCTTGGGTACCAAGCGTCCCACGGCGAGCACGTGATCGGCGACCCGCGGCGTGCTGGGCGGGGCGAATTGGCTCTGATCGATGCCGTTATAGAGCCGGCGTACCTTGGCTTTAGCGGCCGGGCTTAGGATCGAGTTCAGGTGCTCCACGTTGGCATCGCAAACCGTCACGGTGAAGGCCGAGTGTTCGATGATGCGCGAGAGCAGGGCCGGCTCGACGGTGCTGCGATAGATGTCCTTGGCGTGGGCCGTCAGGCTGTAGCTCGGTCCACCTAATTCGTGCACCAGCATGGCCACGATGGCCGAGTCCGTGGCGAAGTGCACGTGCACGTGGTCTACGCCGGTCTCCTGTAGGTGGCGCCGAAGCCAGAGCGCTTCGGAGAAGAGCTTGGGCATGCGCCCGTGGCGGAAAACTTGAACCTCGCGCACGACCTCGCCGAAGCGATCCAGGGACAGGTCCTGGGAGTTGGGACTGGCGAAGAGCTCCTGGAAGGGGTCCAGGGATTCGCGCGGGAGTTGCTCGATAGGGGCCCCTAGCTGCGCGAATTGGGGGTGGCGCGGTTCGTCGTCTACGGGTCGGCGGGCCACTACCTGCACGTCCACGCCCAAGCGTTCGAGGCTCAGGATCTCATTCAGCACGAAGGTCTCTGAGAGGCGCGGGAACTTCTTGAGCAGGTAGGCGATGCGGGGGGAACTCATGCGCTCACGATCTCGCTCTCTAGTCGCGGAAGACCCAATTCCTCGGCGGCGACCTCGGCCACGCGGTCGAGTCCATTGAGAGGGGGTACGAGGCCCCGGATGCGACCCCTTTCCACGGCGGCGGCTACGGCCATGCGTAGGGTCTGCGGTGAGGGTTGCACCAGATAGTCGGTCAGGCCCTGCTGCGCCAGACATTGGGCGCGTAGCAGTTGTTCCACGCGCGGGGTTGTGCGCGGTAGGAGCACGGCCGGTTTGCGTGCTTGCAGGATTTCGGCCACGGTGTTGTAGCCGGCCATGGAGACCACGGCGGAGCAGTCGGCCAGGAGTCGCGGCAGATCCTCGTAGAAGGAATGCACGCGTACACCGGAGGGCATGCGCCGTGCGCGGCGCTTAATCCGACGTGCCTTGTTCGTGTCGAGCAATGGGCCCAGCACGATGGTTGTGAACCACTCGGGAGTGCGCTCCTCGATGGCATCTAGGTAGGACTCGATGCGCTCTACGCCGTCCTCGCCGCCACCGACCGTGACCAATACCTGCGGGCGCAAGGGCGGTAGGGCGCGGTAGGTCACGCCGTTTCCTTGGCGCACTACATAGCCCGTGAACTGCACCTTGGCGCGCGCTTCCGCGGGTAGGGGGTAGTGATTGCGCGGGTCGTAGACCGATTCCGAGCCGTAGATCAGGATGCGGTCGTAGCGCTCGGCCAGGGTCTCCTGGATCTCGTGCTTGGACCATTCCTTGGCTACGGACTCCGGGGCATCGATGATGTCGCGCAGGCCCAGCACGAGCCGGGTGCCCTGGCGGCGCGCGCGCTCGAGGGCTGGAAGCAGCTCCCCTTCGAGGCCGGTGACCTTGTGGTCCACGATCATCAGCTCCGGGCGGAAGCCCCGGACGAGTTCGGTCAGAATGCGCGCGCGCATGCGGATCAGGCCGGCCAGGGAATTGCCGGGGAGCGAGCGCGAGGTGTAGTTGCCTTGCTCGTCCTTGCCCGCCGCTGGCAGCTTGACCACGTCCACGTTCGGCGGCAGTTCAAAGCACGTGGCGCAGGGGGAGCCCGTGGCGATGACGATGCTGGTGGAGGGGATGCGCTGGCTCAGGCGCTCGGCGATGTTGAGCGTGCGTCGCAGGTGCCCTAGTCCGAACGAGTCATGGCTGTAGAGCAGGATCCGCCGCGGGCGGTGCTCGGACGCTGACTTAGATCGGGATGTGGTAGGCGTAGGCATGGTCTGTGCGTGTTCCCTGTGCAAGGGCCGTGCCGAACGGCATCTGGGGGCTACAGGGGCACTTGAGCAGCCATCGCCGCCGCTACCGTCCAAATTATAGACGGCCCATCCACACTCTGGACAGTTCTACACCTGACACCGCCTAAGCTGCCGGCCCTAGGCAGCTGTGAGGCCGGCTAGGCTTCTTCGGCTGGTTGGCCCCGGAGTTGCAATCCCTCTAGGAATCCATGCCCGCCGCCGCCCTCTCTCCGGGCCTGTTCCCACACCTCTCCAGATCCCATGCGCACCGTTCTCCTCAGTCTGGCCTGTCTGCCCGTCCTGCTCTCCTCCTCGGCTAATGCCGAGACCATCATCGGCCAGGTGGTGAATTCGGATGGAGTGCCGATCGCCAGCGTGAACATCGATCTCGTGGATAGCGGCGGCAACGACGTCGTTCTGTCGAACGACGGCACCGATCTGGCCGGCATGTTCGATACGACCCTGCCTGGGCCGGGCATCTACGACATTTACTTCACTCCTCAGAACTTGAGCTCGGGCCCGTTTGCGATCACCCTGCTCAAGGACGTGACCCTCTCCGGCGTGACGGACCTAGGAGTGATCGTGCTGGATGATGGCGCGATTCTGAGTGGACGAGTGCTGGATGGCTTCGGGGTGGGGGTGGCTGCTGTGAACTTGGACCTGCTGGATGCCCAGGGCGTCAAGCGCGAGATTGGCAATGATGGCACCGATAGCTTGGGCTTCTTTGAGGTGCTCGCACCCCAAGGTGCAATCGAATTGCGCTTCGACACAAGCGGAGTGCCTGCGCCGCTCCTTGCGCCCAAGGCGCTGCAGCTCAATCTTTCCGGCAGCCTGGACATCGGCGACGTGGTCCTCGCACCAGGCTTTCAAGTTCTGGCCGTGGTGCGCACTCCCGGCGGAACGGGCGTCTCCGACGCGGATCTGGACGCCAGCGTCAGCCTGACCGGCGTCAAGCAGTACACGCCTGGCGACAACACCGATAACAACGGCTTCGTGGACTTCGTGGTCGCTGCGGGCACCTACGACCTGGAGGTCTGCGCCCAAGTAGGAGACCGCCTGGTGACGAAGGTCGTGCCTGGCGTCGTAGTCGCTGCCACAACGAATCTGGGCATCATCACTATGGAGAACGGTTTCATCCTGAGCGGTCAGGTCACCAATCCCCAGGGCGCGCCCCTGTCCGGCATCGACCTCGATGTGAATATCGCCGGTACATTGATCTCGATCCCCACCTGCAAGGACAACACGGACGCTAGTGGCAATTATGCGGTGGTCGTGCCTGCGGGCGTCTTCGATCTGGAGTTCATGGACGTGGTCACGAGCTGCGGAAGCGCGCTGCTTGTGAATGACGTGAGTGTCTCCGCGGACACGACCCAGGACGCGGTCTTGGACAACTCCTTTGGGAGCGCTTACTGCGCCCCGGCAAATGCCAACAGCACGGGAATGCCGGGCGTCATGAGCGCTTCCGGTTCCTGCTCGGTGACCCAGAACAACACGGTCTTGATCGCTAGTCAGTTGCCCCCGAACCAGTTCGCATTCTTCCTCAACTCCATGAATCAGGCCCTGATTCAGAACCCTGGTGGGTCCCAGGGCAACCTCTGCTTGGGATCGTCCATCGGCCGCTACAACGCGCAGTTGTTCAACTCGGGCGCGACGGGCAGCGGCTCCTTGACCCTGGACTTGACGCAAACGCCGACGCCCACCGGCACGGTCGCGGTGGTCGCTGGCCAGACCTGGAACTTCCAGTGTTGGCACCGGGATCTCAACCCGAACTCCACTTCGAACTTCACCAGCGCCCTCTCGATCCTGTTCCAGTAGGAACAAGCTCGGTCCCTAGCACCATGCGCCAAGCAGCATTCAATCGATCGTTCCATTGGGTAGTGCTGCTTGCGTGTGCCTGGCTCGGCGCGTGCGATGGGCGCTTGAATGGGCCCGGCGGCGGTACGGGCGGCTCGGGCTCGCCGGGGTTTTTCTTCGGCGAGGACAGTCCGCCGCATCCCTCCGTGCGCTTGGTCTCGGCCGCTACGGGCGCGGACTTGGTGCAGGTGGATTGGATCTTGTCGGCTCTCGAGGAACCGCTTCCAGAGCTAGCGCTGTTCATCGCTGAATCAGGCGGCGACCCCTTCGCTTCCGCGCCGAGGCCAGTGGATGCACTCGCGGGACGTGCTCGCTTCGGTGGTCTTGCGGCAAACACGTCCTACAAGCTTGGCCTCGGCATCAGCGACGGCGCCGGCGGCTGGCAGCAGAGTGGTCCCTTGCTGCGGGTGCGCACGGGAGGCGTGATCTACGCCGATGCCAACTCGAGCTCCACCGCTCAAGATGGTCTCACCCCAGAAACCGCCTATTCGGACATCTTCCTGGCTGTTATCAGCGCCTTCGCCCAGGGCGGTGGCAACGTTTGGATCGCGGAGGGCACCTTTACGAACGTAGCCTTCCCCATGTTCGAAGGCGTCAGCCTGCACGGGGGCTTTGCGCCCGGATTCCAGCTTGAGCAACGGGATGTGCGCGATCATCCGACGGTTCTGCTGGGCTTGTCCGGTGCGAACGTCGTGTCCATGGATCAGCTGATTTCGAGGCCGGTGATCGACGGTCTATTGATCGATGGCTTAGGCTTCTCCGAGAACGGGATCGACAACAAGCAGACCGACTGCGAGCTGCGCAGCACCTCGGTGCGCGGCTGCGGTCGCGGCATCAAGCTGCGTACTCCTGAGACCGAAGATGCGCCGGATGTACGCCTCTTTGAGTGCGACCTATTCGAAAACCTGGTGGAGGGCTTCTCCATCGCAGGGCCCGCCGATGTGCGTGGCTCGGGCACCCTCTTTCGCGACAACGGCGCCGAGGGCATGGACGCCGACGACTGGGTGGCGCCCGCTGGCGTGACCCTGGATATTCACCTGTCGGACTGCGCCTTTCTGCGCAACGGCAGCGAGGGTTTGGACTTGGACCTCGCTGCACCAGGTACCGGTGGTTCCATCGGCGGACGCTTCGAGCTGGAGCTTGTGGACTGTGACTTCGAGAGCAATGTCGCCGCCGGTCTCCTGATTGATCTGGAGTACGAGGCCAGTCCCGCCTGGCAGGCGCGGCTTGAGCTGCGCGGACTGCGCGCTCGCAACAATGGGGGCTCCGGCGTGCATCTGGATCTGGATGGTCCCGC
>JBLIOL010000162.1:0-11996 GCA_047639615.1 Planctomycetota bacterium | reverse complement strand
TCGGGCCCACAAATTGCCTGGCTGCGTTGCCAGAACCGCCCATTAGTCACCACTTGGAGACGGTCCTGTCGCCCTGCCGGACGATCTGAGGAAACCGATCCCTAGGCCGCTGTTCTTTAACGGCCTGTTCGGTCCGCCGGAATTCACTCTCCGCTTGGACGAGTTGGGCCGTCTTCTGATGGGGAGTGGGGGGCACGGCCCCGGCTGCGCAGGACCAGGTCCTCCAGGGGCCCCTCCTCTTCGGCCAGGAACCAGCCGCTGGCCTGTGGGTCTTCATGGCCGCAGGCCGTGCAGCGCAGGCCGGTGGTGGTCTGTGGGTCCATGCGCTCCAGAGCCTCCTCGCCACAGCTTGGGCAGCGCCGGTCGGCCTCGGCGGGGAACAGCAGGGAGCTCACCAGCACCCATAGGAAGGCGGCCCCCAGGACCACGCCCAGCACCGCTCCAAGGATCCAGCTGGGCTCGCTGAAGACCACGGCCAAGCCGGCGGCCGTGGCCAGCATCATGATCGGGGCAATGGCCCAGGCGGGAAGCCAGGGGGGCAAGCCGGAGGACGGATGAGGAGTCGTCACCCGACTAGCATAGGATGCGGCCGTGCAAGCAACTCCCAGCTATCCCGATCAACCGGTTCTGGTACGTGCCCACCGGGGCGCCCATGTGGAATCCGTGCATCGTGGCAGCTGGGTGCTGGTGGATGGGGCCGGGGCGGTGGTGGCCGGGGCTGGCGACTACCAGGCGCCGATCTTCACCCGCAGCGCGATCAAGTGCTTGCAGGCACTGCCGCTGATCGAGAGCGGCGCCGCGGAGCGCTTCGGGGTGGATGCTGAGGGTCTAGCCCTGGCGATCTCCTCCCACAACGGCGAGGGCGTGCATGTGCGTGTGGCTGGCAGCATGCTCGCGGCGGCTGGCTATTCGGAAGCGAATCTGCTCTGCGGTCCCCAGCTGCCCGGCGATCCCCGGGCGCGCACCGAGTGGCTGGAGACCGGCGCCAAGGCCAGTCCCATGCACAACAACTGCTCGGGTAAGCACGCGGGATTCCTAACCCTCTCGCGTCACCTGGGTGTGGCGCCGGAGCGCTACCTGGATCCAGAATCCGAGACCCAACGGGCCGTACGAGCGGCCGTGTCCAGCACCACGGGGTTGGCGGAAGCCGAACTCGAATTCGCCATCGACGGCTGCAGCGCGCCCACCTGGCGCTTGCCCTTGCAGGCCATGGCCACCGCCTTCGCGCGTGTGTCCACCGCCGGGCGCCTGGGCGCCGGGCGCGACGCTGCCTGCGCGGCCATGACCGCAGCGGCGGCCGAATACCCGGGCCATGTGGCGGGCGAGCACCGCCGCTTGTGCACGGCGTTACTGCGCGCGAGCCAGGGCCGGCTCTTCCCCAAAATCGGTGCGGAGGGCGTGTACGCCGTGGGCCTGCGCGGCTCGGACCGCGCCATCGCTTGCAAGATCGACGACGGCGGCAACCGTGCCTTGCACGCCCTTGTGATTCATCTTTGCGCGCAGTTCGGTTTCCTCGAGGAATCCGAGCTTGCAGCACTCGCCGCCTTTCGTGGGGATCCGCTTCGCAATCGCGCCGGGCTCGAGGTCGGGCGCCTGGAAGTGCTGACCCCATGACATCCCATCCACCCATGTCCCAGTCCAACGCTCCCCGTTCACTGCCGCGCTTGCCGGAAGGTGCCCATAAGGGCTTGGCTGGCAGTGTGCTGTGCCTTTGCGGAAGTCCTTCGATGCCCGGTGCGGCCGTTCTTTGCGTACGCGCCGCCCAACGCGCGGGTGCGGGCTTGGTGACGCTGGCGGTCTTTCAGCGCGACCTAATTACCCTGGTGGCGAATCACTCGCCGGAGACGATCTTCATGGATCTCTCGCGCACCCAGGACCTCTTCGCAGGACGTCTGCCACGCGCGCTTGTGGAAGGGCGTCAGCATGCGCGACTCGTGGGTCCTGGCATGGGCTCCGGCGGTCGCACGCGCGAGCTTGTGCGGCGTATGGTCGAGGATGACTTCGACGGTCCTATGGTGCTCGATGCGGACGCGCTCAACGTACTCGCGGGATCGCCCGAGGTGGTTATGGCTTGCAAGGCGCGCGTGGTGCTGACACCCCATCCGGGAGAGGCTGCGCGCCTGCTCGAGCGCGAGGTGCCCAGCGACGATGCGGGTCGTTTGGATGTGGCGATGGAACTCAGCGCACGCTCGGGCGCTGTGTGTGTGCTCAAGGGTCAGAAGACCGTGGTCACCGATGGCGAGCGCACCTTTGTGAATAGCACCGGCGGGCCGGCCATGGCCACCGCTGGCTCAGGCGATGTGCTGGCGGGCATCGCCACGGCTTACCTGGCGCGCTCGGCGCGATTGCAGCCGGAGGGCTTCGACACCTTCGCGGCGGTTTGTGCTGCGGTCTACGCCCACGGACGCGCCGGCGATTTGGCGGCGGCGGCCTTGGGCCAATCGGGAGTGATCGCTTCGGACCTGATCGAGCACTTGCCCCTGGCTCAGCGGGAGCTGGAAGAGGCGCGTTCTTGAGGGGAGCCGGAGCCATGCTCGCGGCCTGGTTGGTGTGCGCCTTGGCGCCCCTAGCCGTCGGCCAAGATGGCCAAGATGGCCAAGATGGGGGTGCGGTGGGGCGCGAGTGGCTGGCTCGGGCGCGTGCTTTGGACCCCGTCACCCATGCAGCGGCCCTGCAGGCTGAGCTGGCGGCGCCGGACTGGACCCGGGCCTATGCGGCCATGGACGCCTTGGCGCGCACGCCGGCGGGGGCGCGCTTCGCCCATGGGCAGGCGCGCGAGACGGTGCTACTGGCGCTGCATAGCGAGCACTCGAACCTGCGCGCGGCGGCCTGGCGCCTGATGCTGGCCATGGATGCGGTGCAGGCCTGCGAGGTCGAAGTGCCGGGGCTTGCTGCAGGCGCTACGGATGAGGAGCTGCGCGCTTGGAGCACGTGGCTGACCCAGAGTGTGGGCGTGCCGTTGGAGGGCCAGCTTGGCGCAGGCCGGGCCGCGGCGCAGCTATTGGAATACCTGGCTGCGGGCGAGCAGGATTTTGCCGTGCTCTCGGTCAATTCGGGCGTGCTCGATCCGCTCTCGGCGCTCGCCACGGCGGGGCCTGGTGCTGGCGCGGCGCAGGCTGCTTGGCTGGCGCCCGGCGGCGTGTTGCAGACCAAGCGCATGGATGCATTTCTGGGTCCCTGGCTGCGGCACCCCTCGGATGCTGGGTTGGTGCGTGGGTTGCGCGCTGTCCTGCCGGTGGCGGGTGCGCTCGATGCGGAGGCGGCCGATTGGCGAGGCTTGGTGGAGGGCTTGGCGTTGGTGCTGCACGATCCAGGATTGCCGCCCTTGGCGACGCTGTTTGTGGATGCGCTGCCGGCCGGGGCGCACCTCGGTGTGGACCGTGCCGGTGCTTGGTCGCGGGCTAGACGCGTGGGCTTTGTGGCCAGCGTGCTCGCTCGCGCGGGCGCGCCCTTGGGCGTGCGCTTGCTGGAGACGGCGCTCGCGCTACCCGTAGATCATGAGTTGCGCGAGGTGCTGCTCGAGGCGGCGGGGGAGGCGCTTCCGGCGACGCTTGCCCTGCCCTTGGCACTCGAACTCTCGGCCGTGGATGCGGCGCTCCTGTGGCGCAGCGTGGAGGGCCGCGCGAGGCCCGTTCCGGTGCCCTTGCTCAAGCCTTGGCTCGAGTCCGGCCGGCCGGCGGACCTGCGTTTTGCTGCGGCCCAGGAATTGGCGCGCGGGTTGGATGCGGAGGACGGACGCTTGCGCGCCGAGCAACTCTTGGGCTTCGTAAATTGCGACGACGCTTCCCTGCGCATCGCTAGTTTTCGTTGGCTGACGGAGGCTTCTGGCAGCGCTCCGAACGCACTTGTGAGCTGGGCGGAACTCTACCAGAAATGGGCAGCATTGCCTTCGGGGCCTGCGTTGGAGCGACTTGCAGATCTGCCCCAGCGCGAGGCTGCGGGCCCCTTCCAGAATGTGTTCCTGCAGCTCCTGCTGGATCCGGCCACGCGAACGCGTGGGCGCATCGAGCGCTTGCGCTGGCGGCGTGCGGACCCAGAGGTGCGCGAGGCGTTGCTGCGGGTGTATGGGGAGGAGCTGCGTGCGGCCTTGGACCCGGCGGTCGATGCTGCCCAGCGTCGCAATCGGCGCGGTTTGGCTCACGCATGCCTGCGGGCGGCTGGCCCGGAAGCGCTTCCCTACGTGCGCCTAGCCCAGGACTTGTCGGCTCTGATTCGGCAGGTCGATCCGGACGTGGAACGGCGTTCGAGCGCTCTGGCGGAGTTGCTAATCGTCGGCCTCGGACGTAGCGCGGGCGGGCGCGAATTCTTGCAGTCGCACCTGCGTGCGCCGACGGAGTGGCCGCGACGGGAGCGGGTGGAGGCCTTCTTGCAACTCGCTGCGCACGGGGACGGTGAGTTGTCCGTGGTGGGCGGGCCGCAGATTCTTGGTGCGGACTTTGAGCGTTGCGATGGGCTCCTGCGCGAGCGCATTGTGTCGGCCCTAGCGGCGAGCGCTCTACCCTCCCAGGCATTCCTGTTGGCGCTGGCGCGGAATCTTGAAACGGATGAGTTGCTGGCCGAATCAGCCATGAAGAGTCTGGTACGCCGGGGTGGTGAAGCGGACGTGGCTTCGGTGCTCCAAGGCTCGTTTGGTTACGAACGTCGGCAAGCTGCGGCGCGGGCTTTGAGTGCTGGCGAGGGCGAGGCCGCGACGCTGATTCTGCGTGGGAGCTTGCCCGTGGGGCTGGCGAATCCGGAGGGGACGGAGCGCCTGCTGGAGCTCAGCCTCTTGGCCTGTTTGGACGCGCGTGGTGCGTTGACAGACGATCTCTTGGGACGTCTCTGGTCGGGACCTTTAGCTGCCGGCGCGCAGGACTTGGAGCGGCGCTTCCGTGGCCTCGGGCGTACGGGCATGGGCTTTCGCTGGCGTGGGGAGTTGGAGCTGGTGAAGCGTCTGGCTAGGGCCGGTCGCCTCGGGGCTGCCCTGGAGCAGTGCCCGGATGCTTGGCGCTTGGATGGACGCTTCTTGGCCGCGGCGGCCAGCGCCGCCAATGGGGCCAAGCCCGGCTGCGAGGGCAGCGGGCTCCTGGCGCGCCTGGCTCTCGTGGCCCTGGAGGGCGAGGGGCCGAGCCGCAACAGCGCCCTGGCTGAGGTGCGCGCTCGGACCCTGCTCCTGGACGCTGCGGAGCGCTCCGGGGACCGGGTCGCGGAGGCCTTTCATGCCGATCGGCTGGCCCTGGCCATGCGGGCGGGTGGTGCGCCGGCGCGGGAGGTGGTGCGCCTGGGGCGCTTCCCGGATGCCTACGAGGCCCATCGGGAGCTGCAGGCCCAGCGGCTCCTTGCTCGGGCCGCGCGGGAAGAATCTGCGGGCCGTGAAGGGAACGCCCAGCGACTGCGGGCCTTGGCCGGGCTAGCTCATTAGGATGGGGGCAGGAACACCGCTCTCTAGCACGACCCTGCCATGACCACCAACGTTTCGACCCTGCCGGAAGGCTCTGTTGCCACCCTCGACGACGAGCTCGGATTTGTAGCCCTGGTAGATCGCATGCAGGAGGATCCTGCGCTGAAGGTCGTGAACGCCGCGCGTATCTCCTACGACAAGCGCAAGGAGGGCTTCGACGAGAAGGACCGCAAGCTGTGCGGGTTCCTGTGGGAGCACGGCCACACATCGCCGTATCGCCACACCTACTTCACCTTCCACTTTAAGGCGCCGCTGTTCGTCTTCCGCCAGGCCTTCAAGTATCAGGTGGGCTCCGGTTGGCGTGAGTATGAGGTCGAAGGTCAGAGCGTCTCGCTCGAGGTCTTCGACGTGCTCTTCGACACGGATAAGGGCTGCTCTTGGAACGAGGTATCGGGCCGCTACGTGCAGTGGACGCCGGAGTTCTACGTGCCCGCACGCATGCGCGCGAACCCCCCGCACGGCAACAAGCAAGCTTCCGTGGAGTTGGGCGACGACTTCGATCACGCCGGCGAGCGCCAGGCGATCCTGGACGAATGCCACGCGGCCTTCCAGACCTACGAGGCGCGCATCGAGCGCGGCGTAGCCAAGGAGATCGCTCGCATGGCCTTGCCTCAGAGCCTCTACAGCCAGGCCTACTGGACCGTCTCTCTGCAGGGCGTGTTGCACTTCCTCGACCAGCGTCTAAAGAAGGACGCCCAGTTCGAGATTCGGCGCTACGCCGAGGCCGTGGCCGAGCTCGTGGGCAAGGACCTGGAGCGGATCGGCGTGGATCTCGACTCCCTACGCGCTTAGTACCTAACAATCTGCGGGCGCTCTGAACCAGGGTGTCTGCCCTGCGTTCTCCGCCCATGACCATGCCTCGACTTTCACGCCAGCGCCTGCTGATCCTGGCCGGGGTCATGCCCATGCTGGGCGCCCTTGCTACCGCAGTTCAGCAGGATCCGCAGTCGCCGGTCGCGGCTGGCGTGGACCTGGGCGGTGTGCACCTGGATCCGGCCGCAGGTCTGGTCAGCTTCCCGGTGGTGGTGGAGGTGCGCGACGATCTGCTCGAGTATCTGGTGGTGGCGCCTCATGGTGCCGTGCACGAGTCCATGTTCGTGGCGGGCGTGGATGCGGAAGTACTCAACGCGAGCATCCTGGCCTTGGGGCTGGAGCCGGGCAAGAACGCCAAGTGGGTGGCCCGCGATCCCGCGCCCACCCGTGAAGAGTTGCGCGCCGGGGCGAGCGCCTACGATGTGCAGACTCCGACCGGCGATAGCCTCTTTCTCTACCTCGGTTGGCGCGAGGGCGACGAGGTCTATTGGTATCGGGTGGAGGACATGCTGCGCGACCTGGATCGCTTGCGCACCATGCGCCGCCATCGCTGGGTCTTCCTCGGCTCGCGCATGATTAAGCGTCCTAGCGCACCCGACCGTGAGGTCTTCGCGGCGAGCGTGGAGGGCAATCTGATCAACATGCCCTTCTTCGCGAGTGGCACAACCTTGCTCACTTCGGCGATTCCGGAGGCGGAGAAGCAGAACATCTGGTTGCCGAACGCGTGGCTCTTGCCGCCGCGTGGCAGCCAGCTCTTGATGGTGGCTTGCAAGGATCGCCAAGCGACGCCGCCTACGTCGGTGCTGGCGAAGTTGCCCAAGGTGGTGGCGGGCCAAACCGTGAGTGTGGAGGGCAATGCGCGTCCGAACGCCGGGCACGTGCCCCAGAAGACACAGGCTTCTGGCGGCGAGGACGGGCGCTGAGCGCGCACTCGGGTACGCAGGTTCCGCGAGTGGGAGCCTGGGTTCGGCGCGCGCTCTTAACGGTTACCTGTGCTCGCTGGGTCGAGGCGGGCTTGGTCGGGCTTGGCTGCGCGTTGGGCCTGTGCGCGATCGCCATTCACGAAGGCACCGAAGACGCGCCGCGCATGGCAGCGGCGCTGACTGGTTTCGTGGCCGCGGCCTTGGCCTGGGGACGCGCCCAGCGGCCTGCGCCGGCGCAACTGGCGGCGCGCATCGACACGGCCTTGCACATGGACGGCGCCTTCGTGACCGCCTGGCAAGCGGAAGCGCGCTCGGCGGGCTCGAACTCCATGTTGGAACTGCTTATCAGGCAAACCCTGGACGGCCTGCGCTGGCGTGATGTGCGCCGAGCGGTCTTGCCGCCGTCCTTGGTTTGCGTGGCGTTGCCGTTCGCCGGTGCGGCGCTCTTGGCGGGCGCCTTGCAGGAGGCCCACACGGGGCAAGAGCCTTCCGGCTGGGAGCAATCGCTCGCTCAGGAGTTGGTCCACGACTTGGCGCGCGCCCGAGATGCGGCTTACGCATCTACGGACGTGGACGATCAGACCCAGGAGAGCATGGCTCAACTCGTGGCCGACGCCCGCGGGCTGAGCAGCGGCGCGCAGTCCGGACCGGAGGCTTTGCCGGATCGAGAGCAGCTGGCACAGCTGGCTCAGGATCTGGCTCAGGTGGCGCCCATGACTCAGGCGGATCCGCGGGTGGATAGTGCTCTCGAGCGCGCGGCGAGCGCCTTGGCTGCCCTGCAGGCTGCGGCGAATTCGAGCGCTGATCCTGATCCAATGGAGCGCACCAGCGGCGACCCCGTCGATCCGAGCTCGGCAGGGGCGACGAATTCCGAGCTGGATCTTGCACTCAAATCCGCAGCGGATCAGAGCCAGGGCAATCAAGCCGCTCGGGCTCAGGCCCAGGCCGGAGCGGGTTCCGATACTCCTGGCAGCTCAGGCACTCCGGGTGGGCAGGAGCCGCCCCTGGAGGCTGCAGCGGGCGATCTTGCCGCCGCTCCGGCCTCAGAGGGAGCGCTGAGCGGGCTCGACTTCCTCGAGCTTCTGCCTTTCCATCGCCGTGCTCTGGCCCGACGCTGGATCCAGCTTCAGGCCCAAGGCAAATAGGCTCTCCGCTTCGGTGCTGACGCTGGACGTGCCCCTCGGCACAATGCGCCGCCGTTTCCCCCTTCCTCACCCCTCAGACCTTTGACCGAATCTTCCATGCCCGCTGGCGAGTCCCGCGCGGGCACTACCCAGAAGCTGGGCTTGTGGCTCGTGGGCGCTCGCGGCGCTATCTCGACCTGCGTGGCCTACGGCCTCTCCGGCCTGAAGCTGGGCTTGCTCGAGCCCATCGGTCTCGGCACTGAGCAGGCACCGCTCTCGGGCCTGGAGCTCGTGGATCTCGAGGACATTGTTCTCGGGGGTCACGATGTCTGCGTGCGCGATCTTTCGCGCTCGGCGGGCGAGCTGGTGTCGGCGGGCATTCTGCCGGCGGACCTGGTGGGTGCCAGCGCACCGGCAGCCACCGAATACGAGGCCAACCTGCGCGCCGGCTTGCTCGACGGCCCTGACGTGGGCCTGGCCGATCTGGATCCGCGCTCCGCGGAGCTTGGTGCTCAAGCGCCCCGGGACCAGATCGCCGCCTTGCAGGCGGACTGGGATGATTTCGAACAGCGCAACGGTTTGGCGCGCACGGTGGTGGTGCACTTGGCTAGCACCGAGGCCGAGCGTACGGATCAAGCGGAGTGGCAGAGCTTAGCCGGCCTTGACGCGGCCCTCGATGAAGGTCGCGAGCAGCCCGCTAGCTTGCTCTACGCCTACGCTGCGCTCTCCTCGGGTCGTCCCTATGTGAACTTCACGCCAAGCCTCGGCAGTCAAGCGCCGGCCCTGCGAGAGTTGGCTGAGACTCGTGGCGTGCCCCACTGCGGCAGCGACGGCAAGACCGGCGAGACTTTGGTCAAGACCACCCTGGCCCCGATGTTCGCGGCGCGCGCTATGCGCGTGCTCGCTTGGCAGGGCTACAACATGTTGGGCAACCGCGATGGGGAGGTCTTGCGCGATCCCGCGCACGCTTCCGCCAAGTTGCGCAACAAGGATGAGGTGCTGCGCTCGATTCTGGGCGGCAGTCCCGAGATGCACTCCCAGGTTGCCATCGACTACGTGCCCTCCTTGGGCGACTGGAAGACCGCTTGGGACTACGTGCACTTCGAGGGTTTCCTCGGCGCGCGCATGAGTCTGCAGTTCACCTGGAGCGGCAGTGATTCGGCCCTAGCCGCGCCGCTCGTACTGGATCTGGCGCGCCTGGCGGACTTCGCCGCGCGCAAGGGAGAAGGCGGCAGCATGGCCCACACGGCCTGCTTCTTCAAAGCGCCCCTGGATGGCGGGACACACGATTTCCATCAGCAATACGCCAGCTTGCTCGAATACGCCGACAAGCACCTTCGCAAATAGCTCAGCAGCATGACTCACTCCTCCCTCCGGCCTGCCCCCGAATCCCTTGCTGCCGACGGAGCAGCTGCCATCAAAAACGCCCGCGGGGCACTCGAGCAATTGCTCGCGCTTCCGGCGGATACGGATGGGCTCAGCATGCTGGCGGCCTATGACGCCATCGGCCAGTGCTTGAACGGCCTGGGTGGCTGGACCGAGGTCTACGTCAGCGCGCACCCGGACAAGGCCGTGCGTGAAGCTGGCGAGGGCGTGCAGCAGGAGCTGGCGGCCTTCGGGACGGAGCTTGGTTTGCACCGCGGGTTGTACGAGCGTTTGGCGGCGGTGGAGCTTGCGCAGGATGCGAGCTTCGAGGAGCGCCGCTGCTTGGCGCACGCCCTGCGCGACTTCCGCCGCAGCGGCGTGGATAAGGATGAGGCCACCCGCGAGCGCATCAAGAAGCTGCAAGAGGAGCTCGTCACCGTCGGCCAGACCTTCGACCGCAACATCATCGAGGGTCAGCGCACGATCGCCGTCGCCGGCGGTCACGCCGAGCTTGCGGGCTTGCCCCAGGATTATCTTGACGCGCACCCTGAGGACGATTCGGGCGTGGTGACGATCACCAGCGATCCGAATGACTTCATGCCGGTGATGCTCTACGCCGAGTCTGATGACGTGCGCAAGCGCCTCATGTTTGAGAGCCGCAACCGCGCCCATCCGGGCAACGTAGAGCCCCTGAGTCAAATCCTGGCCCTGCGCCACGAGTTGGCCGGGCTCCTGGGTTACGACTCCTGGGCGGCCTATGCCACCGAGGACAAGATGATCGGCAGCGCCCAAGCGGCCCAGGATTTCCTGGACAAGGTCTCCGGCCGTGCGCGCGACGCTGGTGAGCAGGAGGCCGTGGAACTGCTGGCTGAACTGCGCAAGCTCAACCCCGCTGCAGAGCGCGTCGAGCAGCACCAGTTCGGCTTCCTGAAGGAGCGCATCAAGCGCGACCGTCTAGCTTTCGACTCCCAGTCCATCCGGCCCTACTTCGCCTACGAGCGCATCCACGCCGGCGTGCTGGCCGTGGCCGAGCGCCTCTACGGCGTGACCTTTCGGCCCGCGCCCCAGCTCGAGACCTGGCACGCGAGCGTGCGTTCCTACGAGGTGCTCGATGGTGAGTGCATCGTGGCGCGCTTCTACCTGGACATGTGGCCCCGCGACGACAAGTACAAGCACGCCGCCATGTACGACGTGGCCGCCGGCACCAGCGCCCGCGATGGGGCCGAGGAAGTCCTGCCCGAGGCCGTGCTCCTGTGCAACTTCCCGGAGCCCACCGATACGGACCCGGGCCTGATGTTGCACCACGACGTGACTACCTTCTTTCACGAGTTTGGTCACCTGCTGCATCACCTCTTCGGCGGCGACCATCGCTACATCGGCTTCAGCGGCATCGCCACCGAGTGGGATTTCGTCGAGGTTCCCAGCCAGCTCTTCGAGGAGTGGGCCTGGAACGCGGACGTGCTGGCCACCTTTGCCATCCATGAAGAGACCGGTGAAGCCATCACCCCCGAGCTGGTTCAAAGTCTGCGCCGCGCCGAGGAGTACGGCAAAGCCCTCGGCGTCCTGACCCAGATGGTCTACGCCTCGGTCTCCCTGGCCATCCACGCCTCGGACCCGGCCCAAATTGAACCCGACGCCGTGATGGCCGACCTGCGCAAGCAGCTCACGCCCTTCGAAGAGCCCGCGGACTATCACTTCACCTGCTCCTTCGGCCACCTCAACGGCTACTCGGCGATCTACTACACCTACATGTGGTCCCTGGTTATCTCGAAGGATCTCTGGGGCCAGTTCGAAGCGGCGCCGATGGACCGCGAGACGGCCGATCGCTATCGACAGGAAGTTCTACGCCCCGGTGGCTCCAAAGACGCCGCCGACCTCGTGCACGGCTTCCTCGGCCGACCCTACGCCTTCGACGCTTTCGACGCCTGGCTCCGCGCCTGACGCCCACCGGCCAGCGGCCGGCTCAGGCGCGTCCAACCCTCAGCGTCAGTGGAGCGCCCGGCAGCTCCCCAGCAACCCCGACCCTCCCATCGCCAGCCTCCGGCCAGTGGCCGGGCACCTGCGGTGCAAACCTGGCTGTATCCCCGTGGCGCCTCCGTGCCCCGGCGCTACTCCTTCAGCCACTCCACACTTCGCGCCACTAGGTCCGCTAGCACCTCTTCCCGTGTGCGGCCGGTCTTGACTAGGACACCGAAGTCGTGGTCGGCGCCCTCGATCACCTGCAAGGTGGGTGTGCCGCCGTAGGTTTCCAGGGCAGGCTGGAGCAAGTCGAGCGTGCAGAGGGCATCGCGGTCGCCCTGCAGGAAGAGGGCCGGCTGGGTGAGGGCCGGG
>JBLIOL010000161.1:0-12008 GCA_047639615.1 Planctomycetota bacterium | reverse complement strand
TCTGCCTGCTGGATGACGAGGGCTTGGTCCTCGCTAGTGGAGCTTCTCGGGAGCCCATTAGCGGCCTGCACGAAACCTCGGCCCTGCTCGGGGGCGCCGCGCGCTTCCAGGTGCGCAACGCCCTGGCAGCGGTGGCGGCCGGGGTGGCCATGGATTTCTCCCTCGAACAACTGCGCGCCGGCCTGGCCGCGGTGGGGGAGCGTGATCCCCTGCGCTTGGGGCGTGGCACCAGCGTGGCGAGCGCGGGACTGCGAGCGATCTTCGATCGGGTGCCGGACCTTCCAGCCCTCGAGAGTTTGGTGGAAACGGCGGCGGATCTACCCGCCGAGCGGCGTCGCCTGCTGGTGGGAGAGCGCGATGGAATTCACGGGGCGGCTTGGAATCAGGTCATCGATCGGATCGAACTCGAGAGCGTCTGGCTCTCACCGGGGCCGGGGCGCGAGGCCCTAGCGCTTGAGCTTGCGGGTCGCGGCGTGACCTTGCAGTGTCGCCCGACCGAGCACATCGCTCTGGAAGATATGCTCGCCGAGGGCGCGGCCGGGGACAGCATCTTGGCCCTTCGCATGGAAGCCGAGGTGCGCGCCATAGAGCGCGTGGCTGAGTTTGGGTAGGGTCATGGGCAGCAACGACTGCCATGATGATCTCCAAACTAATTGCGCGTGAACTGAATGTCTCCGAGGGCCAGGTTTTGGCCACGATCCAACTGCTCGATGAGGGTGCGACCGTGCCCTTTATCGCGCGCTACCGCAAGGAGCGTACGGGGGGACTCGATGATGTGCAGTTGCGCAATCTGGACGAGCGCCTGCGCTACTTACGCGAGCTGGAGGAGCGTCGTGCGAAGGTCCTAGCCAGTATCGAGAAGCAGGGCAAGCTGACCGATGAGCTGCGCAAGGCGATCTTGGCAGCGGATACGAAAACGCGCCTGGAGGACCTCTATCTGCCCTTTAAGGTCAAACGCCGTACGCGTGCGGCGATCGCGCGCGAGCGCGGACTGGAACCCCTCGCACAGTCCCTACTAGCGAATCCTGTGCTCGACCCAGAGCGCGAGGCGAGCGCTTACGTGGCGCCCGACAAGGAAGTGCCCGATACAGCTGCCGCCCTCGAGGGCGCGCGCCACATTTTGATCGAGCAATTTTCTACGGAGGCGGAGTTGCTGCAGGACCTGCGCAAGCACGTGCAGGGGCAGGCAAGCCTGTGCTCGAAGCTGGTGCCGGCCAAGGAGGCCGAGGGCGCGCGCTTCCGGGACTACTTCGATCACCAGGAAGCCTTCTCGCGCGTGCCCTCGCACCGCGCTCTGGCCATGTTGCGCGCACGCCAGGAAGGCGTGGTGCAGTTGGACATGCGGCTCCAGCCTGAAGACGAGCACCTGGGCTCCGATGGGGATGGGGTCGGCACGTCTAAGGTTTGCCGGCGCTTTGGCATCGAGAGCCGAGGGCGCGCGGCGGACGCCTGGCTGGCGAGCGCCGCACGACTCGCCTGGCGCGCGCGGCTCTCCGTGCACATCGAGAGCGAATGCCTGGCCGCCATGCGCGAGTCCGCCGAGACCGAGGCCATCGCCGTATTCGCGCGCAACTTGAAGGCGCTGCTGCTCGCGGCTCCGGCAGGCCCGAAGGTGATTCTCGGTCTGGATCCCGGCCTGCGCACCGGTTGCAAGGTGGCCGTGGTGGATGGCACGGGCAAGGTGCTGGCCACGGACACGATCTACCCCACGGTCCCGCGCAATGATTGGGAGGGTTCCCTGGCGAGCTTGAGCGCCTTGGTGAAGACCCACGATGTGCAACTCGTGAGTATCGGCAATGGAACGGGATCGCGGGAGACCGACCGCCTGGTGGTGGACCTATTCAAACGCGTCGATCGCCCCCACCTGCAGAAGGTGGTGGTCAACGAGGCCGGCGCATCGGTCTATTCCGCCTCTGAACTGGCCAGCCGCGAGCTTCCCGAACTGGACGTTACCCTGCGCGGAGCAGCATCCATCGCGCGTCGTTTGCAGGACCCCTTGGCGGAGCTGGTCAAGATCGAGCCCAAGGCCATCGGCGTGGGCCAGTACCAGCACGACGTCAACCAGGCCCAACTCGGTCGCGGCCTGAACGCGGTCATCGAGGACTGCGTGAACGCCGTGGGCGTGGACGTGAATACGGCCTCCTCGGCGCTGCTCGCGCGGGTGGCGGGGCTCAGCAGCGGCCTGGCGGACAACGTCGTTAGCTACCGCAACGAGCACGGCGCCTTCAAGAACCGCAAGGCCATCCTCAAGGTGCCGCGCCTGGGCAAGAAGGCCTTTGAGCAGTGCGCAGGATTCCTACGCGTGATGGATGGGGACAACCCTCTGGATCGCTCGGCCGTGCACCCGGAGGCGTACTCCGTTCCCGAACGCATCGCCTCCGCCAGCGGCCGCAGTGTGGCTTCCATCATTGGCGACACGGGCTTCCTGCGCGGGGTCAATCCGAAGAGCTTCAGCGACGACGAATACGGCTTGCCCACGGTGACGGACATCCTGAGGGAGCTGGAGAAGCCCGGCCGGGACCCGCGACCCGAGTTCGAGACCGCCAGCTTCCGCGAGGGCGTGGAGGAGTTGAAGGATCTCACTGAGGGCATGATCCTCGAGGGTGTGGTCAGCAACGTGACCAACTTCGGCGCCTTCGTCGACGTGGGCGTGCACCAGGACGGTTTGGTGCACATCTCCCAAATGGCCTACGACTACGTGCGCGATCCGAACGAAATCCTGCGCGCGGGCCAGGTGGTCAAGGTCAAGGTCATGGAGATCGACATGGCGCGCAAGCGCGTAGCCCTCAGCCTGCGCCTCGACGAGGAACGCGAGGAACGCGGGGAACGCGGGGAACGCGGGGAACGCGGGGAACGCGGGGAACGCGGGGAACTGCGTCCCCAGGCCAAGCCGGCGGCGCAGCCGAGATCCAGGCCCCAGCCTCGCGCTCAGAATCAAGCGCGCAGCAAGCCTGTGCTCGACGCCGCCCCGCCCAAAAACAATCCATTTGCCAAGGCCCTCAAGGACCTCAAGCTTAAGAAGTAGGCCCGTCCGAGTTCTGGCGTTTTGCGCCTGACCTAGTCGGGCTAGGCGGCTTGCTCGTCCTGCTCGTCGCTCTCAGGTACGTAAGGCAGGGGCTCTATATCGCCGCGTTCGAGGGCTTGCTCGTAGTCCTCGGTGAGGTGGCGGCGCTCGAGTACGTACTTGGAGATGGCTTCCTGGTGAGTGCCGAAGCCGCCCACCTCGTCTGTGTCGAAGTCCACGCCGTAGAAGGTATGATCGCCGAGGTCGCGGGCTGAGACGATACGTCCCTCGCCGCTGATCGCTTGATCCTCATCCGGCAGGGTGAAGGAGATTGCCACGTCGCAGTTTTCCGTCAGGGGAGTTCCGGTCTGCTTGTCGACGATGAAGGCCATGCCCACCCGTGATAGGTCGTGAATACGGCCACTAAAGGTCGCGCCCTCGAAGGTGCACTCGGCTTCGAAGCTCTGGTCCAGTGCGGTGAAGAAGCGCGTGCCGCGGCGGCGGTTGAAGTAACGCACCATGGCGTTATCGAGTTGGGCGTAG
The DNA here is from genome assembly GCA_047639615.1 of Planctomycetota bacterium. Lineage (GTDB taxonomy): Bacteria > Planctomycetota > UBA1135 > UBA1135 > CAYWNK01. The sequence goes on along the minus strand of JBLIOL010000161.1, from coordinate 8,461 downwards.
AGGTCGCCCATGTTCATGAACGCGAACCCAATGCGGGTCTGCCCGGCGCCTTCCGGGTAGGTGTGCATAACGCATGCCGGCGTGGACACGGTCCAGTTGTGCACCGGGTGCGCTACGGTGAGCTGCACGATCACACCGGGGGTAAGCTCCGTGGCCAGGTCGAGGGGAATGGTGACGCTGCCGCCATTCACGTGCATGTCGTGCAGGTCCCCAGGGATGACCGGTGTTTGACCATCTTCCAAATCGATTTCGATCACCAAATCCTGCGCATCGGGGAGCAATAGGCGATCCCGGACTCGTGATTGCTTGAAGGACTGGACGCGTTTGCGGTGGAAAAACATGGGTGATTTAGGGGCCAAGGAGCGGGCTTCTTGGCTTTCATCGGCATGCGGCCCGGGCCTGACCTGAGCCCAGTCCAAGCAATGCGGGGCTGTCTCGGAATGGGGCGGTTAGCTCCAGGGAGCCAGAGTCCAGGGAAAGCCTCCAATTCGGGCGACTTTCTACCAGATGTAGTGGGCTATCGATCATGACCCACAAGGGGTATGGTCTGTCTCTCACCGAGACCTACGCCAGCCTGCTATGCCGATCTCCCCCGACACCCCCGCCCGTATCTACCTGGTCGGCGCCCATGCCACGGGCAAGACCACCCTCGCCCGCTGGATTCGCGACGAGTACGGCCTCCCCATGATTTCCGAGGTGGCGCGCGGGGTGCTGGCCGAGATGGAAGCCCGCGTAGACGGCCTGCGCACGGACCTGGACCTAGTGGACCGCTACCAGTCCGAGGTCTTCACACGTCAGCTGAGCGCCGAGGCCTCCCAGCCGGGCTCCTTCGTCTCCGACCGCGCCTTCTGCAACCTGGCCTACGCTGCGCACCACTCGACGCTCTCCGCGTCGATCTTCAGGGACCCGCGTCTGGCCGGCTACATGGAGTCCGTGCGCCAGGGCGTGGTGTTTTTCCTGCGCCCGCACCAGCGCCTCTTGGTGGAGGACGGCGTGCGCGAAACCCTCGAGTGGGAGGACGTGCTGCGTATCGACGGCATGGTCAAGCTCATGCTCGAGATGTATGGCGTGCCGTACGTGTCGGTGGCTTCCCTCTCCATGCAGGAGCGCGTGCGCACGGTGCAAACCGTGCTTGGACTTGCGGGTCTGAAGAAGGAGAGCGGTTCGCTGCCGACGCGCGAGTTGCAGCCGGCCGAGCGCCGCGTGCGCCCGGCGGAGGCGGAGGGTTTGATTCCCTCCAGCGCGCCCCAACCCAGCAGCATGCCGGGTACACCGACTTTTTAGCCTGATCGATTCACGAGGAAGCACACCAGACCTCGCAAACGGGCGGCTACGCAGCCCTCTCGCCCCCTAGCGGTAATGGGTGGCTTGTTCCCTCTGGTGATGAATTCATCAAAGCCCCACTAAGGGACGACCTGCGAGCTCTGGAGCGATTCCCCATGAATCGATCTGGCTAACTCTGACCGAAGCGGCGCGCGCTGTAGCTCGGTAGCTCGGCGCTTTCGAGCAGATCGGCTAGTTCCGTACCGGGGCCCTCGGGTGCGGCCAGGGCGCCGCTCTCGAAGAGCTCGACGAAGCGTGCGCGGTTCGGGAAGTGATCTTCGTCCACGGAACGAATGGTGGTCTGCATTTCGGTGGCCACCACCCCCGGCGCGTAGTCGAGCACGCGCAGGTCGCGCGCGGCTAGGTGCGGCATTTGCTCCGCATCTTGGGCTAGGCAGCGAGCGGCCATGGCCAAGCCGGCCTTGCCGGCGCAGTAGGCGCTCCAACCGCTGTAGGGACTGGTGGCGGCGCCGCTACCCAGGTGCACCAGGCGTAGGGGAAGTTCCTGCGGTACGGCGGCTAGGAAGCGTCCGGCGATCCACATGGGCACGCTCAGGTTGACGCGCAGGGAGGCGTCGAGCTGCTCGAGATTCAGCTGATCGGGGGCTCCTACGGGGGCCACAAGGCCGGCGTTGTTGACCAGGGCGACGGCGCTGTAGGAGGTCCAATCCGTGCCCGCGAGGACGCGCTCGATGGTGCTGCGAACGGCGCCCAGGTCGGCTAGATCCAGGCATTCGTGCTGGTAGTTGGCGTGCTGCAGGCTCGCGGGCGCGGCGCTGCGTGCGGCACCGACCACCGTCCAGCCGCGTTCGAGGAGTTGCTCGGCCAGGGCCTGACCAATGCCGCGGCTGGTGCCGGTCACGAAGGCGAATCTTTGCATGCGTGTGAGCCTACGCTCTTGGGCCGTAGACTAGGGAGCATGACCCATCCGTCCCTCGTGCGCGTGTGCTGCTTGGCGTTGCTTGGCCTTCCCTTGTGGAGCGCTTCGGCGCTTGGCCAGGATTTCCGGCAGCCGCCGCCTAAGACGCGCATCCAGCCCACGCCGGAAACGGAGCAGGAACCCTCCCGGCGCGAATACCTGGGCCGCGAAGTGGCGCGCACCATGCACTGGCGCGGGGCCGGTTGGCTGATCCGCGAGGGGCGTGAGAAGGAGGAGCGTACTGAGCTAATGGTGGCCAATCTGGGGCTCGCTGAGGGTCTGGTGGTGGGGGACCTGGGCTGTGGCAATGGCTACTTGAGCGAACGGCTCTCCCCCCTGGTCGGACCGAGCGGCAAGGTGCTGGCCGCGGATCTGCAGCCGCAGATGCTCGAGTTGCTCGGTAAACGCATGGCCGAGGCGCGCATCGAGAACGTGCAGCCGGTGCTTTCGACACCCTTTGATCCGGGGTACGAGGCAGAGAGCTGTGACCTGATCGTGATGGTGGACGTGTACCACGAGCTCGACCGGCCGGAGACGGTGCTGGCTGCCCTGCGCCGTGCCCTGAGGCCCGGCGGGCGCTTGGCGCTGGTGGAGTTTCGAGCCGAAGACCCCGCCGTGCCGATCAAGCGCGAGCACAAGATGAGCAAGGCGCAGGTGCTCTTGGAGTTGGCTTACAACGGCTTTCGATTGGAGTCGGAGTTCGACGGGCTGCCGCGGCAGCACTTGCTCTTCTTTCAAGTGCAAGCGGGCCCCTACGATCGGCTCGATCCCTTGCAGCGTCGGCGCTGGGCGGGCGAGGCTTATGCGGCCGGTGCGGCGCGCGCCTGGCTGGCGGACGATGGGCTCAGTTTGCGCGGCTTTGTCAACCCGCAGACCAATGGCCGTGGCACATGGTCGGCAGGGCTCGGCACGCAGTTCGATCCGCAGACCTTCGGGGGACAGGGGTGGCGCTTGGAGCATCACACCGAAGTGAGCTTCCCCGGACCGGATCGCCTGCGCCTGTGGTGCTCTGCGCCCGCCGGTGATTTGGTCGGGCGCTTCGTGGAAGGTGCGCCGGGAGTCTGGCGCTGCGCGAGCCTGGGCTTCATGCCTCTTGGCGACCGATGAGCGACGAGTTGATTCCGGTCACCTTCCTGGTGGGCTTCTTGGGGTCGGGCAAGACCACCCTGCTCAACCGCTTGCTCACACAGCCGGGGGGCGAGCCCATTGCGGTGGTGGTCAATGAGTTTGGCGACGCCGGCATTGATGGCAGCCTGGTGGTCGGCGGCGGCGAGGAGTTGATCGAGCTCGACGGAGGCTGCATCTGTTGCACCGTGCGCGGAGATCTCTCGCGCACCCTGCGGGATCTCGCGGCGCGCCGGCGGCGGCGTTTGGGCCGGCGGCTGAAGTTCGAGCGGGTGGTGATCGAAGCCTCCGGTCTGGCTTCGCCGGGGCCGGCGGTGCAGACCCTGGTGCTCGACGGGGAACTTGCCGAGCGCTATCGCGTGGACGGTGTGGTCGCCATGGCGAGCTTGCCGCTGATCACGGATCAGTTGGCGCGCTTCTCGGAAGCCTCCGAGCAATTGGCCTACGCGGACCTGGTGATCGAAACCCACGGGGACCGCGTCGGGGCGGATGGGCAGGCCGCAGCGAAGGCAGCCATCTCTAAGGTTTCGCCCGGCGCGGGCCGGGCCCAGGCCATTCGCGGGGATATTGACGCGCAGCAGGTCTTCGGCCTGAACCCCGGGCCCGAGGCCTTGGCCGAGCGCATCGAGGCGCTGGCGCAGGCCGGCCACGGGGAGGCCCACGAACACGATCACGCGCCCGGCGTGGCCTGCGAGTCCGTGGCCCACGACTCGGGTATGAGCTCCGTGAGCCTGCGCACAAGCGGCTCCCTACGCCGTGAAGCACTTGAGATATGGCTGCGCTTCCTAGGCCAGAGCCGGCGCGCGGAGGTGCTGCGCATCAAGGGCATCATGGCCTTGGCGGGCGAGGCGCAGGCATGGAGTGTGCAAGGCGTACACCAGTGGTTGGAGCTCAGTCCTCTGGAGCGCTCTGCGCCCTCGGATTCGGTGCTCGTGATTATCGGCCGCAATCTGAACCGCGGCGAATTGGAACGGGCCTGGGCCAAGCTCCAGAGCTAGGCCAACCGCGTTCAGCCGCTACAATCGGCGGCCATGAACATTGAAGGATCCAGCGTGTTGATCACCGGCGGTGGCAGCGGCATCGGCCTGGCCACAGCCCAGCGCCTTGTGGCGGCCGGCGCCAAGGTAGCCATCTGCGGACGTCGTCCGGAGCTGCTCCAGGCTGCGGCCGAATCCTGCGGCGCCTTGAGCGTGGTGTGCGACGTCTCCGATCCGGAGCAGGTGAGGGCCATGGTCGAGCGCGTGGTCGCGGAACATGGCGGCTTGCATGCGCTGATCAACAACGCAGCCTTCGGTTACTCGGCGCCCTTGCTCGAGCTGGATGTGGAACGCTTCGATGCGGTCTTCGCTACCAATGTGCGCGGCGCGCTCTTGGTGGGGCAGGCCTGCGCGCGCCACATGGCAGCGAACGGCGGCGGCACGATCCTCAACGTGGGGTCCACCGCCGCGAGCAAGGGCTACCCCGGAGGCAGCGCCTATGCCGGCAGCAAATTCGCTCTCACAGGCCTGACCGAATGCTGGCGCTCGGAACTGCGCAAGCACGATATCCGTGTCATGCAGGTTAACCCCAGCGAAGTCATTACGCCCTTCGGCGGCCGTCAGGATCTCGCCGAGCAGGCATCGAAGTTGCGCGCCGAGGATGTGGCCCAGGTGATCGAATCCTGCCTAGCCCTGGATGACCGCGGCTTCATCACCCAGACCACCCTGTGGGCCACGAACCCGCAGTAGGATCAGCCCTCTTCCATTCGACCCCTTTCCCTCGCTACCGACTCCCATGCAACTCTCCCGACGCGATCTTCTCGCCAGTTCCACCGCCGCCGCGAGCTTGGCCATTTTGCCCAGTGCGTCCGCCCTGGGCGCTGGTGGGGACCCTTGGTTTCAGATCTCTCTGGCCCAGTGGTCCCTGCACCGCAGGCTGCGTGCGGGCGAACTGGATCCCTTGGACTTCGCAGCTTTCACCAAGCGCGAGTTCGACATCTCGGCCGTCGAGTACGTGAACAGCTTCTTCAAGGACAAGGCCGGTGACTTCGATTACCTCGGTCAGCTAAAGCAGCGCGCGGCGGATAGCGGCGTGAAGAGCCTGTTGATCATGGTTGACGGGGAGGGCAGCTTGGCTGACGCCGACGATGCCAAGCGCCGCAAGGCGATCGAGAACCACTTCCGCTGGCTGGCTGCCGCGGCCTTCCTGGGTTGCCACTCGATCCGAGTGAATGCGGGCGGGTCCGGAAGCGCCGAAGACATGGCCGGCCGCGCCGCTGATTCCTTGGTACGTCTGGCTGAGGTCGCGACGCCCTATGGCTTGAACATCATCGTTGAGAACCATGGTGGGCGCTCTTCGAACGGCGCTTGGCTTGCAGGTGTTATGAGCCGCGCGAACCATCCTCGGGTCGGCACCCTGCCGGACTTCGGCAACTTCCGCGTGGGCAAGGACGAGCATTACGATCGCTACAAGGGCGTGACCGAACTCATGCCCTACGCCAAGGCCGTCAGCGCCAAGTCTCACGACTTCGACGAGAGTGGCCAAGAGACTCACACGGATTACCTGCGCATGATGGGGATCGTGAAGGCTGCGGGTTACGGCGGCTATGTCGGTGTGGAGTTCGAAGGTGGCGGCTCCGAAATGGAGGGCATTCGCGCCACCAAGAAGCTGCTAGTGAAGGTCCGCGAGGAACTGAGCTAGGCTTACTCCCATGCCGCGATCGCTTACCTGCGCCCTGCTTGGGCTTGTGCTTCTGACCGCGAATGTGCGCGCCGATGGTGTGCGCTGGTTCGCCGACTTCGACGAGGCTGCGATGGAAGCCAAGGCGCAGGGAAAGGATCTGCTGGTGGACTTCACCGGTTCGGACTGGTGCGGCTGGTGCATCAAGCTGCACAAGGAAGTCTTCGATCACGAGGAGTGGATCCGCGGCGCGAGCGCTGACTATGTGTTTGTGGCCTTGGACTTTCCGCGTGGCACGGCGGCCAAGCGCCGGGTGCCCAATGCTGCGCGCAATCTGGAGTTGCAGCAGCTCTACGACGTCACGGGCTTCCCTGCGGTGCTGCTGATGAGCGCGGATGGTGACCGCTTTGGGCAACTCGGCTACAAGGCTGGTGGGCCGGCGAATTATCTGCGTCTGATGCGCCAACAGCGACGTCAGGGTCGCGCCAAGTTGGAGCGTGCCTTGGGCTTGGCGGAGGCCTTGCAGACGACCCAGGGTGATGCGCGCGAAGCCGCTCTCGTGGCGTTGCTCGTGCAGATTCAGCGCAGTCGCCCGAGCGTCCCTGGCTTTTGGCACTTGATCGCTGGTGCGCGTTCGGCCCTGGGAGAGGACTACTCTGCGGACCAGCGTGCGCGCAGTCTGGCGGTGCTGTTCGAGAAGGGGGAGCTCGACAGCGAGCTGTTTGAGCTGGCCACACTTTTGGATCCGAAGGGACTGCTGGGTCTGCGGGAGTACGCCGTGCGCGTGCTGGTGGAAGAGGTCACGGACAAGCCAGGTGCGCGAGCGGCCATGGGACCGATTGCGGCCTTTCATGCGCTCGGTGTGCACGTGAATGCGAACCGTGCCTCGCACGTGCTAGCCCTGGGTGCCTTCTGGGCCAAGACCATCATGAAGGACGAGGCCTTGGCCAAGACCTATGCGCGCAGCGGCCTAGCCATCGGCAATAGCAATCCCAAGATAGCGGGCTTGATGCGGGACATCCTGGGCGGCTGAGAGCGTCCCAGAGCCTCTGCGTTTGTGTTTTGCGGCGAGGTGCGTTATTCCATGTGTGTACGCCCGGGGGGCCGGCCGTTCATCCATCGTCCTGTCATTTGGGAGTTGTTCCATGCCGAGCCTTGCTCTGCGTGTCTTGTTGTTGAGCCTTGCGGCTGTCACGTCGGCCCTTTCCATGGGAGCCGCGCCTCCGCCTCTGGCGCCTGCGGCCGCGCAGGTCCCCGAGTCTGCTAACTGGATCCACTGGTGGCGGCTCAATCGCAGCCTCTACACCCAGCGGGGCCAAGCTGTCTACGGTGCCGGGCCGGGCGTTCGGGGCACGGCTCCCGAAACGGACTTCCTGCGCGAGGAGCTGGTACCGGTGCTCTTGACGGTGCTCGAGCGCGAGAAGGACAAGGACATGCTTATCGCTGCCTTGATGACCTTGGGCAAGCTGGGGCTCGATGCGCCGGAGACTCCGCGTGGGCTGGCGCTCACCAGTCAAGAAGCCATCGTTTCGATGCTGGACCACGGCAACCAAGAGGTTGCCGAGAGCGCAGTGATCGCGCTCGGGATCCTCGGGCGGTCGAGTGTGGCCCAGCCCCTAGTGGAAATCTTAAAGGGCGAGTACGAGAGCAAGACCCGTAAGCCCGCTTCGCGGCGCCTGCGCGCCTTGGCGGCCTACGGGCTCGGCGTTGTCGGACGGCGCTCCACGGCCGAGGCGGTGCGTTCCTATTGCGTGCATCACTTGGTGGATGCGATCGAGCAAATGGATGGCGTCTCGTCGGACGTAGGCGTGGCGTGTGTGATCTCCCTGGGCATGGTGCGCCTCAAACCGTCGGAGGCTGTGGCTGATCCTGAGGCGGCCCCCCCGACACCTAGCGCATCGCGCCAGGGCCAAGTGCGCTATCTGCTCGGGCTCTTGAGCGAGCACGAATTGAAAGACGAGGTACTGGCTTCTGTGCCCGTGGCCTTGGCCCGCCTGGCTGCTGATCAAGAGGGTCTGCGCGAGGGCGTGGCCCAGGACTTCGTCACGCGCCTGGCCTTGCGTTCCAAGGAAGCCACCGAGGTGCGCTTGGGCTGTGTGCAAGGGTTGGGCCTCTTGGGCAATAGCGACCAAGCTCCCATGGATGCGGCTATCCGCAGTCGGCTTTTGGAGGTGGTTCGGGATGGGGAGCGGCTCGAGCGTGTGGTGGGCCTGGTGGCCCTTGGGCGCGTGGGTGGGCGCCGAGGAAGCGGCCCGCAGGGTGAAGGGGCGACCACCGTGCGTAGCTACCTGATGGGGCGCTTGGAGTCCGGGGAGTCCATGCAGAAGCCCTGGGCGGCACTTGGGCTCGGCTTGCTCGAACGCGGGCGCGCGGCTCAGGGTGCGCCGCCGGCCCTCGGCACTCTGAACAGCATGCGCAAGCTCATGGAGAAGTCCC
>JBLIOL010000160.1:0-12037 GCA_047639615.1 Planctomycetota bacterium | reverse complement strand
AGCACAGCACGCGGTCGGTCATGTCCATGTCCGCATTCCACATGCGCGTATCAGCCACCTCGCTGACCGCGATGAAGAGCGTGCCATTGACGAAGGCGATCACGCGGCTGGTGGCCACGGCCGGATCCACCGCCGTCTTCAGGTTGCGCACCACATCGGTGTCCATATTGCCCATGAAGACGATGTTGTCGGCCTTGTCCACGTCGCCGTTGTCCACGTTCCAGTTGGTGCCGCCGCTGCCGGTGTTGATCTCCGACCCGAGGAAGGCCATCTGGTTCCTGGAGACCTCGAGCGGCGTGCCCGCCGAGACTGCCGGGCTGGTGGTGTGGATCACGAAGATCTGCGCCCCCGTGCCCTCGTCATCTCCTTCTTCACAGCCGGTGAAGAGGAAGGTGCTGAGGAGCAGGCTTGCGAGCAGGCGAGTGGAGAGAATCGAGTCTTGGCTATGCATAGGATTTCCGGGCCGTGAACGGCCAAGTCCACAGGATACCCGCCCGGGGTGCCGCCCTGTAGACCGGAAGCGCCAAGCTGGGACTTCCCAAGCCCCCCCCAACGTCGAAAGTGGGACCACGTAGGCCAACTGCGGCTGGAATCCGCCGCTCCTAACTGCTTCCATGACACTCCCGTGAAGGTCCTCCTCGCCTCAGCCCCCCACGCCGACACCTTCGGCTACTCCATGCCGCCCCCCGGTCTGCTGCGCTTGGGCGCCGCCGTGGAAGCTGCTGGGCACCAGGTGCAGCTCGAGGATCTGGCCTACAGCCTGGCCACAGGCGCGCTCCCATCCGGAGACGGGCTCTGTGAGGCTGCCGCACAGTTGCTGCTGGCTCCGAATGAGATTCAGCTCCTGGGCCTGTCCACCATGGGCGCCACCCTGCCGGCGGCCCTGGCCATCGCCGAGCACTTTCACGCGACCAGACCAGAAGTGCCCATCCTGCTTGGCGGTCCGGGCGTGGGCGGAATCGATCAGGCCTTGATGGAGCGCTGCCCCTTCCTCTCGGGGGTGTTCCGCGGCGAGGCAGAAGTCGGCCTATTGGAGCTCCTAGCACTCCTCGAATCCGAGCAGCGCCTGGCTCCCGTCGACGGCCTGACCTGGCGCGACGCCAGCGGCGCGGTCCAACGCGAGCCCGACCACGCCCCCCTGCGCGACCTGGACCAGCTGCCCAGACCGGCCTGGCATCTGCTGCCCGCATTGAAACACTACAAGGCCATCACCGGCGAATCTGAAGGCCTCGTGCCCGTGGATTCTGGTCGCGGCTGCGTCTACGACTGCTCCTTCTGCTCCATCGGTCGCTACTGGAACCGGCGCTCACGCACGCTCCCGCCCGCGCGCCTGGTTGACGAGATTCTCGAAGCCGCCGCCCTGCCCGGTGCGCTCAACGTCTACCTCTGCCACGACCTCTTCGGAGCCGACCGCGCCCAAGCCATGGCGCTCTGCGCCGAACTCGAAGCGCGCGCCGCCGGAGTGCCTTGGGAGTGCCGCGCGAGGGTCGATCACCTGGACCCGGAACTGCTCAGCGCCATGGGCCGCAGCGGTTGCTATCGCGTCCTACTCGGCGTGGAATCCGCCGACCCCGCCGTGCGCCGCCGCAACAACAAGGGCACCAAGGACGACCTGGACGTACTCGGCTGCGTCGATGCCTGCGCCGCGGCCGGCATCACGCCGATCCTCTCCTTGATCCTCGGCCTACCCGGCGAAGACGAGCAAGCCCTCGAAGCTAGCCTCGACCTCTGCGCGGACGCCGCCCTGCGCGCGGGCGTGAACCTCTCCCTACACCTGGCCAATCCCCAACCAGGCTGCGCCCTCGGCGATGAATACGCCGCGCAGTCCGCAGCCATCGAGGGCATCGCCCCGGACATGGCCTTCGGAGCCGGGACCACGGCGCCGGAGCGCGCATGGATCGAAGCCCATCCCGACATATTCACCACCTGGAACCAGCTGCCCCTGCCGCTAGAGCATCTCGTCGAGCTAGCCAAGCTGACCAAGAAGCTCCCCCAGGTTCTGATGCGTTACCCGCGCACCTTCGCCCTGGTGCGCCGGCGCGGAATGCGCAGCACCCTGGCCGTCTGGCGCGCCTGGCGCCAGAACGGGCGCAGCTTCGAGGGTTTCGTACGCAGCTTCCGCGACCAGCGCCTGAACGAGACACTGGCCTGGGAGCAAGCTCAACTACGCGCCGCCGCCGCCGGCTTGCCGCCGGATCAGGGCCCTGTGGCGGATGGTAGTCCGCGCGCCGCCGGCGAAGTTCTAGAGCTGGAGCACGACCTCACCAAGCTCACCTCCGACCTGCTCGGATCCCCCTTGCGGCCGCCTCTATCGGCCAGCCCCACCTGCCTCTTCGTAGGTTCCCATTCACGGCCCGGCATCGGCGGCGTACGCACCCTGCGCATCTCGCGCGACGTGGCACGCCTCCTGTCCGGACTCGACGGCACAATCCCCCTCTCCCGGCTCGAAAGCATGCACCCCGGCGCAAGCGCAGCACTCTCCAATCTGCACCAGCGCGGCCTCGTCACCTTCGACGCACCCCAATGATCCAAGCCCAGCCCTTCCCCATCACTCTGGCCTTCCCGCCCCAAGGTCACTTCACCCAGCCCTACCTGGCCCTACCTTGCCTCAAGGCTTGGCTGGTTGAAAAGGGCTTCGGAGACGTGGAATTGCGCGACCTCTCGGTGGAGGCCTACGACCACTTCCTCACGGCCGAATCGCTCACCCGCGCCCGGGATCGCGTGCGCGAGCGTTTGCCCCTCGAAGAGTTGGAGAGCGCCGAGCAGCTGCCCTTCGAGAAGATGGGCGCCTGGCGCGCGGCTGCGGAGAGCGCCGTCAGCGCCGATGCCTTGATCGAGCGCATCGAAGACGCCAAGGACGTGCTGCGCTCCGAGCGCTTCTACGACCGCGACGCCTACGTGCCCGCGGTGCGCGCCCTCTACCACGGCCTGCGCCTGGTCAGTGCGGCCCACTACCCCTCGGAGTTGACGCCGCACAACTTCACCATGCGTTACGCCAACGACCGCTCCGCGGATGTCTTGGCAGGCACCTTGGATGAGGATGAGAACCCCTTCATCGAGTTCTTCCGCGAGCACGTGCTCCCGGACTTGATCGAGCGCAAGCCGCGCGTGCTCGGCCTCTCGGTCATCTACGGCAGCCAACTGATTCCGGCCCTGACCCTCGGACGCATGGTCAAGGCCGCCCTACCCGACTGCCACGTGACCGCAGGCGGCGGATTCTTGGCCTACATCGGCAAGAAGCTCATGAACGCGCCCGGCATGCACGAGTGCCTGGACTCGATCATCTTCCACGAGGGTGAAGCGCCCCTCGAAGCACTCTGCACAGCGCTACGCGCCGGCGAACAGGACCTCTCGAGCATCGGCTGCTTGACCTGGTTCGATCACCGCAGCGGCACACCCACAACCGTGGAGAACCCTAGCGGCCACCCCATCCGCCTAGACGCGGCGCCCATACCCGACTTCGATGGGTTGCCGTTCGAGAAGTACTTCTCGCCCGAGCTGGTGATCCCCTACGACATCAATCGCGGCTGCTACTACGGCGAGTGCACCTTCTGCACCCTGCCCACGGTCATCGGCCCCGGCTACCGCACGCGCAATGCAGACACCATCGCTGAACACGTGGTTCAGCTGCGCGATCGGCACGGCGCCAAGCACCTGAACTTCATCACCGACTGCATGCCGCCAGGCATGATCAAGGACCTGCCCGACGAGCTGATCGCCGCCGAGGCGAACATCACCTGGTGGAGCGACGCGCGCGTGGAGACGCGCGCCTACACCCCCGAGGGCGCCGCACGCCTGTACGAGTCCGGCTGCCGCAAGCTGCTCTTCGGCTTCGAGACCATCACCCCGCGGCTGCTCAAGATGATGAAGAAGGGCCAGAGCATGAAGGCCACCATCGAAGTCGCCACCAACTGCGCGGAGGCCGGCATCAGCGTCACTTTCTACGCCATGGTGGGCTTCCCCTCCGAGACCCGCGAGGAAGCTCAAGCGACCCTAGCCTTCCTGCAGGAGCACTCGAACATCGTGCGCGAAGTCTCCCTGCAGACTTTCCACATCGATGAGGTAGCCGAGACCTACCGCGACCCCGGGAAATTCGGCATCGAGATCATCGACGACCCCGAGGCCGACCTGCAGCTCTACCACGACTATGAGTCCGAAGTGGGTATGACCTCCGAGGACGCCGCCGAAATGTTCGAAGAGATGATGGCCGGCCTGCGCGCCAGCCTGCCGCTCTTCTCCGGCGACAACATCTTCTACTTCATGCAGAAGAGTCACTACTTCCTGCACCTGGCCAAGGGCACCCTGCCCGATGACTTCGTAGCAGCCAGCGCCGAACGCAGCCGCGAGCGCGAAGAGCGCAGCGCACGCCGCGACCTCGCCCTATCCAAGGGCCTGTGCACACGCCCGGTCGGCTTCTCCTATGGCGATGTCGTCGAGACCCTGGCCCACCCCCTAGCACGCGCCGCCCGTCCCGACTTCCTCACCGGCCGCTTCGTTGCCGATGCCCAGGGCGAGGCCGAGCGCAGGCTCGCGCCGGCCACCCGCTCACAAAAGGTGCTGGCCTATGACGCTATTGCCTGCGACTTCGTGGAGCTGACCCCTGACGGACAACGCGCCCTTGACGCCCTGGAACGGGCGGGCAGCCTGGGAGCCCTGCTCGACAGCCTGCCCGCAGATCGCCCTGCGGCCGCAGCGAACCTCGAGAACTTCGCGCGCCTGCTCTACCGCCACGATCTCTTGGTCCCTACAGAGAAGGACCTCTTGATCCCCACCGCCTCCGCAAGTCAGACTCAAGCCACCACGCCCCTCACCGGGCCCCTCACCGAGGAGACCAGCCAACATGCCCGCTAAGAACCAAGACAAGAACGAGTCCGAAACCGACCAGGACCAAGCCGCCGAGCAAACCGCAGCGGAGGAGTCCTCCAGCGAAACCCTCGACTTCGAAGGCATGGACCTCTCCGTGGAATCGGTCGAGGAACGCATCAGCCCCTCGGAAACAAACGTTTTCGACAAGTGAGTTCGTTCAAGCGATGGTCGCAGCCGCGCCCGTTCTGGGCCGCGGCTGCGATCGCCATTTGGTTGCTAGCGGGCGCCTACGCTGCGCCCCAGGTGGGTCAAGCAAGTAACGACCCACACGCCGAGTGGAAGGCGCGTCTGGTGGAGGATGGCCGCAAGGTCAGCCTCGAGGACGTGAGCGGGAATGACTGCCTGCGCTGCCACGCGGTGATCGGCGAAGAGTGGCGTCACAGCACCCACGCCAGCGCTTGGCAGGACGAGCACTACAAGCAGGCGCTCAAGAAGATCCGCCGCAAAAAAGGTTGCTGGGGCTGCCACGCGCCAGAACCACTGGCCGCGGCCGGCTACCCCCAAAGTCCCAAGGTGCGCGAAGAACGGCGTCACCTGGGCGTGGACTGCATCGCCTGCCATCTAGGCGCCGACGGCAAGAGCATGCTCGGCCCGGCCGGCCACCCCAACTCCGCCCACCCGAGCGAAGCCGCGGAAGTCTTCGACGACTCTGCCAGCGACGCGCTCTGCATCGCCTGCCACGCCACGAGCATCGGCCCGGTGATCGGCATCGCCAAGGACTACGTCGAGACCAACCAAGCCGACCTGGGTCAGACCTGCGTCAGCTGCCACATGCCCCGCGTGCGCAGGCCCTGGGCCGAGCCCTGGGAAGCGGACCAAGAGCCCTTCCCCACCCGCCGCGGTCGCAGCCACCGACTGAACACCGCGCGCGATCCGGAGTTTCTGGCCACGGCCTTCGAACTCGCGATCGAATCTACCGACTCCGGCAGCGCCCTGCTACTCACCAACCTCACGGGCCACCGCGTGCCCGGGCTACAGAAACGCGAGCTCAGCTTCGAGCTGGAAGTACTCGACACCGCTGGCAAGACGCTTAAAGAGATCACGCGCACCTTCGACTACCGCGCCTTCCTGCCCGTGGAAGGCGAGGTATTGATCCCACTACCCGCGCAGGGCACTCGCCTGGTCGTACGTGGTCTTCACACCCCGCCCGGGGCCAAGAAGGCACAGACATTCCTGGACCGCAGCTTCGAGTTTTAGCGCCAGGCTCATCCGGGCGGGAGCGGTTACTCTCTAGCTACTCCCGCCTAGAACCTGCCGCATGACGACCCCGCCCCCCTCCCAAGCCGCACCTCCCGTGGCGTCCCTCACGCGCCTGATCGACAACATCGAGCGCGTGATCCTCGGCAAGCGCGAGGCGCTCACCCTGGCCGTAGTCGGCCTGCTCGCCGAAGGCCATATCTTGCTGGAGGATGTGCCGGGCACGGGCAAGACCACCCTGGCCCAGGCCCTCGCGCGCTCGGTGGACGCGCAGTTCAGCCGCATCCAATTCACGTCGGACCTCTTGCCTAGCGACGTGCTCGGGCTCTCCCTGCCCTCTGGCGACAGTGGTGAGTTGCAGTTCCGCCCCGGCCCGCTCTTCGCCAATGTGGTGTTGGCCGATGAGCTCAACCGTACGCCGCCGCGCGTGCAATCGGCCCTGCTCGAGGCCATGCACGAGGGCGCCGTGACCATCGAAGGCCAGCGCCGCCCGTTGCCGCAACCCTTCCTGGTCATCGCCACCCAGAACCCCCTGGAATTCGCAGGCACCTACCCCCTGCCCGAGTCCCAGCTCGACCGCTTCCTCATACGCCTGCGCCTGGGCTACCCGGACCGCAGCGCCGAACGGGCCTTGATGGAAGCGCGTGAACAGGCCGACCCCCTGGACTCCCTAGGGCCCGTGGTCAGCGCAGACGAATTGCGCCGCGCCATCCAGGATGTACGCCAGGTGCGCATGGAGCCGGCACTGCTCGATTATCTCTTGGACGTGGTTCGCATCACGCGTGAGGACTCGGCCTTCGCCCTCGGCGCCAGCCCGCGCGCGGCCCTCGGCCTGCGCCGTGCCTGCCAAGCGCTGGCCCTCCTGGAAGGTCGCGACTTCGCCATTCCCGACGATGTGCAGCGCCTGGCCCCTGCGGTTCTCGCCCACCGCCTGGTCCCCACCGAACGCATGGTGCTGGGTCTGCCGGGCAGCGTCGAGGACCTGCTGCGCGAACGCATGTCCGAGATCGAGGTCCCCGATTGAGCGAGCCCGCGCGGCTCGTCCAGCGCGAAGCTCGCGTGCACTCCATGGCTGGCCTGCTGATGGGCCTCTCGCTCATGTGCATGGTGGCGGCCATGTTCGGGCTCGCGACCTTGGGCCTGGTGACCGCCGGCACCTTCGGCTTGCTCGTACTGGGGCCGCTGCTCGCGCGGCGCAATCTCGCGCCCCTGCTCCCGGCCCTACCGAAGCCGTTGATCGCAGTCGCCGGCCAACCCACACGCTGGTCACTCGCCCTAGAGAATCAAGCCAGCCGTAGCTCCCGCGATGTGCGCGTGGTGCTCGACGAAGGTCGCCGCGAAGTGGGCGCCCTAGCTGCCGGCCAGTGCGTGGAATTGCCTGGCGAAGAGCTCGTCACGCTCGAACTCCGGCCGCGCTTCACAGCCCGCGGCAGGCGCCACTCCATCGACCTCGAATTGCGCTCATCCTGGCCCTTCGGCTGGCTTGAGGAGCGCCAGCGCTGGCGCGTACCGGTGGACCTGACCGTGCTCCCGCGGGTGGTTCGGCTGTGCCCCAATGCCCTGCAGCAACGCCAACGCGATCCCGGCCAGCTGCAGGTGCTCGGACGCCTCTCCCACGAAGGCGAAGTCTACGCCCTACGCGAATGGCGCGAGGGCGAGGGCCTACGACATGTGCACTGGAAGCTCTCGGCTCACCGCGGTCGGCGAATTGCCACCGAGCGCAGGGAAGAAGCCCAGCCGAGTTTCCGACTGCACCTCATCACCGCCCTGGGTCCCACCCCGCCGCTCTCCTCGGGTGCCTTCGAGACCGCGCTCGTGTTGGCCGCCAGCCTGCTGGCTCACCACGCCGCGGGCGGCTCCCTCGTACAGCTGATCATCGACACCGCCGCGCCCTTGGACGCGCGCACGCCGAGCGACCTGATCAGCCTGATGCGACGCCTGGCCGAGCTCCAACCGAGTGCGGGCTCCATCGACACTGTGCTCGCCAAGGTGCCCTCACCCGCCCGCGGCGAGGTTGCTTGGGCGCTCTGTGCCGCGCCGGCCGGAACGCCGCCGCTGGGGGTCGAGCTCTTCGATTCGCCTGAGAGCAGCTTGCTCGAGCTGCGACTTCAAGTGCCCCGTGGCGCACGCCGACAAGTGGCGCGGGGCAGCGCATGAGGGTCGCATGCGACGCGGACCGCCCCTTGGAGCGCGCCCTGCAAGCGGCACGTGTTGTCGTGGCCTTGCTAGCCATGGTGGCCCTAGAGTCGGACCCCTACCTGAGCTTGCCCCTGGGCCTGACCCCCGTGATCGTCCTCGGCTGGCACGTACTCATGGCTCTGCTCGTAGGTCTCTGGGCCAGGTCGGAACGCAACCCGCGGCTGGTAGCGAGCGCCCTGCTCTGCGTCGCTGCTCTACCTCTCGCGCTGCTACCAAATGTCACCCCCAGCCTGGTGCTCTTCGCCCTAGGCAGCGCCTCCTTCGAGCTAGCCTTCCGCGGTCGTGCCCGGCATCGCCTAGCGCTGCTCGCAACGCTCATCCCCATGCTCATGGCGGCCTTCCTGCTGCAGCTGCGCCCCTCCCTGCCGATTCTCTTCCTCGCCCCCTTAGCCACCCTCTGCTCCACTTCCGCTGGCCTCTTCTTACACCGCCGCGCCAGTCGCGATGCGGTGCGTCCCGCGGCCCGCACGGAGCGCCTGCCGGGAGAAAGCCGTAGACGACTCGCAGCAGGCCTGCCCATCGGTATCCTGCTCGCGACCACGAGCTTGGTGTTCTTCCTGGGTGGGACCGAGCTCGGAGTCATGCTCGGAACCGACCGCCGAGAAGCCCCTAGTCGCGCACTCACCCGAGGGGCTGAAAGGTCAGAGACGCAACGGGATCGAGAGCGTGGCGACGCCAGTGGTCAGCAAAATTCCGGGCCCCAGAACAACTTCGACTCGCACATCGGCTTCGGGGGCGGCGTCTTCCCCTTCAGTACAGCGGAGGTCCTACGCCTGCGGCCCGAAACCGGTCAACGGGTGCCCAGGGTGGTCTACCTGCGCGGCGTTGTGCTAGACCGCATCGAGCGCGAAGGCGTCGCCGTCTCAAGCCGCCGGCGCACGCGCATCCGCACCGATGCGGAGGATGGCAGCGCTGACGGCTGGACCCACGTACGCCCGCGCGAGTCATCTCAAGTGGGCGACGTCTACCACGTTGACGGCCGCGTCTTGAGCTTGGAGGAGAGCGCCTGGACGCCGCTCTTCGCCGCCGAGCCGCTGACAGCCGTGCAGCTAGCGCGCATCGCCTATGAAGCGGACCGCGGCCTACTGCTTCCAGATCCTCCGGATCGGCGCATGCGCTACGCCTTCGAGGTTGCGAGCAGGGATTGGTCTCCGAGCAGGCTAAGCCTCGCAGCTGCGCGCCACCCGGAGGCCTCCACCATTCAACTCCCGCAGGCGATCCTGACCCTGCCCGGCCTAGGCGCCTTCCTCCAAGAAGCCTGCCGCCCGGGTCAAAGCGACTGGGAGCAGGTGCTCGGCATCGTGCGCTGCCTGCGTACGGCCTTCACCTACGAACGCCTCGAGACAGGCTTCGAAGGCATCGCTGCACTGGGCCCCTTCCTTGAGCAGAGGCGCGGCTTCTGCACGCACTTCGCCACGCTGGCCGTAGTAGCTCTACGCACCCAAGGTCTCTCGGCGCGCATTGCGACCGGCTTCCTGGCACATGAATGGGATCCGGAGGCGCTTGAGTTCGTCGTACGCGACAAGCACGCCCACGCCTGGATCGAGGTCTACTTCGAGGACATCGGCTGGGTGCCCTTCGACCCCACCCCGGCCCAGGAAGGTCGGCCGGAGCTCGAGGATGGTTATGCCCCGGGTGAGTTGGCCGCCCAAGGCTTGAAGGATGCGATCGGGGCCTGGATCGGAAACGAGTCCGGCACGGGCTCCCTCTCCAATGTATTGGTTGCCGCCGGCAGCGCACTGTGGGCCTGGTTCGGTCGCGAGCCCGCGCTCATCCTGGCCTTGCTGCTGGCTGTCATGCTGCTGCGCAGGGTGCTCGGCACGCCAGGCTCCTCGCGGCGCAGAACAGCTGAAGCCGACTCCGCAGCCTCGAATGGCGGCCCAGAATCCAAGACGGCTACCCGTCTGGTGCAGGCCCTCGCCGCCGCAGGAATCCAACGCAGTCCGGGGCAATCCCTGCTGTCCCTCGCTCTAGAAGCCAAACGCTCCAGAGCGGCTCTCGCCGGCGCCGTCACGGTGGCTCGACTGCACTACGCGGCTCGCTGGGGCCGCACAGGAATAGCTGCGGAGCGTTTGGAAGCCAGCCTGCAGCAACTTGAGAATCTGCCGCTGACAGAAGAGGGAAATAGCGCCCCCCGGCAGCCCTAACCCTCCCAAGGAATTCAGCCGGCACCTCTCTGGGGCGGTACTGTTCCTTGGAAGCAAAGGCCCCGGTGTTTTTGAGTCCAATTTGTATGTGCAGCGGAGTGTTCTACGCACGAATGCCAAGCCGCACCAACCGCTTGATTGTCTTAAAATCGCACCTTTTGCTGGGCGACACCTAGCAATCTGCACCTCGGGCAAGAATGCTCCTCTCCTCGCTGCGACTCTCCTAGGGAGCGCGGCGATCTGCATTCGAGACAACTCGAGTGTTTCGACCAAATCACGTCACCAAACTCCTCTCCACGACCATGTCCAATCTCTCAAAGCTCCTCACTCCGGCCCTTGCCTTGGCATTCGCCGGCACAGCTCTCGCCCAGGGTGGCGATGACTGCTCCATCCCCACCGCAATCGGCGCCAACGGCTCCTACGGCTTCGACACTTCCCCGGCCACCACAAGTGGCTTCAACGGCGGCGGCACCTGCGGCGGCGGCTCCACCACGATCAACCAGGACCTGTTCTGGGTCTTCACGGCCCCGGCCGCTGGTGACTACGTCTTCGACACCTTTGGTTCCAGCTACGACACGAAGCTCTCGATCCACAACGGCTTCGATTGCAACGCGACCTGCGCCGACTACAACGACGACACGGGCGGACTGCAGAGCGAGGTCTCCATCTCTGGCCTTGCCTTGGGTGATCAGATCCTCGTCCAGATCGGCGGCTTCGGCTCCAGCTTCGGCAGCGGCACCCTGAACATCTCCACCTTCGTCGATCCCTGCGCCGCCAGCATGGACGACAACCTCGAAGAGAACGACGATTGCGGCCAGGAAGCCTCCATCGGCTCCGGCACCTTCAACGATCTCTTCGTTTCCAAGACGGACTGGGACTACTACAGCGTCGACGTCCTCGACGGCGACACACTGCAGGTCGACATCCTCTTCATCCACTCCCTGGGTGACATGGACATCTTCCTGTACGAGTCTGGCTTCTGCCAAAGCTTCGCCGCCGGCAACGTCGGCTGCACCAGCAGCCTCGTCTGCGGCTTCAGCGCCTCCGACAACGAGCAAATCGTCTGGACCAACAACACCGGCTCGACCCAGACCTACACCATCAAGGTCAACATCTACCCCCCGGGCGCAGGCGACTGCAACGACTACGACATGACCGTCAGCGGAGCTGACGGCATGGGCGGCGGCGGCTTCGGCACCAACTACTGTGGTCCCGGCGTTGTGAACAGCAGCGGCATGTCCGGCATCATCGGTGCTTCCGGCAGCAACATCGTTGCTGACAACAACCTGATCATCACCGCCTCCCAGGTTCCGACCGCTCAGTTCGCCTACATGATCGCTAGCCGCACCCAGGGCTTCGTGGCCAACCCCGGCGGCAGCACCGGCAACCTCTGCGTCCTCGGCGACATCGCGCGCTTCAACCGCGCCGGTGAAGTCGGCGCCATCGTGGCCGGCGAATTCAGCCTGGTGATGCCCCTCGGCGACTTCCCCGAGCCCCCGACGAACGGCGTAAGCGTGTTGGCTGGCGACGTCTGGAACTTCCAGTGCTGGCACCGTGACATCGCTGGTGGCGTCCCCACCTCGAACTTCACGGATGCCGTTGAAGTCACTATGCAGTAGGTCTTCAAA
>JBLIOL010000159.1:0-12106 GCA_047639615.1 Planctomycetota bacterium | reverse complement strand
ATTCGATTCCACGTGCGCCGGACAGCATGCATGCCGCAAGCCCGGTAGAATCAAGCTCACATGCTCGGTCAGCCAGGACTGAGTGCGGCCTTCACATAGCGCCCCAGGGGCACCAAGATCCACATGAGTTCGTCGAGTAACCGAGGCCGCCAGGTCGAGCGCTGCACCTTCTGTGAAAAGCGCCGCCATCACGTCACTTCCCTGATCGCCGGCCCCCCGGGCGTCTACATCTGCAACGAGTGCATCGAAATCTGCAACTCGATCCTCCAGGAGGAGCAGAAGCGCAACCCCGATACCCCCGGCAGCACTCGCCGAGCCGGCGACGGAGCCGCCGCCGTCCCCACGACCGCCGGAGTCATCCCCACCGGTGCCAGCACAGCTGAAGCGCGCGCCAACCGCCTACCCACCCCGATCGAGCTTGCCCGTCGCCTGGACGAGTACGTGGTCGGCCAGAACCGCGCCAAGAAGGTCCTCTCGGTGGCGGTCTACAACCACTACAACCGCCTGCGCCAGGTGAGCGGACTCGACGACGACGTCGAGATCGAAAAGTCCAACGTGCTCATGGTGGGGCCCACAGGCTCCGGCAAGACCCTGCTGGCGCGCACCCTAGCGCGCATGCTGGACGTGCCCTTCGCCATGGCCGACGCCACCACTCTGACCGAAGCTGGCTATGTGGGCGAGGACGTCGAGAACATCCTGCTCAAGCTGCTTCAGTCCGCCGACTTCGACGTGGAGCGCGCCCAACAGGGCATCATCTACATCGACGAGATCGACAAGATCGGCCGCACCACCGGCAACGTCTCGATCACCCGTGACGTATCCGGCGAAGGCGTTCAGCAGGCCCTGCTGAAGATCCTCGAAGGCACCGTAGCCAGCGTCCCGCCCCAAGGCGGCCGTAAGCACCCGGAGCAGTCCTACATCCAGATCGACACGGCCAACATCCTGTTCATCTGCGGCGGTACCTTCAGCGGTATTGAAGAGTACATCGGCAAGCGCATCGGCCAGGAAGCCATCGGCTTCGGGCGCGACCAGCTCCAAAACGACACCCGCAAGAAGGCCACCCGCATGGCCGGCGCGAGCGCCGAGCGCGGTAGCCTGCCGCCCCTCACCGATCCGGCCGCCCGCGACGAGTACGTGCGCTTCTTGATTCCGAAGGACCTGATGCAGTTCGGGCTGATCCCCGAATTCATCGGCCGCCTGCCCGTAGTCTCGACCCTCGAGACCCTGGGCCGCGATGAGCTGGTACGCATCCTGGTCGAGCCCAAGAACGCCCTCGTGCGCCAGTTCAAGAAGCTCTTCCAGATGAGCGGCAAGGAACTGGACGTGACCGAGGACGGTCTGCTCGCCATCGCGGACATGGCCCTGGAGCGCGACACGGGCGTGCGTGCCCTGCGCGCCATCCTGGAAGAATTGCTGCTGGACCTGCTCTACGAGCTGCCCTGCCGCAAGGACACGGACCACTTCGTCCTGGACGCTAAGGTCGTCACCGGCGAGCGCCAGCTCGCCCGCGGCCTGACCGCAGCGGACCTCGAGGAAGAGGACCAAGGCAGCGAGGAAGCTCCCGCAGCCGAGGCCAAAGAGGCCAGCGAGGGTGAGGACGAGCGCGAGAGCGCCTAGTTCACAACCCCCGGGTCAGCCCCGCACCCGAAAGGCCCCTGATCCTTGGATCGGGGGCCTTTCGTCGTTCATGGCGCCCCATTCGAGGCCATTGGGCGCGAGTCCTGCGGTTGGAGGTGGAGCCCTCAGCAAGCTGGACCTATCCTGCCTGCATGGCAACCTCGTCCGCATTGACGATTCACTATCACCGCGACTTCGACGGCATGGTCGCAGGCGCAGTCCTGGCCAGCATTCTGCGTGAGCGCGGCGAGGACAAGGTGGAGCTCTGCAACGTCAACTACGACCAGCGCAGGGACTGGAAGAACTTCGGCGAAGGCACGCGCTTCGCGATCGTCGACTTCCACTTCCACCCGCGCGCGTCGTACTGGTTTGATCACCACCCCACGACCTTCGTCTCACCGGAGCTGCGCGCCAAGTACGAGCCTTCGGAGAAGTGGCACTGGGACGAGAGCGCACCCTCCTGCCCGCCCATCATCCTGCGCCACGCAGCCAAGTACTGGGACTACAAGGCCCCGCAACGCTTCAAGGACATGGCCCACTGGTCGGACATCATCGATGCCGCCCGCTTCAAGGACGTGGAGCAAGCCATCTTCGGCGAAGAGCCCGCCCTGCGCATCATGCGCTCTTTGACCGTGGCCCCCACCACCACCTGGGTCGACGAGTTGGCCGAAGCCCTCAGCACCGAGACCCTCGAGGACATTGCCAGCCGCCCCGACGTGGAGAAAGCCCACGGCCGCGCCAGCCGCAACCGCGACAAGGCCCTCGAGCAGTTCCCGCCCACGGTCAAGTCCAAGCGCGAGGGCGTGCTGCTCTTCGACGCCTCCTCCGGCAAGATCCGCCGCGAGCGCTTCGCACCCTTTTTCCACCACCCGGAGATCTCCTACGCAGTAGGCGTAATCCCCACCCGCGCCGGCTACCACGTGACCTGCGGGGAGAACCCCTGGAAGATCCCGGAGAACGGCGTGCACGTGGGCGAGATCATGGAGAAGTACGGCGGCGGCGGCCACCGCGCCGTGGGCGGAGCCAACCCCAACGACCTGGACAAGACACGCATCGTGGCCCAGGAGATCGCCGACCACATCGCCGATCACATGGGTCAAGTGGTGTGAGCGAGACCTCGCGCAGCCTGCTGGCCCACACACCGGTGGAGCTTAAGCAAGCCTTCATCGAGCTGGGCGCCAAGCCCTTCCACGCCAAGATCGCGCGCGAGGCTCTGCTGCAGGGCGGAGCTATGGACTACGCCTCCATGACCGCGCTCCCCGCCGGTCTGCGCGAGCGCCTACCCGCGGCGATCCCGCTGCTCACCTCCACGGTGGTCGACTCGGTCAAGGCCAAGGACGGCACGATCAAGCTGCTGCTGCGCTTCCCGCGCGTGGAGGGCAAGGACGCGCTGGTCGAGACCGTGCACATCCCGCCCCTGCGCAGCCACGACGCCGAGGGCCAGCCCAAGGGCGCCACCCTCTGTGTCTCGACCCAGGTGGGCTGCCCCGTGGCGTGCCCCTTCTGCGCCTCAGGCCTCGACGGACTCACCCGCAACCTGGAAGCCCACGAGATCGTCGAGCAGTACGTACACGGCCGCCAGGTCGGCCCGCTCTCGCGCAGCGTGGTCATGGGCATCGGCGAGCCCCTGCTCAACGTGGCCAACCTGCAGAGCGCCATGCAGGTGGTGCACGAGGAGATCGGCCTCGGCGCGCGCAAGATCACCGTCTCCAGCGTCGGCTTCCCCGATCGCCTGCGGCGCCTGGCCGACGACAAGCCGCCCTTTCAACTGGCCATCAGCCTGCACACGCCCTTCGACGAGCAGCGCGCCGAGCTAGTGCCCGCCATGTCCGCCGTCCCCATCGACGACATACTCGCCGCCGGCGACTACTGGTTCCAGGTCACGGGCCGCGAAGTCACCTACGAGATCGTCCTGCTCGGCGGCACCACCGACACCTACGAGCACGCCGACTACCTAGCCACCCGCCTGCACGGCCGGCGCTGCAGCGTCAATCTGATCCCCTACAACCCCACCGCCGGCCTGGGCTACGAGCGCCCCCATCAAGCCGACGTAGACGGCTTCCGCGACCACCTCATTGACGCCGGCCTAATCGCCACCGTGCGCTGGTCCCGCGGCCTAGAAGGCAGCGCCGCCTGCGGCCAACTGCGCGCCCAAACCCTCGCCTAGCCGACTTCAGGCGCATGGGGTCACGGGCTCATGGGTCAGGCACAAGAGCTCACCGACCCCATGCGCCCGAACTCGCGGGCTAGTTCCAGGCGTCGAGCACGCGGCGCATTTCGATGGCTGCGGTACTGGCGCCCGGGCGGCCGCTGTCGTCCTGCTGGCTGAGGGGGTCGGCTTCCACATAGGACAGTTCGAAGAACTCGTCCGGACCGATCACCATGCGCCACTTGCGGCTGCGCACCCAGCCCCAGGGTTCATCCGGGCTAGGCGCCACGCAGCGCGCTAGCACGTGCCCGCGCCAGGCGTGGGGCTTCTTGATCAGGAGCCGCGCGAAACTCTGCCCTTCGGCGCCCTCGCCGGGGCTGCGGCCCAGGTCGCAGAGGTCCAGCAAGGTCGCCGCCAGATCCGCGTGGGAGACCACCTGCGGCCGGATCTCACCGCGCTCTAGGCGGCCTTCGATGCCGAGCACCATAGGTACCGCGAGGCGCCCCTCAGAAATCGGCTCGGCCGCGGGATCGCCAGTGAGGGCTACCACCGCCCATAGCACTTCGGCGCCGTGTTCGCTGGCGAGCAGGCTCTCCACCATGGCCGTGGCTTGGCCGAGTCCTTGGTCACCACCAAAATTCAGCACACCGAAGGCCGGGCCGGAGCCGGTCCAAAGGGCGGAGTAGTCCTCGACGCTAAGCTCCGGCGTGCGATAGTCGCCCGCTACAAAGTGCGCCGCGAGATCGCCGCCAGCATCCAAGCCCGGCAGGTTGACCGAACCCAAGAGGTCCGTACGCGTCGCCGCAGCTTGGTCGAAGCGCCCGTAAGCGCCGCCCATGCGCGTGCCCAAAGAGACCAACGTATTTCCATCCAGGAGGCCTTGGCGGTCTAGGTCCGAGGCCTGGGCCTGCTCCACGATCAGCAGCAGGACCGAAGGGCGGTCGCCCTCCAAGGCTCCCGCACGCTCGGGCGGAGCACCCGGGATGTCCTGGCCACAGGACACGAGCAAACACAGGCAAATCCACAGTCGGCGCATGGGTGCATCCTAAGCATCCCCGCGCCGGACTTCCCTCAAAAGCGCAGGGTGTAGGTCAGCTTGAAGGCGACCTCTTGGGATTCGGACTGGAAGGAGCGCTCATGGGCCGCTTTCTCCCAACCGAAGAGTCCCACCAGGAAGAGGTCCTGGCCCGGGGTCAGGATCCAGCGCATGCGCGTCTGGAAGCCCAACTGCTTGGACTCCGTGTCGTACTGCAGGAGGTTCTTCCAGACCAAGTCCGGGCCCGCGGTCACCTTGAAGTCCGCCGAAATCAACTGCGTGTGATAGGTGCCCGTGTCCAGGCGCGCTTCCACATCCGTGTAGCCACCGCTGAAGGTGAAGGACCTTCCAGGCACGATCACCGGACGCACGCTCAATCGCCGCAGAGTGCCGCCGTAGTAGTCGCCATACTCGAGCTCCACTTCGCCGAGCACGCGCCGGCTGGTAGCGGCCTCATACTCGATGAAGTGCCGCAGCATGTCGAACTCGCCGGGTCGAACTCGCGGGCCCGGGACATTCTGATTGCCTAGCTCGAAGCCATCGTCGAGCGTCTCATGGATGTGGTGTATCTCGTACTCCAGCCGATCATTGCTGGCGAAGGTCAGCCGGCCGGGTCGCAGGGGAATCGCCCAGGAATCCTCGTTGCCCACTAGGTCGCGCTCCACATCCACGGCGATACGCGAATCCCAGGAGCGCACAATCGCCGCGGGATCTTCACTGCGCCAAGTGTGCTGCGTCTGCACTCGCGTGCGGTCCACGCCGGTGCGCCGCACGAAACCGAGAGCCGGATCGAACCCCTCCTCCACGCGCTGAGCCAAGCCACTGACATCCCAAGTGGAGTTGCGCGACTGGGCTTCAACGCCGTAGGCGCTTCCGTCGCCGCCCTCGCCAGCTGTGTGCGTGTCGAGCCCCCAAGCCCACAGGCTGCCGCTGTGACCCGGCCCAAAGAAGCGGCTGTCGCCCAAGCGCAAATCCAAGCCCAGGGTACTAGCCCCATCGCCCTGCCCAGGAGTGCCCTCCGTAGCCAAGACACCCACAGCCGACTCACCACCCAAGTCGTAGGTGGCGCGCGCCACCGCGAGATTGCGGCCGGGCAAGGTGTCAGTGGAATCCACGGACACATCTAGCACGCCCACATTCCAGCGTCCGTGACGTCCGGTGTACTTCACCCCGCCAAGGATCGGCAAGGCAGCACCGTCCTCATCGCGACCGATGGTGCGTGAGAAGAACGGCACCAGCGAACGCCGGTTGGTGGGCGAGCCGAACTCAAACAGGCCCGCATCCTCGAGGAAGAAGTCGCGCTTCTCCGGGAAGAACAAGGGGAAGCGCGAGAGGTTGATGCGGCGGCTATCGACCTCAGTCTCGGCGAAGTCGGTGTTGATCGTGGCCCGTAGGGTGGAGCTCGGGCTCGGCCGCCACGAGATGTCGAGGCCCACATCCCCGTGCCAAGTGGGGTGCTCGGAAGAGCCCTCGCGATCGAGAGACGTCTTCACGTAGGGCACCACGTCCAGACCCACGCCCTGGTTCATGCCGCGCAGGCCAGTGAGCTGCCCACCCTCGGTCAGGGAGAAAAAGCGATAGGCCGGATCCGGGGAGGCCCAGCGCATGCTCTCGCCCGAGGCGACGCGCTTGCGATTGATGTTAAAGCCCCAGGTGCTGCTATCGGGGTCGAAGGCCAGAGTCTTGAAGGGCAAGGCCAGCTCCGCTTCCCAGCCACGCTCGGTCACCTGCGAGCGTCCGTACCAGATTCCGTCCCACTGTTTGTTAAAGCGATTGCCTGCGTCCGAGATGAGCGCGTCGCCACGCGAACCACCCGGTGTAATCTGAAACCAAAACGCACTGCGCTGATCGTTGAAAGTGTCGAACCACAGCTCGACCACATCGTCGTACTCCACGCGCGCGTCGCGATCCGCCTGACGCGCGCGGACCTCTGCCGGATCGTCGTAGCAGATGATCGACACATAGAGCTTGTCCTGGTCGTAGGCCAAACGCACATCCGTGGATTGGCTCGGCTCAGCTCCGGGTATGGGACTGACCTGGGTCAGAGCGCCGGCCAGAGCTGCGCGCGTCCAGAGCTCCTCCTGAACGTGTCCGTCAATCTTCGGCGCCTCGCCCGGAGCCAGACGCAAGACCTCGACCTTCGAGCGCTTGCGCGTAGCTTCCCCATCGGACCCTGCCGTGCTTGATGCGGCAGCCAGCGAGACAGTCCCAAGCAGCGGGAGCAAACAAAGCAGGACTGCTCGAATCATGAAAAGGGGCAACTTGGACTCGGATCGGCGCACAGGAAAAAGTCGAGTCTACATGCGACGATCCCCACATCGGACAACCAGTCCGTGCGAGGATCGTACGTTCCTTGTTATGCGGGATACGGGTCGTAGCCCGTGCCCCATAGCAGTCTTAGACGGAAGCCATAGCCGGCAGGCCGTCGGAGACGCGCTGCAGGGCCTGAGCCACTTCTTCGGCGCTCACGTTGAGGGGCATGCGGGCACGGATGGAATCCGGACCGGAGGCCAGCACCATCAGCTTCTGGTCCCAGAGGCTGCTCAGCAGTGCGTCTCGTTTCGCGCCAGTCTCCAGGGTGAATGCCACCAGGGAGCCGATGCCGCGAACGTTGCTGATCTCGCCCTTGTCCTTGGCCAAGGAGCGCAGACCCGCGACGAACTCCTGACCGCGAACGGCCACATTGTCGGCCAGCTGATCGCCGGTGATGATCTCGATGAACTTGGTGGAGCGCACCATGTCGACGAGGTTGCTGCCCCAGGTGGAGTTGATCCGGCTGGAGGTGTGGAAGACGTTCTCGGGCACCTCGTCCACGCGCGGGCCGGCGTACACACCGCAGACCTGGGACTTCTTGCCAAAGGCCACCACGTCGGGCTTCACGCCGGAGTACTGCCAGAGCCAGGGCTTACCGGAACCGAAGAAGCCGGTCTGGACCTCGTCGAAGATCAAGAGCGCCTCGTGCTCATCGCACAGCTCGCGCAGCTTGGCCATGAACTCGGGGCGGAAGTGCTTGTCGCCGCCCTCGCCCTGCATGGGCTCGATCAGAACGCCGGCCACGTGCTGGCCCGGACGGGCGAAGCCGGCCTCGATCTCAGCGATGGATTTGGCCTCTTCGGCCTCGATATCGTTGACGATGCCGCCATCAAGGTCGAAGACGATGCCAGGGTTGTGCACGCGCGGCCAATCGAACTTCGGGAACAGAGCAACCTTGTCCACCACCGTGTTGGTGACGCTCATGGTGTAGCCCGAGCGGCCGTGGAAGGCCTGCTTGAAGTGCATGATGGTCAGGTTTGCGCCGTCATTGACCTTGTCGACGCCAACCTTGTGGGCCTTCCAGTCGAAGGCCACCTTCATGGCGTTCTCCACCGCCAGGGCGCCGCCGGCGACCCAGAAGTGATAGGGGAAGCCTTCGGGCGTGACCTTGGTGGCGAAAGCCTCGACGAACTCGGCCATTTGAGCCGTGTACAGGTCGGAGTTGGCCGGGTTGTTGCGACCAGCCAGCTCGATGGCGGAGCGGAACTCCGGCGTCATCATCGCAGGGTGGTTGTAGCCCACGGGCCAGGAGGCGAAACAGGTGAAGAAGTCCAGGTACTCGCTGCCGGTCACGCCGTCGTGAATCCAGGAGCCGTGGGACTTGTCCAGGTCCATAACGATCGGATAGCCGTCGGCCAGCTGGTGGCGGCCGAGGACTTCGTGAACTTGCTTGGAATCGATCATGTGCTGAGCTCCGCGGAGCCGCGGAGAAGTGAGAAGTTGGTCGTGTGGCCTGGGGAGTCTTGCGGGACTCCCACGATCCACGGGCGGGCCTTGGTTGCGCTCACGTGGCCTTGGTCTCGAGCCGCTCCAAGAGCAGGAGCGGGGCGGGTAGCTGCAGTGCCGAGAGACCCATCCTGGGCTCCACATTGGTGAAGACCAGTCGCGTAAGGATAACGCCGCTAGCGCCCGGACGCGAGGGTCTGAGGCCTTGATGAATAAGTGTCGCACCCTCCCCAAGACCCCTTTCACGGGCCTCTAAAAGCCGCTCCTGCAGTTTACGCCGCATAGGCCAGGGTGCGGAATCGAGCCATTTTCCCTGCTCGAGTTCCCCTAGCAAGCAAGCCGTGAAGCGCGACATCACGCGCGGATCCAATTGCACCCGGCGCAGGGCCTGGGCATCCCAGCCGCCAAGCGCCCAATCGCGCCCAAAGGCCAGCCGCGCCACGCGCCTGGCCAACTTCTCTGGATCGTCACCAGCGTGCACAACGAGCTCGCTCAACTCCAACAAACCGGCCTGCCCCAAAGCACCGCGCCGAGACGCCTCCACCCCCGAGCCGAAGGGCTCCGCGGCGCCGGCCAACAGCTCGCGCCGGGCCTGGCTTTGGCGCTCCAAGAAGGCCGCGCGCGCATGCGCCGGCCCCACGTACTGAATCTCCGCGGATCCACCCATGGAGCCGAGCACACGCTCCAGTTCCTGACCCTCCAGGTGCAACACCGACCAGGCAGCAGAAGCACCGCCAACCGCCGCCAGGCACTGCGCCAGACGCTCAGCCGCCGGCGCCAAAGCCGCATCAGGCAACACCAGCGTGGGCCGCCCAAGGGCCAAATTCCTCAGCCATCGGGTCCATAGCTCCAATGGTCCTGCGCTCCAGTGAACGCGCAACACGAGCACCTCGCGCGCGGCCGCCTGCCCCACCGAGTGCCGTACACGTCCGCCGAGGAGCGCCAAGAGATCCTCCTCCAGGGGCTCCGTGTACTCCTCGAATTCCTCGGCCGATAGGTCGTAGGCCGCCCCCACCGCGCCGCTCGGATCCGGAGCCTGCGTCAGCTCCTGGCCCGCCTGGCGCAGGTCCGCTCGCGACAGGGCCGGCGCCTCGCCGCAGGCCAGGAAGGCCCGTTCCAGGTCCGAAGCGCCAGAATTCGGCCACTGGCCCAGATTCTCCCCATCGGGCCCCGGAGCGCGCAGGGCGTACATCTCCCCGGAGAGGGGCTCCGCCGGCTCGGCGGCAATCCAGTTCTGGTGAATGCTCAAGGTCAGGCCCCGGGCATCCGCGCCGGGGTCCGGGTAGATTAGGCGCCTTCGATGTCCACCGACAAGACAACCAGCAGTCCCCGTAAGAAAGCGCTCGGCTACAGCCGCGCCATGCGTCTCGTGCGCACGGGGGACTTCGATCGCGCATTCCGCGCGGGCAGCCGTGCCCGCGCCGGGGTGCTGCTGGTGGTGGTCAACGAGAACAGCCTGGGCCACAGCCGCCTGGGCCTCTCCATCGGAAAGCGAATCTGGCGCAAGGCCCACCGCCGCAATCGGCTACGACGCCTGTTCCGCGAGGCCTTCCGCCTGGAGTACGACGCCCTGCCCCAGGGCCTCGACATGATCTTGATCCCGGCCGCCGTGGGTCTGGAAACCAGCCTCCAGGACCTGCGCAAGGAGCTGGTGAGCCTCAGCCATAAAGCCCACAAGCGCCTGCTCGAGAAACGCGCCAACGAAAAGCCAGCGGAGCCACAAGCGTGACCCCGGCTCCGATTCTCTGGCTGCGACAGCTCGCTATCGCCCCTATCCGCGTCTACCAGCGCTTCATCTCCCCACTGACACCGGCCACCTGCCGCTTTCAGCCGTCTTGCAGCGGCTATGCGCGGGACTCGATCCTGTGCCACGGAATCTTCAAGGGAGGTCTACTGGCCACCTGGAGGATTCTACGTTGCAATCCCTTGTTCCCCGGTGGACACGAACCCGTGCCGCCCCCCGGCCGCTGGCGTTCCAGCGAATAGCCAGCCCTCCAATCGGCCTCATTCCAATCACGATGTTCCTCACTCGCAGTTCCTCTGTGGCGCTCGCCGCCATCCTGCTGACCGCCTGCCAAAGCACCGGCGACTCCAATCAAGCTGAGCTCCCCGTGGCCGGCGCAGTGCCCAGCGACGACCTCATCCAGCCCGGCGAAGAGCGCTTCTTCAAGCACCTCTGGCAAGTGACCTGGGGCGGCGAGAACGCCGAAGCCTACTGGAGCTTCGACGGCACACGCCTAGTGATGCAATCGCGTCGACCCAAAGAGGGCATCGACTGCGATCAGATTTTCACCACCAGCGCGAGCGGCGGCGGGACCGAGATGGTCTCCACCGGTAAGGGCGTCACCACCTGCGCCTACTTCCTGCCCGGCGACGACCAAGTCGTCTACGCCAGCACGCACGGCGCGCACGATGATTGTCCCGCGCCCCCGGATCGCAGCGAAGGCTACGTCTGGGCTCTGCACCCCGAGTACGACATCTGGGTCACGGACCTAAGCGACGGCTCCCAACGCCCGCTGATCACCGGCTACGGCTACGACGCCGAAGCAACCGTCTCCCCCACCGGCGATCGCATGGTCTTCACATCCACGCGCTCCGGCGACGTGGAACTCTGGACCTGCAACATCGACGGCTCGGACCAGACCATGGTCACCGACGTACCCGGCTACGACGGCGGCGCCTTCTTCAGCCACGACGGCAAGCGTCTGGTGTTCCGCACCACCGCCTTCACCCCCGGCAAGGAGCAGGCCGAACTGGCCGACTACCGGCGCCTGCTCAAGCAAAACCTCGTGCGCCCGAGCAAGATGGAGATCTACACCTGCGCTGCCGACGGCACCGAGCGCCAGCAGATCACGGCCCTGGGCGGCGCGAATTTCGCGCCCTTCTTCACCCCGGATGATTCGCACATCGTCTTCTCCACCAACCACCACGACGGCGGACGCCCGGCGCTCAACTTCGACATCTTCATGATCCCGGCGAGCGGAGGCGAGGCTATTCAGGTCACGCACTTCGATGCTGGCCGCGGCAAGCAATTCGATAGCTTCCCCATGTTCAGCCCGAATGGCCGCTACATGGCCTTCGCCAGCAACCGTGGCGACGGCGAATCCGGCGAGACCAACGTCTTCATCGCCGAGTGGATTGAGCAGTAGGCTGAGCTAGTACCACCTTGCGCATACGAGCCCGCATACTCCTGGTCGACGACAACGAGGTCGACTTCGTCTTCACACGTCGGATGCTGTCACGGCTATCTACGGGCGACCCTATGTCCTCCCACTACATGGTGGAATGGTCGCCCGGCGTGGACGAGGCCCTCGTGGCCCTGGAGAGCGAGCGCCACGATGTGTGCTTGGTGGACTATCAGTTGGGCGACCGCAACGGACTCGACCTCCTGCGCGAGGCGCGCCGCCGTGGCATGCGCGTGCCGATGATCCTACTTACCGGGCGCGGCGATCCGGATGTGGACGCCCAGGCCATGGCCCTCGGCGCAGCGGGATACTTGGACAAGGAGACCATCGACCCGGAACAGCTGGATCGCGCCCTGCGCT
>JBLIOL010000158.1:0-12119 GCA_047639615.1 Planctomycetota bacterium | reverse complement strand
AATGACGAGATCCACGCCCGCACTCGCTCCGCCCTGGACCAGGCCCGGGAGCGTGGGGTGCGTGTGATGGTGGTCACGGGGCGCTCCGTGGGTTCGGCTCGGCCGATCCTCGAGCATCTGGAGCTGCACGAGCCGGCCGTGGTCTTCAACGGGGCTGGCATCTGGTGCCCGGCGAAGTCGCGCCTGATCGAGGAGCGCATCGTCTCGAACCGCACCCTGCAGCGGCTGCATGAGTTTCGCCGCGAGAGTGGGCACTTGACGGTGCTCATGAGCTCCGAGCGCATGGTCGCTCTCGAGCCGCGCAACGACGCGGAGCACGCCGCCATGGTCGGTCTCGAGAACATGGTCTACCTGGATGAGGCCGGGGTCAGCGCCGAGGAGAACGTGCTGCGCGTGACCTTCATGAACGCTGGCGAGGAGCCCGCCATCGAATATGCCGATCGCATTCAAGATCACTTGGCCCTACCCGCGTACATGACGCACTTCCCCCTGGCGATCTTACCGCGTCACCGGGGTAGCTCCTTCCAAGCCGTCGACGTGCACGCACCCTGCCGCGGCAAAGCCGAGGCCCTGCGTTTCCTACACGAGACCGAGGGCATTCTGCCCGAGCGCGTGGTGGCCGTGGGGGACGCTTGGAACGACGACCCCATGATCGAGGCGGCGGGCCTGGGTGTTGCTATGGGCAATGCCGTCGATGAGCTCAAGGCCGTGGCCGACCGTGTCATCGGCGACCACGACTCGGCCGCTATCGGCGAGCTGGTGGAAGAGCTCTTCCTGTAGCTACCAAGCTTGCAGGGCGCGGAAGGCGGCGAAGGCTAGTACTCCGGCCAGTGGGAGGGTCACAACCCAGGCCATGAGGATCTTCAGCATGGTGGCGCGCTTGGCGTCGCCGCTGGAGAGGCCTAGGCCGAAGAGTGAGCCGCAGGTCACGTGGGTGGTGGAGACCGGCAGGCCGAGCGGACTGGCCACGAGGACTAGGACCATGCTCACGAAGTTGGCGGTGAAGGCTTGGCCGGCGTTCATGCTCGTGATCTCGAAGCTCATGGTATGCGCCACGCGGCGCGCGGCGAGAAGGCCGCCGAGAGCCATGAGGGTGCCGACGCCGACGAGTGCGGCGCCGGTGCTGATGGCCGGCGCCACCAGCAGCAGGGCGGCGATCTTGGGCGTGTCGTTGAGGCCGCGTGCGAAGCCCAAAGCGCCGCCGGAGAGGAAGTGCAGGGTGTCGAGGGTCGGGCCGGCCGAGAGTCCGAGCACGCGGCCGTTATAGGCGCTGCTGCACTCGACGTCGGTGCCTAGCTGTAGGCTGAGCTCTTGGCTGCGAATGCTGGCCATGGGCGCTGCCATGACGGGCAGAACTTCGATGGTTTGCGTACCGACGCAAAAGCAGGTCTGTTCCTCTACGCGTAAGCGTGCGCGTAACCGCCGGAGAATGCGATAGAGCCCGGCCGTGATTACCAGCGCGAGTAGGGGGCTGACCAGCAGGGGGGCCAAAACTTTGCCCGCGAGCACATCTACACGGACGCTGCCGACGGCCGCTAGGCCGGCGCCTACCAAGGCGCCCACCAATGCATGGGTGGTGGAGATGGGCAAGCCGACGCGCGTGGCCAGCAGCACCGTGAGGCTTGCTGCAAGGGCGACCGCGCCGAGGAAATTCGGGTCGGCGATGAGCTCCGGCGGTACTAGACCCTTACCTTGAAAGCGGCCGATCAATTCGCCGGCGAGTAAGAGCGCCGCAAGCGAGCCGGCCATGGTCGTGAGCGTGGCCCAAGCGACAGCGCGCCGATAACTGGTCCGCCGGCTGCCCAGCAGGGACGCGACCCCCTTCAGGTTGTCGTTAGCGCCATTGGCGAAGGCCAAGAGCAGGCCGACAACGAGGATCCAGGTCATGGGTGCGAGGGTGGGGGCGGAGGACGCGACGTGCGTGCTACGCCCTAGACTGTAATCGGTGACTGGACCGCTGTATTTCGCGCGGGCTAGCTGCCGCCGAGCAGCTGCTTGTACCGGCCCTTACCGCGCACGTTAAGGATGTCAGCCAGGGTGTACTTGGACAGCACTTCTCGGAAGGCGCGCTCGGCTTCCATCAGGATCGGTCCGAGCCCGCAGACCGGTGCGGTCACGCAGCGGTTCTTCTCGGGATCGAAGCACTATTCTGGCTCGATCCTGATGCTACACCGGCAGGAGTTTATGGGACCGCGAGCGGGGCCCATCTTCTTGGAGCTGCCCCGCGCGTCACCGATTCCGGGGGGATTGCCCAGGTCGCTAGCTGATTGCCGGCCCTCTACAAAATTGCCTGTATGTTAGGGATGGACCTGGAGTCACGGGATCCCTTGGGGCGCGCCTGTGCTCCGGCACCCATGCCCATGCGAACTGCCCTGCTCCCCTGCCTCGCCTTTTTATTCCTGCGCGGCCTGCTACTGCTCACCAACTTCGACGCTACCTGTATGCCCAACTATGAGTTGGCGCCCATGGGGCAGGTGGCGTGGTCCTTGGCGAATGGTGGTGGGCCGAAGGCTATCGGTGCCTACTACGATAATTGCGGGGGGCACTTGCTCCTGGGGATCGCAGCAGCGCCGCTCTTTCATCTGATCGGCGAGCGCTATTTAGCCCTCAAGCTAGTGACCTTGGCTTGCGGGTTGCTCACCTTGATCGTGACCAAGCGTGCCCTAGCTCGACATGTGAGCGAAGGTGCCTCCGTCGTTTTCGCCTGGGCTTTCGCCCTGGGAACGCCGGCCCTTTTTCAGGCCTCTTGCTTGGCCATGGGGAATCATATGGAGGGCCTGAGTGTATTGGCCTTGCTGCTGTCCGTCGGGTGGAGTGCCTGCCTCTCGGGGAGCACGCGCTCGGCCTTGGCGCTTGGTCTGACGGTTGGAGCGGGGCTCTTCGTGTACTTCGGAAGCGCGCCACTCGCGTTAGGGATGCTGTGTGTTTTCGCTGGCACCTTGATCTCTAGATCCCGGGCAGGAGAGCAAGTCGCAAGGCCGGCGCTCGCCATCGGAGTTGGGCTCGGTGTTGGTCTGCTGCCGTTGCTTTGGGTTCAGGGCGCGTCGGGTG
Source organism: Planctomycetota bacterium (assembly GCA_047639615.1). Classification (GTDB taxonomy): domain Bacteria; phylum Planctomycetota; class UBA1135; order UBA1135; genus CAYWNK01. Next base: position 9,068 of record JBLIOL010000158.1, on the reverse strand, counting down.
GCAAGGCCTCGGGATTCCTCGCACACGTATTCGGCGGAGACTTGCTCGCTCGTATGGCGGCCATCTTCGACGGTGCTGCGGGGCAGGTGGTACAGCGTGCTCAGGAAGCGAGTTCCAGTCCGGGCTTGTGGGGCTTGGAAGGAGCTGATTTGGACCACGCCTTTGCCTGGGTGTCCCTGCTGATTTGGGTTGCTGCCGCTGTCATGCTTCGACACCGCAAGGATCGCATCCTGATCTTGCCGATGCTGATCAGCCTGGTGGTCACGCTGTTCCTGCTCGGGATTGTGCGCCTGCAGCAGGCCCCAACCGGCGAGCCCATGCAGGTGGTGGGCCGGCGCTATTGGCTCGGCCTGCAATACCTAACGCTTGTTGCGGGTGCCTTGGTTGGCTTGCGCGTGTTGCAAGCAACCCGGCGCCCCACGGACGGTTGGGGCTCGTTCCTGGTTGCATTGGGTTCGCGGGCGGGGCGTGGTTTGCTCGGCTGCGCCGCCATAACGGCCTTGTGTGTCGGGCTTTCGGGTCTCGGCTGGCTGCGCTTCGATGGCGGCGAGACCGGGCAGGCCGCTAAGTACTCGGCCGTGCATGCCCACTACTGGGCCGGGGGTATTCTGAGTGGAGCGGTGGAGGACGCAGATGAGGTTGTGCGCAGGCTCGAATCTCTGCCGCTAGAGGATCAACCTGACGCGCTTCGCGGGGTGGGCTATCTCTTCGCGCAGTTCCAGCTATCCGTTCTCCCGGTGGAGGACTTCCCTGATGGGCTGGCTACTTTCCTGCGAGACTGGCCCAAGCACTGGAGGTTCGAGTTGGCCCGGGGAGTGGGCATGTTCCTGCGCACAGGGGCGAGCCCGAGGGTGGAGGTGTCGGCACGAGTGCGCGCGCAACTGGCGCAGCTGCAGGCCAAGGATAGGACCCTGGCCGGAATGGTGATCGCGGGGCTTGGGCGTGAGTATGGTGTTCCGCTCGTGCGGCTCATGGAAACGCAGTTCGACCGTACGCGCATGTTCTTGGAGTACATCCAGCCGGAGTTTTTTGCGCACTTCTGGCGCGGGCACGGTGAGCAGTGCGCGTACATTCGCGCTCGCGGCCTGGCTGCGGACGAGGCGCGTTACCAGTTCGAACTCGCGCAGGTCCCCCCGCCCAACCTTGGGGCGTTTCTTGGTGGCGGTGAACTGGACCGAGGTTGGGGACCAGGCTTCGAGGACAGGGGTGCGAGGGAGGCTAGCTACAGACCGGTTCGGCGAGGGTCCTCTAGACTGGAGGCACGCAAATGACCAGCCTCCTCGAAGATGCCTCTCGATCGGATCAAGCGGGCCAGCGCAGGAAGTTCGGTCCTCGTGCGCGCTTGCTCATCACATTGTTAGCTGTGCCCCTGGGCTTGCTGCTCGTCGAAGCATCCCTGCGCTTGCGGGACGTGCATGTACAGCCGCTGGCAGAGTTGAAGGGAGCGGTCACCGAGCGCGTGGATGACGCGCTCATGTTGTATGAGAACCGCGCCGACGGGCGCGGCGTGGTCGTGGGGCGGGATCCACTCGGTGGGCGTCCGACTCGGGTAGTCATGACCACCAATGCGGATCGCTTTCGCGGGCCGCTGGTGCCCCAAGAGCGAACAGCGGGCTTGCCAAGGGTCGTGTGTCTGGGTGATAGCCACACCTTCGGCTATGCCGTACCCGACGGGGAATCCTGGCCCGCCCATTTGCGCGGCATGGTCAGCGCACCGGTGGAGGTGATCAATGCCGGCGTGACTGCCTACGACACCCTTCAGGAAGTTCTCTGGTTCGAGCGGCGTGTAGATGCCTTCGAACCCGATGTGGTGGTGCTGCAGTACTTCATGAACGACACAGCTGCCCGCGGGCTGGCCCATGCTTCCGCCGACCCATTGGTAACTCTGACCCATCCACGCCGTGAGGGGCGCGTGCGTTGGTTACGAGAGCGTTGGCGAACCCTGGATCTGGTTTGCGATGCGGTCTTTCGCAGTCGCAGTCAACGCAACTACGCTACCGATCGCACCGCTCAACATCAGGATGGGCAGCCCGGCTGGAAACGTGTGAAGAGTGCTCTCCTGCGACTGCGCGATCACTGTGCGGCGCGGGAGCGGACCTTCTTGATCGTCCTGTATCCCTATCTGATCGAGGAGGAGGGCGGCTTTGCCAGCGATGAAGCCTTTGCGGTCGTGCGATCATTCTGTGAAGCCGAAGGCATCACCTGCATCGACTCCACTGTGGCGCTACTGGAGGCTGGAGGCGGCCAGCTGCGTGTGTCAGAGGTCGACTACCATGCGAACGGAATAGCTAACCGAGTCTTCGCGGGCGTGGTTGCTCGAGGGCTCGCGCAAGCGGGTTTGCCCTTTATCGGTGATGCTTCCGAATAGGTCGGGCGCGGGGGCTCTACTTCTGGCTTGCGCGGTGCCTTGCTGCGTCGAATTCGCGCACCACCTCGCCGGCGGGCTGCACCGAGTGGATCGCGCCGACGCTCTTGCCAGCTTGCCAGATGTCCTTGTAGGAGGCGCCCTTGTTGATGGTGTTCTTGAGGTCGCGTAGTGACTTGAGCGTGTAGAACAGGCGCATCCAGTGCTTGGTGCGGCGGCCCTTGAGCAGGCGCCGGGCGAGGGGGCCGGCCTTGGTGCCGATGCGTTGCATCTGCGGCGTGTTGATCACGGAGACGGGGACGCCAGAAATGCGTTCGGTGAGCACGATGTCCGCTTCGTCGGCCTCGATGATGGCGTCCCAATAGTCGGCGTGTACGGCGCACTCCTTGGTGGCGATGAAGCGCGTGCCCATCTGCACGGCGCCGTAGCCTAGCTGCAGCATGTCGGCGTAGGCCTGGGCATCACCTACGCCGCCGGCGGCGACGAGCGGCAGGCCGAGGCTGGCGAGGTCTTCGAGGAGGGCTTTGGGCGTTTGGGTTCCAGCGTGACCGCCGGCGCGGTTGTTGACGCAGATCAGACCGTCCACTCCGGCGCCTGCGGCTTTCTCGGCCCACTTGCGCTCGGTCACGTCGTGGAAGACCTTGCCGCCGGCTTGGTGCACGGCTTCGCAGACCCAGTCCGGTTTTCCGAGGGCGGTGACGAAGAAGCGCACGTCCTCTTCCAGAGCGATGTCGACCCACTCGCGCATGCGCCGCTCGTAGGTCTTGGAGGACTTCTCGATGATGGCGTTGAAGCCGAAGGGTTTGCCGCCTGCTAGGTCTCTGATCTCGCGTATGCCGGCGCGTACTTCGCGGCCGTGCACGTAGGCCAGTGAGAGCGGCTGGACGATGGCCATGGCACCGGCGGCGGCAACCGCACCCACGAGCTCGGGATTGCTGCAGGGGTACATAGCGCCGCAGATCAGCGGCACGGTGGCGCCGCTCATGCGGCAGAACTCGTCCTGGGGCGTGGGCATGAGTGTAGCTAGCGCTTCTTGGGGCCCAGGCGCCAGTTCACTCGCACGACTGCTACGTCGTCGCCTTCGGTGTCTCGGATGCGGGCCTCGACGGTGAAGTCGCGTTGCTCGGTTCCGGCGGGTGGCTCGCAGTGACATTCGGCTACGAGCCGGCCGCGGGCTTTCTTCAGGTACTGGGCAGAGAGGCCTTTGACGATGCCGCGGGTGCCTTCGTCGATGCCGCTCAATAGCGCTAGGCCGCTGGCCAGCTCGCCCAGGTTGACCAGGGCGATGGCGTGCACGGAGCGCAGGTGGTTGCGCACTCGGCGCCGATCCTTGATCGCCACGCGTACATGGCCCGGCTCGAGCTCAAGGATCTCCGCTTTGATCGTGCCGGAGTAAGGCACCGCTAGCCCGAGGGCGCGGCTGAAAAGTAGACGTCCGAAGCGCGACCCGCGCGCCTTAGACCACTGCGATAGGAGCTCCTGGCCTTGCATGGGGCCAGGGTAGCGCCGATCAGCTGTCCTTGCTCTTGCCCTTGCCCGAGGACTTCTTGGATCCGGCCTTCTTGGCGGATTTCTTCTTGGCGGGCTCGGAGCTGTCCTTAGCGCTGTCCTTGGCGCTGTCCTTAGCGCTGCCCTTAGCGCTGTCCTTAGCGCTGCCCTTGGACTCGGCCTTCGCGGCTTCCTTGTCCTTCTTCTCGCCTTCCGTGTACGACTCCGAGCGATAGTCGGTCTGCCAGAAGCCCTTGCCCTTGAAGATCAGGCCGCCGCCCATGCCGATCAGGCGTTCCAGCTGGAGCTTGCCGCAGGACGGGCACTTACGCTTGGGCCGCTCCGACATGGACTGGAAGATGTCCATCTCGTGCTTGCAGGCTTTGCAGCGATAGTCGTAGGTGGGCATTAGCCCTCCGGGGTGGGCTCTTCGGTGCTCTCGGGAGCTTCCGGTTCGGCGGGGGGCTCGGGCAGTACGGAAACGCGTACCTGAGCATGGCGTAGGACGTCGTTCGGGCGCCGGTAGCCGTTGCGTACGAGTTCGACAATGCGCCCTGCCTCCTCTTCTTCCACGGTGGACACCGCCTGGTGCACCTCCGCGTCGAAGTTGCCTTCGGCCGCGATGATGGACACGCCCTGGGCTTCGAGCACCTTCCAGAGTTGGTCGCGGGTCATCTGTACGCCCATGAGTAGGGCCTTGGCGTCCGCGCTTTCACAGGGGGACTTGAGCGCCATGTCGAGGAAGTCGAGCACGCCGATCACGTCGTGCAGGATCTCGCCCGTGCCGCGTTGGATAGCACCTTGGGTGTCGGAGAGTGTGCGCCGGCGCAGGTTTTGGAAGTCCGCTTGGGCGCGCTGCCATTTCTCGCGGAACTCGTCGCGCTCGCGCTCGGCTTGCTCGAGGGGCTCCTCGACGATTTCCGCTTCGGGCAGGTCCTCTTCGGAGATCTCGGCGTTCTCTTCGTTTTCGGTGATGGGCTCGTCGGTGCCCGTGTCTTGCTTAGCCATGTGTCTTAGCTACTGAAGTGGTCTGCGATGCGCTCGAAGAAGGACTTGGAGCCCTTGGATGAATTCTCCAACTCGCCGAACTCGCGCAGGAGCTCTTCTTGGCGCTCGGTAAGCTTGGTGGGGATCTGCACGAAGACGCGCACCAGTTGGTCGCCGCGTCCACGGCCTTCCATGCGCGGCAGTCCTTGGGCGCGCAGGCGGAAAACCTTGCCGCTCTGGGTGCCGGCCGGGACCGTCATTTCCAACTTGCCACGCAGGGTGGGGATCTCGACCTTATCGCCGAGGGCCAGTTGGCTGAAGGAGAAGGGCACCTCGGTCAGCACGTCGGGGCCGGAGCGTTGGAAGATTTTGTGTTCGACCTCGCGCACGAGCACGTACAGGTCACCGCGCGAGCCGCCGGGCGGGCCGGCGTCGCCTTCTCCGCTAACGCGCAGGCGCACGCCTTCTTCGATGCCTGCCGGGATGGCAATTTCCACATCCGCTTGGGCGCGTAGGCCGCCGCTGCCGTTGCACTCGCTGCAGGGGTCTTCCAGGCTTTCGCCCGCGCCCTGGCAGGTGGGGCAGGTCTGGGCCATGGTGAAGAAGCCGGCCTTCTGGGCCACTTGGCCGCGGCCGCCGCAGGTGCTGCAGGTCTTGCGACCGGTGCCGGGCTTGGCGCCCTTGCCGCTGCAGGGGTCGCAGTGTTCCACGCGGTTGATCGAGAGCGTCTTACTGACGCCGGTGTCGATCTCTTCGAGGGTCAGGTCTAGGACAACCTTGAGGTCGCGTCCACGGCGCGGGCCGCTGCGCCGACGGCCACCGCCGCCGCCACCGAAGATGTTGTCGAAGATGCCGCCGCCACCGCCGCCGCCTCCACCGCCGCTGAAGATGTCTCCAAAGGCGCTGAATATGTCGTCCATGTTGGAGAAGCCGCCGCCGCCGTACTGGCCACCGGGGCTAAACGCTTGGTGTCCGAAACGGTCGTATTGGCCGCGCTTCTCCTGGTCGCCGAGCACGTCGTAGGCCTCTGCGGCCTCCTTGAACTTGCTCTCCGCACCTGCGTCATCCGGGTTGCGATCCGGGTGATGCTTCATAGCCAGCTTGCGGTAGGCCTTCTTGATAGCCGTTGCTTCCGCATCCTTGGGGACGCCGAGTACCTCGTAGTAGTCGCGCTTGTCGCTCATGGGGATCGCTGGGTGCTTGCTGGTGGTGGCTGGTGGTGGCTGCGGTACGGGGCTTTTGTAATGCGAACCGGGCGGCGAGGGGTGACCTCGCCGCCCGGTCCCAGGGGGCTCAAAGTAAGCCGAGGCTTAGGCGATGCCGCCTTCGATGGCCTGGTCGCCCTTGAGCTCGGTCACCATGGAGTCGGTGGTGAGCAGCAGGCTTGCAATGGAACCAGCGTTCTGGAGAGCGCAACGCACCACCTTGGCGGGATCGATTACGCCAGCCTTGTACATGTCCTCGTAGGTGCAGGTCAGGGCGTTGAAGCCATAGGACTTGCCCTTCTCGAGAACCATCTCAGCAACCACGGAGCCGTCTTCGCCGGCGTTCTCGGCGATCTGGCGCAGGGGAGCCTGTAGGGCGCGTTCGACGATGGAAGCACCGAACTTCTCTTCGCCCTTGAAGCGACCTTCAGCCACGGCGCCGGAAGCGCGCAGCAGAGCGACGCCGCCACCGGGGACGATGCCTTCCTGGATCGCGGCGCGGGTTGCGTTGAGCGCATCCTCGACACGGTCCTTGGTTTGCTTCATCTCGGCTTCGGTCTTGCCGCCGACCTTGATGATGGCGACGCCACCGGTCAGCTTGGCCAGACGCTCTTCGAGCTTCTCTTTGTCGTAATCGGAAGAGGTCTTCTCGATCTGGACTTTGATCTGCTTGCAGCGCGCGTCGATGGCTTTCTTGGCACCAGCGCCTTTGATGATGGTGGTGGAGTCCTTGGCGATCACGACCTTGGCGGCGCGACCGAAGTGCTCAGCACCGACCTTGTCGAGGGGCACACCGATTTCTTCGGTGATGGCCGTGCCGCCGGTCAGGGCAGCGATGTCCTCGAGGTAGGCCTTGCGACGCTCGCCGAAGCCGGGGGCTTTGACAGCGCAGACGTTGAGTACGCCCTTGAGGCGGTTGATCACGAGTGCGGTGAGGGCTTCGCCCTCCACGTCCTCGGCGATCACCAATAGCGGCTGCCCGGTGCGGGCGGCAGCTTCCAGGGCCGGGATGAAGTCGCGTACGTTGCTGATCTTGCTGTTGCAGATCAGGATCAGCGGCTCATCGAACTCGCACACGAGCTTCGACATGTCGGTGGCGAAGTAGGGCGACAGGTAACCCTTGTCGAACTCCATGCCCTCAACGGTCTCAAGCTCGGTGTCGACGCCTTGGTTTTCTTCGACCGTGATGACACCGTCGTCGCCAACGGCCTCGAAGGCGTCAGCAATGATGGCGCCCACTTCGGGGTCGTTGTTGGCGGAGATGGAGGCCACGTTGGCCTTCTCCTGCTTGGTCTTGACCTTGCGGGATTGAGCTTGGATGGACTCCACGGCCACAGCGACGGCTTTGTCGATGCCGTTACGGATGGCGATGGTGGAGACGCCTGTGGCCACATACTTGAGGCCCTCGTTGAAGATGGCGGAGGCCAGCACCGTTGCGGTGGTGGTGCCGTCGCCAGCTACGTCGTTGGTCTTGCTGGCGACTTCGAGCACGAGCTTGGCGCCCATGTTCTCGAAGGGGTCTTCCAGCTCGATTTCCTTGGCTACGGACACGCCATCTTTGGTGACGTGCGGGGAGCCGAAGGATTTCTGCAGGATGACGTTGCGACCGGCGGGACCTAGGGTCACGCGCACAGTCTTAGCTAGTTTTTCGATGCCGACCTTCATCTTCTGGCGGGCGGCGTCGTCGAACATGATCTGCTTGGCCATGGTTCGTGTGTTCTCTTAAGGGGGTGTGTTCGGGGGGTGGATTGATTGGTGGTGGAGGTGGCTTGGCCGGGCTACATGCCCATGCCCATGCCGCCCATGCCACCCATACCGCCCATGCCGTCCATTCCGTCCATGCCTTCCATGTCAGGACCGGCGGGCTTGGCAGCTTCGGGCTTGTTTGCGATCAGAGCATCGGTGGTCAGCAGTAGGCTGGCCACGCTCACAGCGTTTTGGAGTGCGGACTTGGTGACCTTGGCCGGGTCAACAATGCCCGCCTCGATCATGTCGCAGTACTCACCCTTGAGAGCGTCGAAGCCCCAGGTGATTTTCTTTTCGCGCAGCACGCGGTGGGTCACAACGGGACCTTCGAAGCCAGCGTTGGAGGCAATCGTCTCGATCGGGCCACTGAGGGCGCCGAACAGAATGTCGATGCCCATGTTGTAGTCCACGTCGCCTTGAACCTTGAGGTCCAGGGCAACATTGCGGGCGCGCAGCAGGGCGCAGCCGCCGCCGGGCAGGATGCCCTCGGCCATGGCGGCGCGAGTGGCGTGCAGGGCGTCTTCGATGAGAGCCTTGCGCTCCTTGACCTCGGTGTCGGTGGCGCCGCCCACGTTGATCTGAGCGATGCCGCCGGTCAACTTGGCGAGGCGCTCTTGAAGCTTCTCGCGGTCGTAGTCGGAGCTGGTGTTCTCGATCTCTTGGCGGATCTGGCTCACGCGCGTGTCCACGTCAGCGCGGCGGCCCTTGCCGGACACGATGGTGGTGTCGTCTGTGGTGCAGACGATGCGCTTGGCCTTGCCAAGGTGGGCGAGGGTGACCGCATCGAGCTCGATGCCGGTGTCTTTCATGATGGGCGTGGCGCCGGTCAGGGCCGCGATGTCCATCAGCATTTGCTTGCGGCGATCGCCGTAGCCGGGAGCCTTGACGGCGCAGGACTGAACCACACCGCGCAGGCGGTTGACCACTAGGGTGGCCAGGGCTTCGGACTCGACGTCCTCCGCGAGGATCAGCAGCTGACCGTTCTCGGCCTTGACGGACTCGAGCAGGGGCAGGAGCGCCTGGATGTTCGAGATCTTGCCCTCGTGGATGAGGATCAAGGGCTTATCGAAGACGCACTCCATGGTGTTGGCGTCGGTCACGAAGTGCGGCGACAGGAAGCCGCGGTCGAACTGCATGCCTTCGACGACGTCCACTTCCGTGGTCATGGACTTGCCGTCTTCAACGGTGATGACACCGTCGCGACCGACCCGGTCGAAGGCTTCTGTGATCAGCTTGCCCACATCGGGATCGTTGTTGGCCGAGATCGTCGCGATCTG
>JBLIOL010000157.1:0-12166 GCA_047639615.1 Planctomycetota bacterium | reverse complement strand
GCCGCGGATCAGGACCGAGCGGCGCGCCGAGGGCGCGTGCTGCGCCTGGCGGTCTACTTTGCCATCGGGCTGTTCTACGTGTTCTACCTGCGCGGATTGTCCGGGCTTAGCTAGGTACCGGGGGACGCGCCCCGGTTGGCTGCATTCTGGGGGTGGAGGCGATTTCTTTGGATTTGCCGCATCATTGAGGACGCTCCCTGCAACGGGATGTTGGAAAGCATGTCCAGACCCTTCTCAGCCACCCCGGAAGCCCTGCTCGAACACGCGGGGTGGATCAAGAATCTCGCGCGGCAGTTGGTGCGCGGGGCGGATGCGGAGGACTTGGAGCAGGATGCCTAGCTGGCTGCGCTGGAGCGTCCGCAGGCTTCCGTGGAGTCCTTACGTGCTTGGCTCGGAGGCGTGCTGCGCAATCGAGCCAGGCAGCAAGCCCGCGAGGATCGCAATCGACTGGCGCGCGAACAGGTGAGTGCTCGGCCGGAGGGCTTGCCATCGCCGGATGAGTTGCTGGAGCGCATGGGTGCTCACGGTGCGCTGGTGGAGGAGATGACGGCTCTTGGGGAACCCTACCGCTCGATGCTCATCCTGCGCTTCTTCGAAGGCCTCACTCAGGCCGAGATAGCGGAACAGGAGGGCTGCCCGGTGGCCAGTGTGAGCAGTCGCTTGACTCGGGCCTTGGCCCAGCTGCGTGAGCGCCTCGATCGGCGTTACGACGGCGGCCGGACGGCATGGCTTTCCGCCCTTGCACCCCTGTGGCGCGCGAAGCCTGCGCCACTGCCAATCGTCCCGTTGCTCGGAGCCTTGACCATGTCGAAAGTTACCGTCGTTGCCGTGGGGGCCAGGATCAGCGTCGAAGAGGAGCGGCTGAAGCTCGACGAGCCGGTCTTCAGTGATGGGGAGGGTCGCTTCCTCCTGCCTGGTGAGACATTTGACCTTAGCCTGCACTTGCATGCAGAGCTAGCCGGTCACACGGAGTTGCTCTATGGCTTGCACCATCGAGATGCGCTCGAAGCAACCATCGTTCTTGCACCCAGTTTGGCGGTTGCGGGGCAAGTGGTCGATGCTGAAGGGGTGGGGGTGGCGGGCGCCACGGTGTACTTCTCGGCGGGGGAGGCTTGGCGCGCACAGCTCGACGAGGCGATTCAATCCTCCGTTAGCCTGTTCCTTAAAGCCAGTTGTGACGGCCAAGGTCGCTTCACCTTCGATCGATTACCCCGTGCGGTTGGATCGGGGTTCTACGCAGAGCAGGACGGGCAATTCTCGGAGCGAGTGGCCTGCCCTGACGGGGATACGGAGAGTCTGCTGATCGAATTGTTCGAACGAGAGCGGAGTGGCGCGCAGGTGCTGGGCCGGGTGCTTGACCCGGCTGGAGTGGGAGCCGCACACACCTGGATCTCCTGCGGAACCGTGGCGACGCGTACGGATGAGAGTGGGGCTTTCGCCCTGCCGCGGCAGGAGTTGGCACCCGGTCTACCAATGCGTGCCGCGAAGCAGGGCTGGTTGCCGGTGGAGCTGCCTGCACCGGTGACAGCCGCAGCGCAAGGGGCGGGTTGGCCGGAGCAGGTGCTCATGCGCAAGCCTCTGCCGCCGTGGAGTGAAGGGGTTACCAGCGTGCGCGTTGACTGAGGTGCGAACCTAGCGCCGGTAGCGGCGGGCCCAGGTCTCGTTCATGCCGCGGATCTTGAACTCTTCCACGTAGGTGAAACCGTAGGACTCGAGCTCTTCGGTGACCTCTAGCTTGCCCGCGCGCACGTGGTCCAGGGTCCGTTGCTTGGTTACACCAGGGATGCGTTCGAAGTCGACGATGATCACTTCGCCGCCGGGCTTGAGGGCCTTGTGCAGGGTGGCCATAATCGTGCGCGGGTACTCGAAGTGGTGGTAGACGGCGCAGATGAAGGCTTTGTCGACGCTGGCGTTGGGCAGGATCACGTCGCGCTCCCCGCCTAGGCTGGCCTTGACCCAGGTGTAGCCGCCGGCGGCGGCGCGGGTGGACAAGCGTTCGACAAAGGCCGGGGCGATGTCGGTGGCTAGCACGTGGCCCTCGGAGCCCACGGCTTCGGCTAGGAGACCGATGAACGCACCCGTGCCTGCGCCGATGTCGGCCACGGTTTGGCCGGGTTCGATGCCCATGGCCTGCACGATTTCCGCGCGCTTGGCGTAGACCTCGCGGCTCTCGCCCTCGAAGCGCTCGACGAAGGACTCCACGTCCAGGTCAGGGTTCAGAAAGCTGTCGTTGATGCCCGGCTTGACGGTCTCCTCGGGCGGGCCGGCGGAATCCGTGGCGTTGCAGCCGAAGCAGGTGAGGAGGAGCAGGGCCAGGGACGCGCAGCGTGCAGGGGAGGGCATGGCCAGAATCTACCATGGCCGATCCTCCCCTGCTTTGGTTCAAAGCTACTGGCGGGTGAAGACGACCGTGAGGGTGAATTCACCGGACATGGAGGTGGTGCTTTCGATGTCCATGTCCTGGCCCCCGATGGAGAGGGCCATCTCTTGGACCTGCTCGCTGCTGGTCTCGCCCGAGAACTCGAGGCTGAGCGCGTGGCCGCCAGCAACATCCCAGAGCAACACGCCCTTGCCTTCCAACATGGACTCGGTGTCGGCGACCTCGATGTCGATCTCGGCGCCGTCGGGGAGATTGCCTTGGATGCCTTCGAGGACCTGCTCGGAAATATCTTGAACGGCTTCGATCTCGACTTCGAATTCGATCACAGCTATCTCGCGGTCGCCATTGGTGCGGCTCTCGGCCAGACGTGCGGAGGCGCTGGATTCGCCGAGTCCGAGCCAAGCATCGCGCGGTGAGGGAACTTGATTCTCTCCGCCCATGCCCATGGGGGCTTCGTCGCCGATGCTCTCGATTTCCCAGGAGAGCTCGCCGCCTGCGAAGAGCATGCCGATGATGGCCTCGGGGTCCACGTCCCAGCTCTCGCCGACGCTGGTGTCCGCTGCGGGCAACAGGCCGCGGAAATCCATGTCCTCGAGCAGGTCGGTCAGCGGGTCCGTGTCGCTTTCGTCATCGACCCAGGCCGTGCTGTAGGCTTCGGCGTCGGCGTCCCAGGTGAATTTGACGGTCTTGGATTCCAAGGGACTGGTACCCGTGTAGTGCATCTCCGCATCCATGTCCATGCCTTGCATGGACATGCTCACGGGGCTGAGGATCTCGAGGCCGACCTTGTCGAAGCTGCGCTGGAGAAGCTTGGGCTGGCCGCTACCCATGCTGACGATCTCGTCGGTGACCACCAGGGTGCGCGTGAGGGTCGAGGAGAGCTCCATCTCGGGGGACATGCTGTCGTCCCCGTTCATGAGCATCTGTGTGTCGTCCAGGTCCGAGCTCAGAACGAGGGTGAAGCTCTTGGTCAGCGTGGTGCCTTCTTCCGGAGCGAAGGCGGGGCTGTCGATGGGGGCGTAGGAGGCTGCGAACAGGGGCAGGAGAGCCGCTGCGGCACGCTTGAGGAGGAGAGTAGTCATGGTATTGGGTGTGGTTCAGAGGATCGTGCGTCAGGTACTGGTCAGACGCCTCGTCCACGTTGGGTTTCCTCTGTAAATCGTTGGGCCTTTGGTGCGGTGGGGGCGGCCCAGGCGACTAACCTGCCCAGCAGGACCCCATGTCCGCCATAAAGATGTCCGCTTCTCTGCACGAAACCCTGGCTCGGGCTCGGGAAGGCCTGTTACAGCAACGCTGCGAGGCCGGCCATTGGCGTGGATTGCTATCTTCCAGCTCGCTCTCCACGGCCACGGCGGTGGCGGCTCTGGCGGCGGCCGCACAGGCTTGGCCCGAGCGAGCGCAGGAGTTGCTGGGGTTGGCCCGGCGCGGGCGAGCCTGGCTCGCGAGCAACGCCGGCCAGGACGGCGGCTTCGGCGACACTGTCGACAGCCCGAGCAACCTGTCCACCAGCGCTCTGGCTTGGATGGCCTTGGGCTTGGATCTCGGACCTGACGCGGACGCCGACCTGGCCCACGGGCGGGTCAAGGATTGGTTACTCACGCGCGTCCCGACCCTTGACGGGCCGAGCTTTCGGGTCGCCTTGGAAGAGGTTTACGGCAAGGACCAGACCTTCGCCGTTCCGATCCTGGTGGCGCTTGCTGCGGGGGAGGCCTTTGAGGGTGGCGGCGATGCGTGGGCTTCGATACCGGCCCTGCCCTGCGAGCTCGCGGCCTTGCCCCAGGGACTGTTCCGCTTCCTCGGTCTACCGGTTGTTAGCTACGCCCTACCGGCCTTGATCGCCATTGGGCAGGCCATCGCCCACAAGCATCCGAGCAGCAATCCCCTGGCGCGCGCCGCGCGCGCGGGCACGCGTCGCAGCACCCTGCGCAAGCTCGCGCGCTTGCAGCCGGATGGCGGCGGCTTCTTGGAAGCGACGCCGCTCACAAGCTTCGTGGTACTGGCCCTGTGCAGCGCCGAGGAGGCGCGCCATGTGGTCGTGCAGCACGGCTTGGATTTCCTGTGCGCTTCCATGCGCGCCGACGGGTCCTGGCCGATCGATACGGACCTGGCCACCTGGGGCACGACCCTCGCTGTGAACGCCCTCGGGTCCGAAGCACTGGCCGGCGCTCCGCGCGAAGCCTTGCTGCCCTGGATCCTCGATCAACAACTGAGCGAGCGACACGTGTACACCGGCGCCGCGCCCGGCGGTTGGGCCTGGACCGATTTGCCCGGGGGCGTACCCGACGCGGATGACACGCCGGGTGCCTTGCTGGCTCTGGCGGTGTTGGATCCTGATAGCGCGCGGACCGCCGAAGCAGCCGCGCGCGGCTTGCAGTGGCTGATGGACCTGCAGAACCGCGACGGTGGCATGCCGACCTTCTGCCGTGGATGGGGCGCACTACCTTTCGACAAGAGCTGCGCCGACTTGACGGCACACGCCCTGCGCGCGGCGCAGGCCTGGGCTGGGCGCGTGCCCTTAGACATGGAGCGCTTCCGGGCTCGCAGCCTGCGTTACCTCGTAGGCAGCCAACAAGCCGACGGCGCCTGGGTGCCGCTCTGGTTTGGCAATCAAGCGCATCCAGAGAGCCTGAATCCGGTCTACGGTACCAGTCGCGTATTGCGCGCCTGTGCCGTGCGCGCGAGCAGTGGACGCGATCAGGCGGACTGGAATCAAGCCCTGCGGCGCGGCTTGCAGTGGCTCTTGGATGCACAGGGCGAAGATGGCGGCTTCGGAGGGGGAGCGGGTCTGCCGGCCTCCATCGAGGAGACCAGTCTGGCCTTGGAGGCCCTCTCGGAATGCCATGGCGCGCGCCTTGGCGGCGACGTGCTGTACGACGCCATCGAAGCCGCAACGGCCTGGCTCGTGGCAGCCACTCGCGGCGGTACGCACTTTCCGACCACGCCCATCGGCCTGTACTTCGCTCAGCTCTGGTATCACGAAGAGCTCTACCCGCGCGTGTTTTGTGTCTCGGCCTTGGAGCTTGCCAGTAAGCTGCAACGTTCATGAGTGACGCGCCGATCTACTTGGATAACGCAGCGACCACGCCCCTGGATGGTCGCGTGCTCGAGAGCATGTTGCCCTTCCTCAGCGGGAGCTTCGGCAACGCAGCTAGCAAGCAGCACGCCATGGGCCGCGCCGCCGCTGGTGCGGTGGAGCAGGCGCGTGGGGAAGTGGCGCTGCTGATCGGTGCGGATCCGCGCGAAATTGTCTTCACCAGCGGGGCCACCGAGGCCAACAACTTAGGCCTCCTCGGTGCCTGCCAAGCGGAGGCCCACGCACAACTACCGCGCCGGGTACTCACGGCGTCCACAGAGCATCACGCGGTCTTGGAACCCATCGATGCGCTCGAAGCCCAGGGCTTTGAGGTTGTGCGTTTGCCCGTGAATGAGTGTGGGCACCTGGACTTGGATCAACTGCAGGCTGAGCTGCGCAAAGGCTTGCGCCTGGTCTCTCTGATGGGCGCCAACAATGAGCTCGGCGTGCTGCATCCCTTGGCGGAGATAGGCGCGCTCTGCCGCGAGCACGGCGCGCTCTTTCATACGGACGCTACCCAGCTCGTAGGCAAGCAACCCTTGGACGTGGATAGCGCTTGTATCGATCTATTGTCTCTCTCCGCACACAAATTCTATGGGCCCAAAGGCGTGGGCGCGCTCTACCTGCGTCGCAAGCGGCCGCGGGTGCGCGTGAACCCCTTGCAGCTCGGCGGCGGGCATGAGTCCGGCCGGCGCTCCGGCACCTTGAACGTGCCGGCCATCGTGGGCCTGGGCACGGCGGCGGCTCTGCGCGCCCGCGAGGCTGCCGAGGACGAAGCGCGAATCGCTACCCTGCGCGACGAGTTCGAGGCGCAGTTGCAGGCTGCCGTGGGCGAGATCGAGGTCAACGGCGACACCCAGCTTCGGCTGGCGGGCCACTCGAACCTGGCCATTGCCGGGGTGGATGCTGAGAGCTTGCTCTCCCGCCTAGAACGTGTCTGCGCCTCCTCCGGTTCCGCCTGCACCAGCGCCAGCCAAGGCCCGAGTCACGTCTTGCGCGCCCTGGGCCATTCCGGCGCGCGCGTGCGCAGCAGCCTGCGCTTCTCCCTGGGCAAGGACACGCAGGCGGCGCAGATCGCCGACGCCGTGGCCGAACTCAGACAAGCCGTGCGCCAGGAGCGCGCGGAAGGTCCTCAGGACATTTGTGCCCTCTAGCTGGATACCCATGAAGAACGCTCTGCTCCTAGCTGTCCTCCTCGTTCCCTTGGCGCAGGCCCAGACCCCCGATACCAGTTGGTCGCGCTTTCGCGGACCCAATGGCTCCGGCGTGACCTACGCGACGGGCTTGCCTGAGAGTCTCGATCCAGCGACCAATCAGCTCTGGCGCAAGCCCCTGCCTCCGGGTCACTCCTCGCCGATTCTCTTCGAGGGCCGCATCTACCTGACGGCTTTGGACGGTGAGCAGTTGCAGACCCTGTGTTTGAGCGCGGATACGGGCGACATCCTCTGGCGCCGCACTGCGCCGCGACCGAATGCGAAAAAAGTGGACGGTCGCAACCACCCCGCTTCGCCCAGCCCGGTGGTCGGGCGCGAGGGCGTGTTCGTGTTCTTCCCCGAGTATGGCTTGCTCGCCTACGATCATTTCTCGGAGGAGCTATGGCGCGTGCCGTTGGGGCCCTTCGACAACGGCTACGGCATGGGGGCGTCGCCGATCCTGTTGAACGGCAAGGTGCTGCTGGCCTGCGATCAGAACCTAGGCTCCTACTTGGCTGCGTTCTCGGCAGAGGACGGCGAAGAACTGTGGCGCGTCGCTCGGCCCGAGGCCAGCAGCGGACACTGCACGCCGATCGTGCACATGCGCCAGGACGGCAGCGCGGAGGTGCTTATGCCGGGCTCCTTCCTACTCGACTCCTATGATCCCGATAGCGGCGAGCGCAACTGGTTCGCCAGCGGTCTGTGCTTCGAGATGAAGTCCGTTCCGGTGCTTTGGAACGGACAGGTCTTCACCAATGGTTATGGCTCGCCCATGAACCAGCCTGGCAATCAGGTCACGGTGCCGGACTTCGCGGATATGCTGGCGGCCGAGGGTGACGGTGGCAACGGTCAGGTGGACAAGGACGAGATGCCCGAAGGTCGCGCGGCAGCTTGGTTTAGCTTCATGGACTTGGACCACAGCGACGGCTTGAACGAGCAGGAGTGGGGCTATCTGCAGCGCGCACTGGCCAGCCAGAACGGGCTGCTCTCTATCCGCCTAGGCGGCTCCGGGGATGTGACCGAAAGCCACGTGAATTGGGCCTATAGGCGCTCTATCCCGCAGTTGCCTTCGCCCCTGATCTATGGGGATGTGCTCTACCTGCTAGCCGATGGGGGCGGTCTTTGGACCAGCCTCAATCCCGCCACGGGCGAAGTCATCGAGCGCACGCGCATCGCAGGCGGCGAGGACAACTACTACGCCTCGCCCGTAGCTGCCGATGGCAAAATTTACCTCGCTAGCTTGCACGGTCTCCTAACCGTGCTCGCGGCTGGCGAGGGTTCCGACCCGCTCTCGGTGGTGGATCTGGAAGAGAAGATCTACGCCACCCCGGCCCTGGCGCCGGGGCGCGTGTATGTGCGCACGGAGAAGGCGCTCTACTGCTTCGGCAGTAAGTGAATCGTGCGCGGCACAGTATTTCATGATCTACCGAGCGAGCACCGCGGCCAAGCGCTGAGCCACGACACCGTAACCCGCGGCATTGAGGTGGACCTGATCTACAAAGTGCTCGGGCTTGCCATCGAGGGCGGGGATTAGGTCGAGTACCTGAACTCCGTCCTGGGCTTCCCACTCGCGTAGCAGCGCCTGGTACTCGGGCAGAAGCGCGAGCTTGGCTTGGCTGTCGCCGGGCATTTTCTCAGCGACCTGGGCGCGCAGGGGCCAGACCATCAGGATCACCGGGATGCCGCGCGCCTGGCAGAGGGCCAACATGCGCTCGTGGTTGGCGCGGAAGTCCGCGAGATCGACGCGCGGCTTGGTGGGCTCAGCGGATTCGTCCTCGGTCGGGTTCGCTACTGCGCTTGGTCGCAAGCGTTGGTAGAGGCGCACGATGGCCCAAGAGCTCGGCGGCTTGCGGGCCGAACCGAATTCTTGATCGCTGAGTGCGAGACCCTCGCGATAGGCACGCTTGCTGCCGGATTTTGCGGGGGAGCTGTCGTTGTAGCCGAAGGCTATGGTCACGGCGTCCGGTGCGAGGCCGAGGCCTTCGCTCTCGAGGAAGGCCAGGCCCTGGTAGGAGCTGAAGCCGGGTACGCCGGAGTTAATGGCCTCGACGCTTTGCTCAGGCTGTAGGTCCGCAAGTGCGGCTTGCAGTTGGGCTGGGTAGGTGCCGGCGTCGGCGGCTCCGGAGCCGAAGGTGCAGGAGTCGCCCAGGCACAGGACGCGGTAGGTGCCGGCGGGCTTGGTGCTCTCGAATTCCGGCCCGCGCAGGCCGTGGGAGTTGGTGCTGAGGCCGAAGATGCGCGGATTGCTGGTCTTCGGGAGGTCCAGATTCGGCTGCAGGCGGAAGAAGGTCGCCGGGTGGGGGGCGTAGAGCTGGTCGCGGAGTTTGAGCTGGTACTTGCTGCCGCCGGTGTGCTCCTCCCAGCTGATTTCGATCGGGGGCGGACCGTCGCCCATTCGGCCGAGGGCGAGGCGCGCGGCCCCCTCGGTGGCGGCAAAGCCCACAACGGAGGCCAAAGCGGCCAACAGAAGTTTGCGGGAGGCGGATCGCCGGGCTGCTTCGGGCGCGCCGGAGGAGGAGGACTCGGGGCTCATGTGCGCGCATTGTAAGGCAGGCCAGGGGCTGAATCCCGGGCCAGGGCCAGGCTCTGGTTGCAAGGTCCTGGCAAAGGAAGGGCCCCAGGGTCGGATCGGGGGGGGCGCGGCCGTACCATGGCCGCCGTCTCAGCCCGTAGATGGGCTTTGATCCGTCCCGAACCTTGGCTTTCATGTCGCGCAAAATTCTCCCGACCGGCTCGTCCGGCAGGGCCCTCGTGGGCCTGCTCCTTCTCGCCTTCGCAGCTGGGCCCGCTCTAGCTCAGCCCCTCACGGTCCAGGCCGATGGGGCTGGCCTCAAGGGCTGGCTCAACTGGCGTGGTCCCGATCAGAACGGCACCTCCCCGGAAACCGGTGTGCCGGACCAGCTTTCGCTCGAGGGCGACGGCCTGCTCTGGACCTATAACATCGCTGGCCGCGGCACCCCGGTGGTGTCCCAGGGGCGGGTTTTCGGGCTCGGCTACACGGGTAAGGGCGATGACCTGCAGGAGGTGCTCTTCTGCCTCGACCAGGACAGCGGCAAGCTGCTTTGGGAGCACCGCTACGCGGACTTCCTGACGGACCTGATCTATACGCGCTACGCCATCGGCAGCCCGACCATCGATCCGGCCACGGGCAACGTCTTCGCCATGACTTCGGCGGGCCTGCTCAACAGCTACACGCCGGACGGCGAGCTGCTGTGGAGCCGCTCCATGATGGAGGACCTCGGACGTCTCTCCTTCCCCAACGGCCGCACGGGCGCGCCCTTGATCCTGGACGACCAGGTAATCATTCACTTCATCTTCGCCAGCTGGGGCCCCTTGGGTCCCGCGCGGGATCGATTCTTCTCCTTCGACAAGGCCGACGGTCGCGTGCTCTGGGACAGCACCCCCGGCGGTCCGCCGAAGGACAGCTCCTTCTCCATGCCCGTGGTAGAGGAGCGTGGTGGGCGTCGCTTGATGTACGCCGGCCTTGGCGGCGGTCACATCGTCTGCGTGGACACCGGTAGCGGTAAGCCCGTCTGGCGCTTCCCCTTCGCGATCGGCGGCATCAACTCCAGCTGCTTGATCTACGGCGACAAGCTGATCGTTCTGCACGGCAAGGAGAACCGCGACAGTTCGGTCATCGGCCGCATGGCTTGCTTGGACCTGACCGCGAAAGTGGGCGAGGACGGCGTTCTACCGAACTCGGCCGAGGTCTGGCGCCAGGACTTGGTGGCTTTTACCAGCTCGCCAGTGCTCGTCGGCAACCGCATCTACGCCACGACCATGCGCGGGGACTTGCAGTGCGTCAACGCTGACACCGGCGAGATCCTGTGGCACCACAAGCTTGCGCCCGATCAGTTGCACGCCTCGCCGCTGTACGCTGACGGCAAGCTCTATGTGCCCATGACCGATGGTGGCTTCACCGTCGTGCGGCCTTCGGATGAGGGTCCTGAGATCCTATCCAAGGTGCAGCTCGAGGGCTCATGCCTCGGCGCACCTGCGCTATCCGGTGGACGTATCCTGATTCACACCACCGAGAAGCTCTATTGCCTCGGTGAGCGCGGTGATGGGGCTCCCGTCTGGCGCCCGGAGCCGATGGGTAAGCTCGGTGCTGCCACGCGTCTGCAGGTCACTCCCCACGACGTGACCGTGCGCATCGGCCAGCAGGTGCCCGTCGAGGTGAGTCGGGTGGACGCTCTCGGTCACCTAGTCGAGAAGCTCGCGCCCGATGCCGTCAAGTGGGACGTACCGTCTCTGGTCGAGACTACCTGGACCGATGCTCTGATGCCCAGTCAGCTCGGCGTAGGCGTGGTCAAGGCCGGCAAGGATGGCCTGGCCGGCAGCATGCGCGTGCGCGTTGTGCCGCGCTTGCCCCACGTGCAGACCTTCGACCAGATTGAATTGAACATGGCCGATGGAAGCTTCGCCTTCCCTCCTGGCTACTGGTTCGGTGGCCGACCCAAGTGGAAAGTGGTGGATCTCGACGGCGAGCGCGTAGTCACGCGCAACATGTCGAACCCGCTCTTCCAGCGCACCATGAGCCTCGCCGGTCACCCGGACGATGCGAATTACACAATGCGCGCGGACATCCGCTCAGAAGGCAACCGCCGCTCCATGTCGTCGGTGGGTTTGATCCACCAGCGCTACCTGGTGCTGCTCAAGGGCAATCACCAGGAGCTTGAGATCAGCTCCAACATGGAGCACCTCAAGGTCAGCGTGCCCTTTAAGTGGAAGCACGGCCACTGGTACACCATGCTCACCCGCGTGGACGCACAGGACGATGGCTCCGCTATCATCCGCGCCAAGGTCTGGCCCAAGGGCGAGGCAGAACCGGAGGCCTGGACCACGGAAGTCACGGACCCCCACGGACATACCCATGGAGCCTGGGGACTGTATGGCTTCACTCCCCAAAGCCGCTTCTCGGTCTACCTCGACAATCTTTCGGTGACCCCCAATGAGTAACTCACGCTGCAATCAAATCGCTGGTCTGGCTCTGCTTGCGGGGCTTACGGCTCCCGGAGCCATGGCTCAGGATTGGCCCATGTGGGGCGGCACGGAAGGCCGCAATATGTCGTCGCCGGCCACGGGCTTGCCGGCCGAATTCGTGGCGGGGGACTTCGTCGGTGCTACCGATGAGATCGACCCGACGAGCACGAAGAACGTCAAGTGGATCGCCAAGCTCGGCTCCCAGAGCTACGGCAACGCGACGATCGCCAATGGCCGCGTTTACGTGGGCACCAACAACGACTCCCCGCGCGATGCGCGCTTCAAGGGTGATCGCTGCACGGTCTACTGCTTGGACGAGGAGAGCGGCGACCTGATCTGGCAGCTGAATATCCCCAAGCTCGGCACGGGCAAGGTCAGCGATTGGGAGTACCTGGGCATCTGCTCCTCGCCCTCCATCGACGGCGATCGCGTCTATCTCGTGACCAACCGCTGCGAGGTCATGTGCCTCGACGTGAACGGCATGGCCGACGGCAACCAGGGCTACCAGGACGAGGGCATCTACAACGCTTGGCCCTC
>JBLIOL010000156.1:0-12317 GCA_047639615.1 Planctomycetota bacterium | reverse complement strand
CATGCCTCGCAAACTCGGCTATGCGCGACACGCTCCTAGGCAGAGCAGCTAATCCCATCATGACCGGTACAAGTGAACGCATCGAGGTCGAGGCCGAGCCCTACGACCCTACAGACGACAAGGGGCCGCGCCCCCAGCCGAAGCGCACCTCCCGTGGCAGCATGCTGGCTCGGCTATTGGCGAGCCGCTACGGCACGCTGATCGCCGGTGGCCTTCTGGATGCGGTAGATTTCACCACTCTGGGTGCCCTGGGTGTCAAATTCGGCTTCCCCATAGGGTGTCTCTGCGGTTGGTGGTTGAGCAGCGAGCTGCGCTACCCGAAGCGCATGCGCTTTGGGATCGCCGTGGCCTGCGGTCTGTACTGCATGTTTCCGCCGACCACCTACCTGCCGGTGGCTGTGATCTTGGGCTTGATGGCCCCCAAGATGGGTTGGGCACCGCACCAACAGAAGCCCTAAGCGGCACGCGAGTTCCTCGGCAGGCATGACCAAGGTTGCGATTATCGGCGGTGGTCCCGCCGGGCTGATGGCGGGGATCTTGCTCGCGCGGAGCGGCGTAGCCTGCGTGCTCATCGAGCGCCAGCATTGGCCCATCGACAAGGTCTGCGGCGAGGGCATCATGCCCATCGGTGTGGATGTGATGAAGCGCGCGGGCTTGCTCGAACGGATCGATCCGGGGCGCATGCGCGCCTTCGGGGGAGTGCGCTACGTGGACTCAGGTGGTGCACGCGCGGAGGGGCGTTTTCGAGGGCAGCCTGGGTTGGTTGTGCGCCGCTTGGCCTTGAGCGAAGCGCTCTTTGGCTTGGCTCAGGAAGAACCGCTACTGGAGTTGCGCGCGGGCACGGAGCTCGCGCGCCTTGAGCTGATGCCGGACTCCGTGAGCATCACCACGCGCGCGCTCGACGGTACGCGGCGCGAGGCCGAGGAGTGCTACGACTATCTGGTGGGCGCCGACGGCTTGCATTCAAAGGTGCGCCGCCTGGCTGGGCGCGATGGAGGTCGCGAGCGCGCTCCTGGCAAGCAGCCGGGCCGTATGGGCGCGCGGGTGCACTATGCGATCAAGCCTTGGGATGACCTTGTGCAGGTCTGGTGGGAGGATGGCATCGAGTGTTACGTGGCGTCCAGCGGGGAGAACTGCGTGGAGGTCAACTTTGGCTGGGATCAGGATCGAGTCCAGCCACGCAAGGTGGACGGCTTAAGCGTATCCCTGGAGGAGGGCCTATTCCGCTTCTTCCCCGAACTGCACGCGCGCGTACGCGGTGCCGAACGCACTAGCCCCATGCGCAGCTGGGGCCCCTTGCCCCAGCGGGCGACGACCCACTTAGAGGGACGCATCGCTCTGATCGGCGACGCGGGCTTGTTCTACGATGCGATCACGGGCGAGGGCATCTCACTTGCCTTCCTGCAAGCTGAACTGCTGGCTGAGACTCTCTCTGAGTGGCACACGCAGGCCGGCCGCAAGCGCTTTGAGGAGGGCATCGAAGAGCTGGCCAGCCTCTATATTCAGGTCACGGACTTCGCGATGTTCTTCACCAGGCATCCGCGCCTGCGTAGCTTGATGATCAAGTTGCTAGCACGCTCGCCGGAGCTCTTCGGGCACATGTTGCACGCGAATATGGGCGAGGTTGCGTTGGTCGGACCTGCTATTCGGCACGGGATCAGGGCGATCCTGCGCCCGGTGCGCAAGTCGTCTTAGTCCTTCGCTTGCAGCCCCAGCAATTCGGCGCTGGCTTTGGAGGAAATGGCCGTGCCGTGCCATTCCAGTTCGGCGACGACCTCGGATTTCTTGTTCACGCGCACGAGCCAGACTCCCGTGCGGCTGTCGAGCAGGGCGCTTACCGTTGCGCCGGAGTGATCGAGGAGCAGCAGTCCATCCACTTCCAGGGCTTCGTTCAAGGCCGCATCCGAGAGGGCCAAAGCACCCGCAGCATCGAGTCTCGACAGATCCAGCACGCTGGTGAAGAGTGCCTTGGGCTGGCTGCTCAGGAGCTCGCGCCGAGCGAGCAGCAGTGCCTCTCCGGAGCCTGCTAGGAAGGCCTGTGGCAGTGCTCCTGTTAGCTCTAGCACAGGTCCCGAGTCCCCGAGTACGTCCTCGGCTTCCGCGAAGCTGATGGAGCGCCAGGCCATGCCTCCGGAGTTGCAGCCGCTGGCGAGGAGGGTGAGGACGATACTGGCCAGGAAGGGGGCGCTGGGTTGTGATCGGAACATGCTGTCGTGCGGTGGGGGGGGTAGCTATTGACCGTCTACGTGAGCGGCTTTCTTGGGTGCGAAGAACTGGGGGTCGAAGACCCAGGTCGGCGTGGACACGTCCCTTGGGTCGTCTAGGCTGCCTCGGATAGTCGTGCGGCGCGTGGGTTGCGCCGTGCGCATCAGGAAGCGGCTCGGCAATCCGCGCAGTTGCAGTAGGGCTTTGCGAACCTCGCTCGGGACTCCTTCCAAGGCGGCCAAGGCGGTGGGGAAGGGAGCATCTCCGCTGAGGGATTCGAAGCTGGCCCAGACCTGGCCGCCCAGCTCGATGGTAAGCACTCCGCCTTCACCCCGAACAAGCTGCGCGGGACCGGGTGCCGGCGCGAAAGCCAGGCTCTCCATGGTGCGTGCGATGGAGGCCTCTAGTTTGGGTCCGATCTTCTCGAGCTTCTTGCCACTCAACTTGCTCAGCTTGGAGCGCAAGCTCGCGACTAGGGCTTGGCTCTCAGCGAAGCTAGTCTCCGCTACCTCGCCCATGCTCGTGCCCGTCGCCAGGCGAGGGTCGAGCAGCGCAGCGCTGCGCTCATCCGCGAGGATCCAGTCATGTCTGCGCTCCAGGAGCACCTGACTACCCATGGACCAGAGGGTGGCCTCGCTGCGCTTGGTTAGGGCCTCGCCACCGAGGGGCTCGATCAGCGTGTTCAGCTGCATGGCTTGAACGCGCGCGCCGGCCCGCTCGAGTTTCGCGGGCACGTAGGCCAAGTCGAACCACACGCGCACCTTGTCGTGCATGCCAACCACGACCTTCGAAGGCGGCGTTACACCGTGGTCGGTAATGTTGAAGAAGATCCCGCCCTGCGCTCGCCATCCGCCGCTCTTCAGTGGCTCGAGGCTGAAGTCGAAGTGACGCGCTCGCGAGACCCCGTGGATCGTGAAGCGGCCGTTGGCGGATAGCTGCCCCGCTGCGTCCTGGGCCACGGATTCGAGCTTGAAGGAGATGCGGCTAAAGTGCTTCACGTCGAGTGCGTGGTACATCTCCTTATCGCGGCCGCCGCTACCCGTACTCAGGTCCTTGACGGGAATCCAGAACTCGCCGCCGACGGAGTCGACGATCGACTTCGGATCCACGCGCAGCTCACCGCCGATGACCGTGCAACGGCCCTCGAAGTCGTGCAGGGTGGAAGTTCCATCGAAGCCGACCACGCTGCGCGTCTCATCGATAACGAAGCGTTGAATGGCCGGTGCATCGTGAGCCTTGCTGCTCTCGGTTTGGGGAGCCGCACTCGCGGCAAGGGCTAGAGCTAGTAGAAGGGTGCTCATTGATGAGAAAAGGCCTGCGTGTATCCCGGGAGTTGATTCATGGCATGGTCCTCGGCGCGTATACGGCGCTTCAGAATGATCGTGTGCAGGGGTAGTAGCAGCAGGGCTGATATCCAAGCGGAGCTGGCTAGTAGGAGGGCAACCACTTCCACTCCCACGGCTAGGTAGTTCGGGTGGCGCAGGTAGCGGTAGGGGCCTCGCGTTTCAAAGCCCAAGTCAGGATCCACTACGCCACGAGCGTTCCAGGCCGCTCCGAGCGCCCATTGCGTCCACAGGCGCAAGCCCGTGCAGCAGGCAATGAGCACTACCGAGGGCCAAAACAGCGCAGGGGCTATCAGCTCGCCGCGCCAACAGAGTTCTAGACATGGCAGCAGGAGTAGCAAGACATGTGCCAGCACCATGAGGGGCCAAGTGCCAGGCTCATCGAAAGCCCGGGCCCGCGGCGAAAGCTCGGCGAGTGCGCGACGCGAACGCAGAATCTCTTGAATCCGTCCGAGTATTACGAGGGCGATGAGTCCTCCAAAGAGGAGTAGGCCTTGGTGTCCCTGCGCGTTCAGCACTAGGCCTTCGCCCCGGTCGTGTGCAGCTCGTGCACCCAATTGGGCAGCTCATTCCAGCCCATGATGGAGAACTCAAGGGAGAGGCCCGGGCCGACGCCCACCATTAGCGCTTCCTGCCCCTCGGGCAGCTCGATAGCCGCCTCGCAGGCTTCCTCGAGTACGCAGAGCAAGGAAGCCGAGGACAGGTTGCCATACTTGCGCAGAGCCTCACGTGAGTGGGCCAGGCCCCCGCGGCCGAGCTCGAAGAGATCCTCGTAGGCCTCCAGAATCTTGCGACCGCCCGGATGCACGATGTGCAGGCCGATGTCTCCTTTGGAGCGCCCATGGCTGGTCAAGAACCGCTCGATTGCCCCGGGGAGGTTGTCGCGCAGCAACCCTGGCAGCTCTCGCTCAAGGCGGATCTGCATGCCGTGCGAGCCGATGTCAAAGCCCATGGTGTGACGCGTGTCCGGAATCAGGTGCGAGGCGATGGCGCGTAGTTCAGGCCCAGGGCCGTGGGGTAGGACCACTGCGGCACCGGCCCCGTCCCCGAAGAGTACGGAGGCCACCAAATTAGTGCGCGACGCATCCCCCCGGCAAAGAGAGAGGGTGCAGGTTTCCACAGCGACTACGAGCACGCGTAGTCCTTGCGCGGCGAAGTTGGCCGCCATTCCAATGGCCAAGGCCCCTGCAGCGCATCCCGCCTCCGTGATCGGGATCCTGCGCGTGTCCGGACGCAGTCCAAGCCTAGAGGAGAGCGCCACATCCAAAGCAGGGATGGCGATGCCCGTGCAGGACACATCAATGATCAAGTCGATCTCATCGGCACGCAGGTTGGCGCGCAGCAGGGCCTTCTCCGCCGCGGCCTGAGCTAGCTCAAGTGCAGCAATGTGGTAGCGCTCGTTCCTGGCACCAAAGTCGCCATCCCCGTTTAGGATTTGCTCCATGCTGGATACCGAATAGCGCGTGTCTACACCTGATCTACGCACAATGTTGTCCACGAATGCGGCCTTCTCCTCGGGGAATAGCCGCTGCAGCGCAAAAATGGCGGAATCATGGTCGATGGCATTTGCGGGCATGGCTGTGGCCACGGAAGCCAAGCGCGCGGAATGGGCTCTTGCGAGGATCATTGGGATTTCTCCTAGTGCTGTTAGTCGATGACGAATACGCAGTTACGTCTGCGAGTTCGCTGCTCTGACTATCGCCTAAGGTGGCAACTAGTTGCCTTACCATCCGCTAATGCAAAAGTGTGCGAGCCCGCACGCGCGAGGTGCGATGGCGCGCAATCTAAAGCTGCGCTCGGCTTCGTTCCAACGCAGCCCTGCACCAGTCAGGTGCTTTCAGCGTCAAAGAAATGACGTGTCGGGCGTTCGGTCCAGATGAAGCCGAGCGCCATCCCGACCCGGCCTCCCGGGTCGGGAGCCCAAGCTACTTCTCCGCGAGCATGCGCGCGCCGAGCGCTCGTGCTTTGATCACGCACTGGTCAGAGTTGTCGTAGTCGTAGCGGCCGAAGCGGCCGAGCGGAATGAGGCCATTCGACTCCATCCAATCCAAGCCCGCCTGCCTGCGACGGGTGTGCGTCGGGTCGTAGACTACGTAGGCGCGCTCGACTTGGTGGCGGTCCGTGAACATGACCTCGTCGCGGGTCATAATTCCGGAGTACGCCAGACCGGAGAGCACTTCTTCCTCGAGTTCCGCACCCGGATAGGGTGTGCGGCCGCGGTGGGTGATCTCCACCAGGAAGGAGGACTTGCCCTCGGGCGCGTTGTTGTCCGCGTAGTTGGACATGTACGTGATGCGGTTCGCCGGGCCCTGGTTCTTGTGCGGCATGTAGATCCAGCTCAAGTTCGGGTGCTCCGGGCGATCCAAGGCCACCAGGAAACTGACTAGGCCGTTGTACTCGAGGCCCGACATGGCATCCGCGGCGCTGGCTTCGACGCCTTCGACGAAGGTGGGCACGAGGTCCAGAGGCAGGGTGCAGACGACCTTGTCGAACTCCTCGCCGTTGACCAACCAGACCTCGCCCTTGCGGCGTACTTCTTCCACGCGAGTGGACAGACGGATGCGGCTTGTCAGCGTGCTCGCCATGCCGTCGGTGATCGCTTGGAAGCCGCCGTTCTTGGGGTAGTAGAAGATCGACTGGTGCGTGTAGCCCTCGGTGCGAATGCCTACCGCAGCGCGCAGCACGTCATCCACGGGCGCGTCCGGGATGCGCCCGGCGACCCAGTCCGAGGTGATTTCGTTCAGGGGGCGCTTCCAGATCTTCTCGTTGTACGGATCCATGAAGTGATCCGCGATGCCGTCGCCGAAGCGCCAGCGAATCCAGGCGGCGAAGTCCTTGGGCGCTTCGCTGCCGTCCACTTGCCTTGCGTGCCAGGACTTCACGTAGCCGGAGAGGCAATCGAAGTTGGCTTGATCGGGTAGGTCGCCGATGCCGTTCTCGAAGGGGTAGTGCACCCAACGATCTTCGAAGCGGATCTTCGTGTTCCGGTCGCGCTGGTCGAAGGCTTCGTTACCACCGGCGGCGTCGATCATCCACTGCATGGCAGCGGTGTCCTTGCTGAACAGGATGTGGCCGCCAGCCACGTCGTAGGTGAAGCCGTCCACCGTCTTCGATCGGCACAGGCCGCCAACGACCGGTGCTGACTCGAAGAGAGTCAGGTTATCCAGCGGAATTCCGCCTTCGACGAGGGTGCGGGCCAAGGCCAGGCCGGAGACGCCGGCGCCGAGGATGGCGATCTTCAAGGCAAGAATGGGGACGAGAGAGTGGGGCGGGTGAGAGGTCTCGAAGCATACCCGGCCGAGGGTGGTCAGCCCGGCCGACTTGCCATCGAGGCCGTTAGCGTTCCCGGACGAGGCAGCGCGGGGGCAGGGCGGCGCGTTTCAGAACGGGACCGGCGTCCTCGAGCCAGCGTCGGGCGTCGACCACATAGCCGGCGGTGGGGCGTAGTTCGAGTTCGGGCGCGAGGGCCTCGAAGTAGCTGTTGAAGGCCTGCATGGACAGCTCGCGGCCGTATTTGGCGAAGCAGGAAGCTAGGGCCACGGGCAGGGCGTGGTCCTCGGCGCGCACGGCGAAATGCAACTCCATACGCTGGGTAGAGTTGTGTACGCGGTAGCTGCAGATCTGCGCGGTCTCTTCGAGAATGCGCACGCTGGCCTCGGGGAAGAGCTCCGAGATGAGCCCGGCGTAGCGCTTGCGAGCGCCTTGACGGTCGACCCAGGACAGGATGCCCTCCTCGCCGTGGGCTTCCCAGAGGCCGCGTAGGGCGCGGGCGACCTGGTCCCAGGCCGTGCGCGACTTGCTCAGGGTGGCGTCGAATGAGTCGTTGAGCTGGGCGGCGGGGATCAGGCGCAGGCCGGCCTGGACCAAGTGGATTCCCTGGCGGTCCAGGACCTCACGCAGGCGCTCGCTTTGGCGCTGGAGCAGGGAGGGCGCGCTCGCCACAGGCAGGCTCGCCGGCAGGCAGTCGTACCAGGGATGGTCAGCCAGGCGCTCCTGGTCGCTGGGGAAGCTCCCCGGTCCGGCTGCCAGCAGTGCGCCGGGGGCGGCCGGCGGGCGGCCGAAGAGATCGAGCTGGGCTAGGAAGGCCAGGGCCGTGGACTCGAGCCGTGCCATGCCGCGGGCCGAGCGATCGTAGACCTGCTTGCTGTCGGCGACCCAGAGCCGTTCGTCCTTGGGGCGCGTGGCGCTGACGGCCGGCGCAAGTTCGCGCCAGAGATCGGTGCCGACGCGCTGCTCGGGAACGCGGAAGGCCGCCACGCCCATGGTCAGGGGACCCAAGAGGGGACCCAAGCCGGCCTCGTCGATACCGGCGACGACCGCCATGGGGAAGGAGGCGCTAGGGCTCACGCTGCGGGCGGGGTCAGGGCCGGGCGTCCGTCCGGGGTGCCGCGCTTCACGATCAGGTAGAGCAGCGTGGCGGCGAAGACCGCCACGGAAACCAATTGGCTGGTGGAGACCGCACCGTCGAACCACACGCCGCGAATCTCATCACCGCGGAAGTGCTCGATGCAGAAGCGGCCGATGCTGTAGAGCAGCAGGATTTGGGCCGAGACTTGGCCCGCGTAGCGCCTGCGCGGTAGCAGCACGAAGCGGCCGAATAGCAGCAAGGCGAGGGCGTTTAAGCTCATCCACGGCTGCGTGGCGTAGAGCACTTGGCCGGCGTTCGCGCTTCCGAAGAGTGAGCCTTCCGGAAGTACCTCAGGCACGTGCAGTACCAAGGGGAAGGGCAGGCTCAGGTGCGCCTCATCCACGATGCGCCCGAAGTCGTCGCCAACCAGTAGGCAGCCCACGCGCCCGATGCACAACCCGAGCATGCCGGCCACCATGCCCAGATCGGTGGCGTGCGGGATCGGGACGTCGTGCTTGCGACAGCACAGCCAGCCACCGAGGATTCCGCCAAAGGCGCCCCCGTACATGACGAGGCCCCCTTGCCAGATGAAGAAGACCGAGAGTGGGTCGGCCGTGAAGCCCTGGCCCACCGGTCCGCCGCGGGCGATTTCCACCACCACGTACATGGCGCGGGCACCCAGGACAATGCCCACCATGACCCACACTGGGATCGACTGGTAGGCGGGGCCATCCTGCTCCGGATTGAGGGATCCAGCGACGCCCCAACGGGTCATCAGATTGGAGCCGAGGAGGAAGCCTAGGACGACCATCAGGCCGAAGGAACGCAGGGGGATCCCGACGCCGGGGATCTCAAACAGGATCGGGTGCATGCGCAGGGATTGTAGGAGCGCTGGGGGGGCGACCCCAATGAACCCATTCAGATCCAAAAGAAAGCTGTCAGGAAGGTCCCAGGACGCTACCTTTCCCGATCGCCGTGGGCGCGCCCAAGTGTGCCCGTAACCCTATTCCGTTCCATTCGGATCCGCCCCAACCGTCCGGGCGGCCCTGAGCCAGGCATGAACCAAGCTCCCAAGGTCAAAGTCTTCATCGAAGGCCGCTACCGCAAGCTGTCCCGCGACCTCCCCCAAACCGTGTTCTTTTGCCCCGAGTGCAAGGGACACCCCCGGCGCCGGCGCAAGTGTGAGCGCTGCGAGGGCTTCGGCAAGCTCACCCGGGACTCCGTCCAGGAGCTGGTCGGCTGGGTCGTCGGCCGGGGCTTCGGCACCCGCAAGCACAAGTTCCACGGCGCGGGCCGCGAGGACGTGGACGTACGCATGCTCGGCCGCGGCCGGCCTTTCGTGCTGGAGCTGATCGATCCCAAGATCCCGGATCCCGATTTGGCCGAGCTGGAGGCGCTGATCAACAGCCGCAACGAGGGCCGGCTCGAGATCCAGGGCTTGCACTACTCCGAGAAGGGCCGCGTGCGGATCCTCAAGGAGACCCAGCAGGCCAAGTCCTACGGCGCGCGCGTGTCCATGGATGGCACGCCCACCCCCGAGAAGTTGGAAGAGGTGCTGGGTAAGCGCTTCACCCTCGCCCAAAACACGCCCCAGCGCGTGGCTCACCGGCGCGCCGACCTTGTGCGCGAGCGTTGGATCGAGCTGCAGAGCGTGCGCCTTGCAGAGGACGAGCTCGAAGGACCCGGCGAGTGGATCGTCGAGATCAAAACCCAACACGGCACCTACGTGAAGGAATTCATCAGCGGCGAGGACGGCCGCACGGATCCTTCCCTGGGCGGCGTTCTCGAAGTGGCCTCCTGCGGCTGTATCAACTTGGACGTGCTGGAGATCCTCGACGAGTCCGGGGATGAGCTCGAAATTCGCGAGCGTCCCGCGCCTCCGGCCGGCTTCGGCACGGGTCTCTAGGAACGAGGCACGCAGGCGCCCTGGGATTCCTCCCGGGGCGCCTAGAAGGCGGTACCTTTTCAGGTGCAGCGCAACACAAGTTCGAGCCCGAAGACCGTCCGTACCGTTCTCCTTTTGGGAGCCCTGGGTCTTAGCCTCGGCGCTTGCCGCACGGCCCACATGCCGCGGCCCTTGGATCCGGTCAGCGATGAGTGGGAAGAAGAGGATGGCGCCGAGCGCAAGGACTGGATCGGTTCCCTGCACGGCACGGCCCCCGGCGTGGATTGGCGCGCGATCGAGCGCGCAAGCGACGAGAGCGAGCGCGCCCGGCGCGCCGAGCATCGCAAGCATGGTCGCGCACAAAGCGCCCCCGGCACCTGGCGCGAGGTCGGCAGCCGCAATCAATCAGGTCAGACCCGCTGCGCGACTTTGACGCCTAGCGGCGAGTTGCTGCTCGGTTCGGCCAATGGCGGGCTTTGGGCCGGCAACCTGGAGGGACAGGGCTGGCGCCCGCTCTCCGACGATCTAGGCGGAGGCGTGGACGAGGTCCTAGCTTTCGATCAAGACGGTGCTGAGGTCCTACTCCTGCGCCGCGGCGCGGATGTGTTCCGCAGTGCCGACGGGGGCGAGTCTTGGGACCGCGCACTCGGCCTGGGCAGGTTGATGAGCGCGCGCCGATGGGTGCGTTTGCCCGCGCAGGGCGAGCACGCTGCCATGGTGCTGCTGCTCGGTACGAGCGTTTCTGGCAACGGAATGGGCTCCTACCTGCAGACCACGCTCTTTGGATCTGTGGATGGCGGCGAGTCCTTCACTTCCCGTTGGCGCTCCGACCGGGCTTGGAATGGCGACTTGGCTTGGAAGGCCGAGGCGCAGGAACTTTGGCTGCTGCATGCGGGAGGTCTGCTGCGCTCCTCCGATTTGGGGCTGAACTTCAAGCCGGTTGCGTTGCTCGACGGTCTGGCCAAGGAAGGTCGCTTGGTGCTCTCCGACACGCGCGCCTACGGGTTGCTGCTCGGCGAGGATGGCTTCGCGCTGCATAGCTACGAGGACTTCATCGGCCAGCGGCGCCTGGCTGAGATGGAGAACTGCTTTGGGACCCTGGGTGTGCTATCGGGCAGGCAAGACACGGTCTTTGTGGGCGGCATGGAGTTGCTGCGCTCGACCGACAGCGGCGCGAACTTTGAGAGCGTCAACTCCTGGACTGCGTACTACGACGATCCCTTGAATGCCCTGCACGCGGACGTGCGCGGCTTCGACAGCTTCGTGGATGCACAAGGAGAGAACCTGCTACTAGCCCACACGGATGGGGGTAGCTACCTCTCGCGCGATCGCGGCCATAGCTGGATCAACCTCTGCGCACGAGACCTGGGCGTGGGCCAGGTCTACGACACGCTCACGGATCGCGGGCAACCGCAGCGCCTGGCCATGGGGACCCAGGATCAGGGCTACCAGGTGGGCTTGGTGGAAGCTTCCGCAGGTCGTGGACCCTCCACCGATACCGAGCAATTGCTCTCCGGCGATTACGCCTACCTGGTCTCTGGCGACGGTACGCACGAGCGCATTTTCGCTAGCTACCCCGACTTCATGTTGATCGCCACGGGCGCGCAGAACACGCAGTTGAAGCGCAGCCCCTGGCCGCGTAACTCCAAGCACGCTTGGATGCCGCCTCTGGTGGCGGACCCCAGCGATTCAGGCGCTTGCTTCATGCTCGGCGACAAGCTCTACCGCTTCAGCCCCGCGGGCAGCGGGCGTTACCGCGCCAAGCCCTTCGGCGCCGGCCGCTTCGACTTGCGCGGTGCCAACTTCCTCACGGCCATGGCCTTCTCACCGGCCGATATGCTGCACGTGGTGGCCGCCGACGATAGCGGCGCGCGGCATGTGTCCCGCGACGGCGGCTTGACCTGGACGCGCGCCAAGGACGACGGCGCGCAGGCTGAAGGCTTCCGGCCCACAGTGGTGGCGGGCCATCCGAATCAGTCCGAGGTCTTCGTCGTGGCCGGCTCTGGTTACGGCGGCGCGAGTGTGCGCATCTCCGCCGACGGTGGCACGACCTGGGAACGCTTCGATGCGGGCTTGCCCGCAACCCTGGTGCTCGATCTATGTTTTGCCGATGAGGACACGCTCTACGCGGCCACCGAAGCTGGGCCCTACCGCTGGCGCCGGGAATTGGGCCGCTGGGAAGCCCTGGCGGGCGAGAGCGCACCCTGTACGACATACTGGTCCGTGGAGTTCCTGCCGAGTAGCGGCGCCGTTCGCTTTGGTACCTACGGCCGGGGCGTCTGGGACTTCAGTCCGCAGATGGCTCCCGAGGCCTTGGCTGCCGGGATCTGATCGGCACGAGCGTAGATCTTGATTCGGCAGCAAACCGCCGGCTCCGGCGCGCGCGAGCCTCAGCAACAGCGGCCAGCCCTTCAGCTCCGCTCCAACCCCGACCCTCCCATCGCCAGCCCCCGGCCCCCGGCCCCCAGCCCCCGGCCCCCGGCCCCCGGCCCCCGGCCCCCGGCCCCCGGCCTGCGGCCTGCGGCCGTACGCCGTC
>JBLIOL010000155.1:0-12323 GCA_047639615.1 Planctomycetota bacterium | reverse complement strand
TCGACCACAAGAACATGCTCGACCTCTACTCCATCGGCCCGGCCGGATCGATCAACTCCAACGTGCTGGACATGGCCAATTGGTTGAACTTCCAGCTCGCGGACGGAGAGCACGAAGGCCAGCGACTGATCTCGGAGGAGGCCCTGCACGACACCTGGACCGCCAACATTTCCATGGGCGAGAAGATGGAGTACGGCATGGGTTGGATGCTGCAAGAACGCCTGGGCAAGCGCGTCATCGAGCACGGCGGCAACATCGACGGCTTCGGGGCGGAAGTAGCTTTCATGCCCGAAGCTGGCATAGGCTTCGTAATGCTCACCAACGTCACCGCCACGCCCCTGCAGCAGGGCTCCATCAGCATCGTCTTCGAGACCCTGCTGGGCGAAGTCAAGGCTCCCGCAGCGAGCATCTCCGAAGACGACCTGGACGCCTACCTCGGCAACTACACGGCCAACTTCGGCAGCTTCCACGACGCCACCTTCGAGGTCTCGATCCAGAACGAACATCTCGCGGTCAACGTACCCGGCCAGATGAACTTCGAACTCTACGAGCCCGATAAAGAGGGCAAGTGGTACTTCCGCCTGACGGACCAGGTCGCAGTCTCCTTCGAGCGTGACGAGAGCGGCCGTCCCATCGGCATGCGCATGCATCAGTCGGGCATGAGCTTTGAGCTTCCCCGTGAAGGTCATAAGATTGCCGTGGAGATCCCGCTCGAGCAACTGGAGCCTTTCATCGGCACCTACCACCTCAAGGAGAAGGACCAGGACGTCACGGTCCTGATCCAGAACAACCGCCTCGCTGTGGATGTCCCCGACCAGATGGTCTTCGAACTGCGTGCACCCGACGCCGAGGGTAAACGACAATTCCGCGTCACGGACAAGATCGCTGTGCGCTTCAATCTTGACGCCGCCGAGCGAGTGCACTCCCTGACCATGCTTGAGGAGGGCGGGACTCGCGAGCTACTGCGCGTGGCGGATGCCGACAGCGAACAAGCAGGCGAGCTGCCCACCCTCGAGCAGCTCTTCGAGCTACGCCCCACCGGCGGCCGCGCCCAACTACTGCAGAAGCACGGCACCATCCGAACCCACGGGACCTTGCGTTCGGCCCAGTCAGGTGTCACCGGTCAGTACGTCTTTGAAGCACGCCTCAAGCCCCTGGCCCACCGCATGCACATCGATTTCGGTGACTTTGGCAGCGTGGCTTTCGGTTCGAACGGTGAGTCAGGCTGGGCCTTCAACGCCGCCCGCGGGCTTACACCTCTAGATGGCACTCGTCTGATCCAGGTCTTGCGCGGCCATCCATCGCTAATCTTCGGTGACTGGCGCGAGACCTTCGATAGCGTCGTGATCGAGTCGATGGAAGAGCACGAAGACCACCAGGTACTCAAGCTCAAGGCCCAGCACGGAAAGCAGGCACCGCGCAGCCTGTTCGTGAACGCCGAGAACGGTCAGCTGGAACGCATGGACTTCATCTACACCGAAGGCATCATGCGCCTGCCCATCCGCGCCACCTACGAGGACTACCGCATGGTGGACGGCGTCGCCATTTGGCATAAGAGCATCGAAAGCAACGAAGCCTCCGGCCGCTCGATCCAGACGGTGAACTCGGTGGAACTCGGTGTCGAACTAGCGACTGACTTCCACGCTTACCGACCGCAGAAGTAGCCAAGGCCCAAGCAAGTTATGGCGATTGAGGTTTTGTGCCTGACCCCAATCGCCATAACTCGGCCTTGTTAGTGCGCGTCCTTTCCGACGATCTTGAAGGGCGGTTTCTCATACACGGCGACCAGCGAGGCTCCCTTGGGGATGGACTTCAACGAAGTCCCAGCGGACCCGCCTCAGCCATAGGCCATTGAGCCCTCAGCCACTTGCTCGCCGTCAGCGTCCAAGAGGCTGTAGCCCATGGGGATGCGCTGCTGTCCGCGGTAGATGGTCAGGCCCGCGCGCTGCTCGCCCGCAATGTTCACCATGCCCATGCCACGGCCCACGCGCGTCGACAGATGAATGTCCGGGTCGATGTCGATCTCGGTGACCTCGCCCTCGAGCACCTGAACCTTCTTGATCGTCGGCTTGGTGACCGAAATGTGCCAGGGCTGCTCCCCGGCCATGGCCAAGATGCGATAGGTGCGCAAGCGGTACTCGCCCACCGGTAGAACTCGGCCGCGCCCTTCTTCGGACTCGTCCGCGCTCCAGGACAAGCGATAGGCCTGGCCGTCCTCATGCTCGAGGAAGAGGTCGCCCGCGGCGAAGCTCACCTCGACGGTGCCCTCAT
Organism: Planctomycetota bacterium; assembly: GCA_047639615.1. Taxonomy (GTDB): domain Bacteria; phylum Planctomycetota; class UBA1135; order UBA1135; genus CAYWNK01. The sequence goes on along the minus strand of JBLIOL010000155.1, from coordinate 10,052 downwards.
CCACGTCCTCCTCCGCAGCGGAGGTCACGGCGATGGGCATTTCGAACGGCTTCGACTCAAGGAATGCAATCATGGCCCCACGGGCCTTGGCGGGAGTCGAGCTTCAGGCCGTGTCGCTGACCTGGTTCAGCCAAGCGCGATCGGTGGGGTGCGCCGGGTCGGGCACCACATGACAGAAGGTGCAGGACTCCTGGAAGACCTTGCCAGCGCCCACGAGTTCCATGGGCGTGTACTCGTCCTTCGACGTGTTCTTGACGGTGCCAAGATCTTGGCTGGCCATTGCACTGGGCACGATGAGCGCCAGGATCAGGCCCAAGCTGCCCCCCAGGACGGCCGCTTGTTGGGGCTTGGTGAAGCTGCGGAAGTTCATACACGCATTCTCGCTGGAGGGCCTGCGATTGTGGTCCAAATCCTAGCAGGCCTTACATCCGACAGCGCTACTCTGGGATTCCCAGCCCCCCCAGCCCACTCCATGCCCAACTCACACACTTTTCGCACCGCAGCCCTCTGCCTACTAGGCATCGGACTCGTCGTGGGCAGCGCCCAGCCCCAGCAAGCCGAGCCCATCCAGCACAACTGGGCGCAGCCCATGGTCATCGCTCACCGCGGCGCCTCCACCGACGCTCCCGAGAACACTCTGGCCGCCTACGCGCTCGCGGTCGAGTACGGTGCGCGCCTGGCGGAGTGCGATGTGTACTTGACCACCGACGGCGTACCGGTGCTCTTCCACGACGGTGACTTGGAGCGCACCACCGATGCCGTTGGCCCGGTGACCGGCCGCTCCCTAGCCGAGCTCAAGACTCTCGACGCCGGATCATGGAAGGACCCCAAGTACAAGGGCGAGCGCATCCCGACCCTGGTGGAATTCCTGCGCGCCGTGCGCGGCAAGCTGCGCCCGGTGATCGAAATCAAGGGTGAGCAAGTGGGCATCGCCGCCGCCGTCATCCAGGCCCTGCGCACAGCTGAGACGCCCTCGCACGAGGTCATGATCTTCTCCTTCCAGCGCGAGATCGTGGCCGAGATCGCGCGCCTCGACGCACACTTGCCCACCACCTGGCTGGTCTCGGAAGTACCCGAACAGGGAGCCGACTTCGCCCCGCTCATGCGCAGCGCCCTAGCCGCGCGCGTCAGCGCGCTCGGCGTCTCCCACAAGCACGTCACTCCCGACCTGCTGCGCCAGGCCCACGAGTGCGGCTTCCCGGTCTTCGTCTGGACCGTCAACGACGAAACCAATGTGAAGCGCCTGGCCGGCATGGGCGTGGATGCCATCATCAGCGATTGTCCCGATCGCGCCCTGCGCTGGCTCACCCACGACTGATTCAAGCCTGCCCCCCCCGGCGCCCGATATCGATTGCATGGGATCGGTGAATTGGATGCTCGCAGCGATGTTGGTCAGCACCATCGGCGGCGGATTCTTCATGTACGGCAAGCGCGAAGCGCGCCCCCCGCAGCTAGTTGCGGGCATCGCCCTGATGATCATTCCGGGATTCGTCGCGGGCACAGCGCCCTTGCTGGCCGCTAGCCTCGGCATCTTACTGGCCCTCAAGCTAGCCCTACGCGCGGGCTAGCTCTGGACATTCAGGCAGCCGAAAAGCCCAACATGCAGCGGAACGCTGGACCAGCTACCGGGTTCTAGTGCGCATGTCCTTGCTCCTTGCCTGCCTGCCGCTACTGCTCCCGGTCCAGTCCCAGTCCCTACCGCCGGCCAGCGACATCGCCACCCGCCGCGCGGCTCCCAACATCATCGTGATCGTGGCCGACGACTTTGGCGTCGACATGCTCAATGCCTACGGCGAGGGCACCGCACCGGCCTGCACCCCGAACATCGATGCCTTGGCAAGCCAAGGCATGCTCTTCCGCAACGCCTGGACCAACCCCATCTGCTCGCCGACAAGGGCCGCCCTGCTCACTGGCCGCTACGGATTCCGCACGGGCATCGGCACGGTGGTCGGCAACAACGAAGCCGGCCTACCGCTTTCCGAAGAGGCCATGCCTGAAATGCTACTGGGCTACGCCAGTACCGCCGTCGGCAAGTGGCACCTCTCCGGCAACCTGGGCTTGGACCACCCCCGCGATCAAGGCTTCGACCACTTCGCCGGCTTCATCCGCGGCGCGATTCAGAACTACTTCCAATGGCCAAAAGTTGTGGACGGAGCCAATACCGGATCATCGGTCTACTCCACCACCGACATCGCGAATGAGGCCATTAACGCCGTCGGCAGCCTGCCCTCACCGTGGTACGTGCAGGTCAACTTCAACGCACCGCACTCGCCCTGGCATGTGCCGCCGACGAATCTCTGCCCGGGTTTGCCCTGCGCCAACAACTGGTGCGGAAACCTCCCCACCAATCCTTCCAACCGCGAGATGGGCAAGGCCATGGTGGAAGCCATGGACACGGAACTAGGACGCATTCTGGCCAGCGTGCATCAGGTCGACCCGAATGCCATCGTGGTATTCATGGGCGACAACGGCACACCCGCCCAACTTTCCGAGGCGCCCTTCCTACCGAACCACGCCAAGGGAACCATGTTCGAGGGTGGCGTCAATGTGCCCTTGATCATTAGCGGCCCCGGCATACTCGCCGCCGATTGCAACGCACTGGTCTCCTCCGTAGACCTTTTCGCCACCTTCGCCCAGCTGGCACACGTGCGCGCAGGAACGGAGGACTCGGTCTCCATGGTTCCGTACTTCCACGCCCCCCATCTGAGACTGCGCGAGATGACCTACACGGAAACCTTCAGCCCCAACGGCGGCACGCTGCCCTTCAATCAGCACAGTCGATGCGTCCGCGAAGAGCGTTACAAGCTCATCCGCATCACAGGTCAGAGTGATCAGCTCTATGACCTGCAGCAGGATCCTTTCGAGACAAACAACCTGCTACCGGGCCTGAATACCATGCAACAAGACGCCTTCGACCGTCTGCTGGCGGAGTTCGTGCGCTTGGGCGTGGACTGAGAACGGGCTGTCTCAATGCTGACCTAGCAAAAAGAGCTGGGTCCGCTTCAAAACGAGTTGGTCATGGGTCGATGCAACGGGGTTCGCCCCCCGCTTCGTACTGCCCTAGTGGTCCCACTCGATGCCCAGCTCCCTACCCCTGCTCGTACTTATCGCCGTCGGTCTCACCCTTAGTGGTGGTCTGTTGGCTTGGATCGCCTGCGAAACACTCAATGCCCGCCGCCTGCGCGCATTGGCACAGAGCGCCACCGGTCAAGTTGGCGAGCGCTACCGCGCCTATGTGCTGCTCGAGCGTCGCATCAAGCACACCATCTGGGCCTTCGACCGCTCGGAGCGCGAGTTCGCGGAGAAGTTCACCGCCCAGCATCAGCAGATCCTAACCCTGCGTGAGGCCGTCGATAACTACTCCGGCCAGGCCACCGAAGTCTCGCCCGCCGAGGCAGCCGCCTACATGGATGCCCTCTGGCCCCAGCTGGCGGAGAACCAGGAAGAGCCCCAGGCCGCCGACCAAGGACTTGAAGACTGGGAAGACCGACTGGTCCAAGTCACCGCCGAGAAGGAAGCGGAGCTAGAGCGCCAAACGTCCGTGATCGAGGACTTAACCGAGCGCATCCACAACCTCGAGCCGCTCAGCAACCGCGCGGACATCCTCGCGGATGAGCTGGTCCAGTCCCAGGCACGCACCGCAGAACTTGAGCAAGCTGCCACCAAGGAGACCGCACAACGGGCGTCCCTCAAAGCCAAGCTCGACATGGCCCTCGCCAATGGCGCAGGCAGGGACGACGAGATCCAAGCAGCTAAAGACGCCCAGACCGCGGCTGAGGCGCAATTGGAAGAGGTGCAAGCCAAGCTCGAAGAAGCTGAGAGCGACACCAGCGCCGCCACCGAAGCCAATGAAGTGGCCGAGGCGGCCCAGCAACGGGTGAGCGAACTCGAGCAAGAGCTCGAGCAAGCCCAGGTCAGCAAGACCGATCTGGAGACCTCCACCAGCGAAGCCCAGGCCGAAGCCGACACCAATGCCGAGGCCATCCAAGCCCTCGAGAAAACCACCACCGAACTGCGCCTAGAGATCGAGAGCCTCGAGAGCACGAGCACCCAACTGCGCGGTGAGCTCGATATCCAAACCGGGAGCCTGACGCAGCGCGAACAGCAGTTCGAGGACAGCCAGACACAAGCAGCCGAAGCCGAAGCCAACGCCCAGGCCGCCGCGGAAACAAGCGCCCAGGCCATCGAGGCCTTGGAGAGTTCCAGCGCTGACCTGAGTAGCCAGGTTGAAGCGCAGGCTGAGGAGCTGGTTCAACGCCAGCAGCAACTGGAAGAGACTCAGGCCAAGTCCGCCGAAGCCGAAGCCACCGCCCAAGCCACCGCCCAAGCAAACGACCAAGCAAACGACCAGGCTATCGAAGCCTTGAAAGCCAGCAGCACCGAGCTGCGCAGCCAAGTCGAGGCGCAGGCCGAAGATCTACTCCAGCGCGAGCAGCAACTGGAAGAGACTCAATCACAAGCTACCGAGGCCCAAGCCACGGCCCAGGCCGAGGCCCAAGCCGCGGCGGAAACGAGCGCCAAGGCAATCGAAGCGATCGCCATCATAAGTGCCGAGCAGCAACGGACGATCGAAGCCCAAGCCAACTCGCTCTCCCAGAAAGAGACCGAATTGGAGAGTGCCAAAGCCGAGGCAGCTGCCAAGGCCAACGTCGATGCGGAGACCACGGACTCCCTGGAGACCCTCACCTCCGAGTTGCGCGTAGAGATCGAATGCCTGCAGGCCAATCTCACCCAGAGCCAGGCTCAGCTGGATTCCGCCCAAGCCAATGCTGGGGAAGCACTCGAGCAGCAGGACCAGCGGGTGGACGAGCTCGAAGAATCCCTGAGCGAGGTGCAAGCCCGCGCAACCGAGCTGTTGCAGGATCTCGCCCAGGCCGAGGAGATCGGTCAAGACGCCCGCGCCCACGAGGAGGAGCTTGAGAGCTCCCTCAGTGATCGCGACCAGGAGCAAGAGGACCTGCAGCGCGTGCTCGCAGATGTCCTGGAGCAGGCCGATCAACGCAGCGCCGACCTGAATCAAGCAGCCCAGGCCAAATCCAAATTGGAGACCGACCTCGAGCAGGCGCGCGCCGCCCTCGAGAGCGCGCAGCAGGATGCCGCAGATGCCTCTAGGCAGCGCGACCAAGCCCAGGCCAAGGAGCGCGACGAAGCCACCGCATCCCTGGAGCGCCTGCGCAAGGAGCTTGAGCAAGAGCAAGAAGCACGCCGCACGGAGGTGCAGAAGCTCGAGACACGCCTGGCGAACGAGCAACGGCGCGTGGAAGTGCTAGAGCACACAGGCGATGCCAACGCGGAGCTTAGCGAGGGTCTACGCCAGGACATCAAGGACCAGAGCAAGGACTCCAAGTCGATCCAGAAGGCTCTAGACAAGGCCGAGGCCCAGCTGAACAAGGCCACCGAGCGCAGCGCAGCGCAGAGAGAAAAGGCCGATGCCAAGCTCGAGCAAGCCAAGGCCAAGGAGAGCGCTGCCCGGGAAGAGTCCAAGGAATCCAAGGCGCAGTCCAAGCAACAGGCTGGCGACATCGCCGACATGCAGAAGGAGCTCTCCGACCTGGCCAAACGCTTGGAACAGCAAGGCGTTGAAGCCGAGGAGCAGAACACCGCCCTGTCCGAATTGCAGGCCCAACACCAAGAGGCATCAGCCCAGTTGGAGACCAGTCAGGAGACCCACGACGCCCACGCGCGCGACCTGGAGAAGCTCCTGAGCAAGGCCCAAGCCGAGCTGGGTCGCGTGGCCAAGAAGGCCGACAAGGAATCCAGCCACTTCGCCGACCGCATGACGGCCACGGAAGCCGACACCCTGCGCGCCCGCGAGTTGGCCGCTGAACGTGCTAGCGAGATCAGTGAACTTGGCCTGGCGCTGTCCAAGGCCGAGGACGAGCTGAAGCAAGCCGGCAACCTGGTGAGCTCAAGGGGCAACGAGCTTGAGAGCCTGCAGCAGGATCTGCAGAGCGAGCGTACCGCCTTGGAAGTGGCGGTCGCGAAACAACGCACTGCCATGGCTGAAAGCAAGGCCAGCAGCAAGGCTATGCAGAGCGACCTGAAGGGCAGCCAGAAGGAGCTCGCCGGACTCCAGCAGGACCTTCTGAAAGCGCAAGCCAGTGCCAGCAAGCAAACGGAGCAGCACACGGCCAAGGCCGATGCCGCAGCCGAGAAGCTGATCAAGATCGAGAGCGAATTGGCCCAAAGCAGTGGGCGCGTGGGCGACCTCGAAGGCGAGCTCAAGCAGGAGCGGAAAGCCATCAAGGCGGCCCAGGAAGAGCACGAAGACTCGCGCAAGACCGGCGCCGCCGCGCATGCCCAAGGCATCGCCCAACTGGAAGCCCAGATCGCCGACCGCGACGCGGACCTGGACGCCCTGCGCAGCGAGCACGAGCTCTCACGCACGGAGACTCGCACCCTGACCCAACGCCTTGGAAATCTGGACACGGAGCTCATCGAGCGCCGTCAGCGCGTGGCCTTCCTGGAGGCTCGGGTCGAGGAGCTTCAGCAAGAGATCGCCTCCCTCAGCGACCTGAGCAACACCCAAGACACCCAAATCGGCCAGCTCATGTCCAACGTGACCGACCTCTCGGACGACCTGTCCCAGAAGTCCGGTGCCCTGGCCCGCAAGCGTTCCACCTTCGAAGCTGCGCAGGCCATGATGGCCAACCTCAAGCCCATGATGGACGCCCTCGAAGGTCAGTTGACCGACGAGGACGGCAACGTCAAGAGCTAGTCGAGGGAGAGCGACAGACTCGCGTTGGCCAGCCCGGCTTCGGTCACGCGCACACGTACAGGCTCGCTGGTCTTGCCGTCCTTCCTCGCCACGACGTAGACCTCGCCGGGGGCCACCGAACGCAGCTTGTAGCTGCCGTTCTTATCCGTGCGTCCCTCGCCGAATTCCGAGATCTTCTGACCATCCTCGTTCTCCACCCAGACCTGGGCTCGATTGATGGGTTCACCGACGCTGTCCAGGAGCACGCCTTCGATCACGCCGCCGAGGGGCAGGCGAATGGTGCGCTCCGTGGCCTCGTCCTCGGTCACTTCCAGCCCCATGTACAGCATGTTGGCTAGATCGCGCCGGCCTCGGAAGCTGCCCGCGCGCAGGTTGTAAGTACCGGGGCCAAGGTCTTCAAACTCGAAGGTGCCATTAACCGTAGTCCGCTGCTGCTGGGTCCGCGCCCAACGCGAGCGGCCGGTGGTGGTCGCGGTCTTCTCCAAGGAGAGGGTCAGGAAGATGTCCCCCACCGGGTTCCCATCGGGCCCAAGGACCACACCGAAGAGGCGTCCGCCGGGTAGTTCGAAGTCGTGTCGGAAGGTGCCCGAAGTAGGCACATCCAAGGGGATACTGGAGAGTTGCCCGACCTCTCGCCCAACCTGGAAGTTGTAGCTACCGGGCTCATCGAGCACCAAGTTGTAGCGCCCGTCCGAATCGGCCTCGGCACCAGCACTTGCGCCACTCTCCTGGCCAGCCTCCGTCAGGTAGGCCATGATCAGCGCACCAGGCACAGGCTCGCCATCATCGAGAACTCGCCCCTCCATGGTCACCGCAGTGGCCGGTGGCTCACCCAGCAGCACGGTCACCGACTGTCCCACGCCGACGCTAACATCCAAGCTGCGTTGGTTGGCACTATTCAATAGCCACTTAGAGCGGCCGTTGCCCGAGCTGGATTCCGGACTCAGGGTCACCTTGTAGTCGCCCGGCTCCAGGCCGGTGAATTCGAAACGGCCCTGCTTGTCGGTCTTCGTACTGCTCGCGCTGGGGCCTTCCAGCTGCACACCACGACTGGCCTTACCGCCTACATCCTTGTGCAGCTCGCCGGCGATCCTCGCCCCCGCGCGCAGGTCCAACACCAAGTCCTCCTGTGTGCTATCCGCGCCCACCTCTAGCTTCAAGGGTAGGCTGCTCGCATAGCCCTCCAAACGCGCCACGAGTGAGACCGAGCCAGGGTCGACCTTGCTGACCTTGAAGGAGCCATCCTTGGCCGCAGTCGCGTTCATGTTGCCATTGCTGGAGTGGGACACGTTCACTCGTGCTCCCTTCGCGGAACCACCGTCGGGCGTGCGTACCTCACCCACCAAGGCTCCAGCTCGGGGCAAATCCACACGCAGCACGCCTTCATAGGGGGCGCGAATCTCATGCTCCTTGCCCGTTCCATAACCCGCCGCCTGTACGCGAATCTTCCACGTACCGGCCATCAAACCCTCCACCTCAAACTTGCCCTTCTCGTGCTCGAAGCGCTTCTTCACCGCGCGCACGCCATTGCTAGAGAGGAAGCCCTGATCCGCCGGGCTGGCGATCACTCGGAACTTCTTGATCGGTTCACCAATGTCGTCGGTGACAACGCCCATCACATTGCTCCCCGGTTGCAGAACGAGCTCTAGGTTGCTGCGTCCGGGTGAAACGCGCTCCTCATGCACTCGCCACAGGGGCGGCTTAGCTCCAAACTTGCGCTGGGCCAGAGTCGCGTCCTCAGGCAGTTCCCAGCCGCGCTCCACGCACACGGCCGTGACCGCGCACTTGCCTTCCTTGAGAGCCGCGAAGCTGAATGCTCCATCGGGGCCAAGGGTGATCGTGTCGTGCACCATCTCGAAGTCGAAGTTACCGATGCCATCTTCCTGGGCGATGCGCACCTCCGCGCCGCGAGCAGGCTCTCCATCGGGCCAACGCACCACACCGGAGACAATGCCACCCTGGGAGAGCATCAGGCTGAGGGAGTTGCGATCGTCCCCGTCAAAGAGCAAGCCCAGGTCGTGCTGCAGTTCGAGGTAGCCGTCCGCCTCCACGACGACCATGGTCTCACCAGGCCGCACGCCGTGCATCTCGAACTTGCCCGCCAGAATCTCAGCCTCCGTACCGGTGGCCTGATTGAAGATCGGGTTGCGGCTGCGAGCCTCCTGCTGACTCATGGCCATGACCTTGCCAGCCAAGATCGGATTCCCCTGCCCATCGCGCACCGTGCCCGCTAGATGCGCACCGCGGCTCAGAGCCACTTCCACATATTCCGTTTGCCCCGGAGCCACCTTGACCCCATCGAGCTTGCCATCCGCAAAGCGATCACTCACGGCCGACACCACATAGGCCTGATCGTCCCGGGCGCCACCTAGCTCGAAAATCGCCTTCTGCAGGCGTGTGCCCTCAAGCTTGGGCACGCTGGTCCAACGACCCACTTTGGCTTCCACTTCGATGCCGTCCAAGACGTCCTCAGCAAAGGCTTGAGACGCGGGCGGCAAGACCTCCACCACAATGCGTCCACCGAGTTCCGCCTCGAGCACCAACTCCTCGCCGTCCTTGAGACTGGAGAGCTTCACTACCTCAGGGGTTTTCAGGTAGGCGTACTTGGCTTGCAAGATCAGACGCCCACGCCGGGTATCCGGGCTGAACGCCACACGGAATTCCCCGCTAGGTTCCACCTTGGCTCGGAAGGTATCGGGACTATCGGGATCGCTGGAAAAACTGCGCCCTTCGGCCAGGACGAAGATCTCCTCGTCCATGGGCAGCCCAGCCTCCACATTCACGCGCCCCTCGATCCACTGAGCCGTGATCGGCGGCTTCCAACGCCCGCGCACTCCGCTGCGTGCGCTAGTCGCCTCTGTCAGGGCGGCGTCTGCCATCGCCCGACCACCATCATCCTCGCTGACCAAGCCAGCCAAGTCAGCCTCAGGAAGAGGCCCCTCCTGGCCGAGGACCAGGGGCGCTTGTGCCCCGATTGCCAAGCCCTGCTCGCCAGCGCCGTTGCCGGTATCGCTAGTCAGGAACCAAATGCCGCCCATAGCGGTGGCTAGAAAAAGGGCCAGGAGCAGGGTCAGGTGAGCGCGCTTCATAGGGTGCAGCCGGGGAGACCAGGGGGAAGGGATGCCATCCTACGCAGCACCCGTTGCATTCTGTGCACCCACACAGCAAGACCCCGGTAATCCTCGGTACTGACTGGGTTGAGTGTGGTCGCCCGTCCAGAAACCTGGGCTGCTGGCCCCATGCGTGGCGATCCCCACTGGCTCGACAGTGCGCAAGCCCTACGACCTAGGAGCGTGTCGCACATAGCCGACTTCGCGAGCCACGCGCCCTAATC